>JAQVVD010000021.1 GCA_028699155.1 Candidatus Peribacteraceae bacterium | reverse complement strand
CGCCGCGCGGCGAAGATGGTCTGCCTGGACCTCGACCATCCGGATATCGAGCAGTTCATCGACTGGAAAGTGCGCGAAGAGAAGAAAGTCGCGGCACTCGCGGAAGCCGGCTACGACACGGATTTCAACAGCGAGGCGTACCAGACGGTTTCCGGGCAGAATTCCAACAATTCCGTGCGCGTGCCGCACGCGTTCTTCGACGCGGTGGAGAAGGATGGCAATTGGAATCTCTACTGGCGCACGGAACTGCGCACTGCCGAGCAGGAAGGGCGCAGTCCCGTTCCCTGCAAGACGCTGCGGGCGCGGGACCTGTGGGACAAGATCGGGTACGCCGCATGGGCGTGTGCGGATCCGGGCGTGCAGTACGACACGGCGATCAACGAGTGGCACACCTGCCCGGAAGACGGGCGCATCAATGCCAGCAATCCCTGCAGCGAGTACATGTTCCTGGATAACACGGCGTGCAACCTGGCTTCCATCAATCTGCTCAAGTTCTACGATGCGGAGCACGGCACATTCGAGGTCGAGCGGTTCAAACATGCGGTGCGTCTGTGGACGATCGTGCTTGAGATCTCCGTGCTCATGGCACAGTTCCCGAGCAAGGAGATCGCGCGCCTAAGCTACGAGTTCCGGACGCTGGGCTTAGGGTACGCGAACATCGGCGCGCTCCTGATGCGCATGGGCATGCCCTACGATTCGGAGCAGGCGCGAGCTCTCTGCGGAGCAATCACGGCAATCATGACGGGCGAGTCGTATGCGACGTCCGCAGAGATGGCTAAGTGCCTCGGAACGTTCACCGGATTCATTCGCAATCGACAGCACATGCTCCGCGTCATCCGCAACCACCGGCGCGCAGCGTACAACGCGCCAAAGGGCGAGTACGAAGGGTTGCATGTCACGCCTGTGGGCATTGATCAGAACGTCTGCTCCCCGAGCCTGCTCATGGCGGCCAAAGAGTGCTGGGACCGCGCACTCGCGATGGGCGAGCAGTACGGGTACCGCAATGCGCAGGTGTCGGTCATCGCGCCCACAGGGACCATCGGTCTGCTCATGGACTGCGACACGACGGGCGTCGAACCGGATTTCGCCCTCGTCAAGTTCAAGAAGCTCGCGGGAGGCGGTTACATGAAGATTGCCAATCAGTCTGTGGAACCCGCACTCAAAGCGCTCGGATACTCATCCACGCAGGTGCGTGAAATCATGGAGTACGTCATGGGGACCATGCGGCTGGAAGGGGCGCCGCACATCAATCGTACGACGCTCAGAGAGAAGGGATTCACCGATGTGGAAATCGCGAAAACCGAGAAGCAGTTGCCGCAGGTCTTCGAACTCCCGTTCGTCTTCAACCGTTTCACGCTCGGAGACGAAGCCATGGAGCGGCTGGGATTTTCCAGGGATGCCTACGAGAAGCCTTCTTTTGATCTCCTGCGGGGACTCGGATTTTCCAGGGAGCAGATTGAGGAGGCCAACCTGTTCATCTGCGGTCACATGACAGTGGAGGGTGCTCCGCACCTCAAAGAGGAACACCTGCCTGTCTTCGATTGCGCGGGCAAGTGCGGTCGGATCGGCAAGCGGTACATCGGCGTGGAGGGGCACATCCGCATGATGGCGGCGGCGCAGCCGTTCATCACCGGTTCCATCAGCAAGACGATCAACCTGCCCAATGAGGCGACGGTTGAAGACATTAAGAATGCGTACTTCTTAAGCTGGAAGCTCTGCCTCAAATCCAATGCGCTCTATCGTGACGGGTGCAAGTTGAGCCAGCCACTCGGGAACAAATCGGATGCCAAGAAGAAGCAGAGAAAGCAGGACGCACTGGCAGCACCGAAAATCATCGAGAAAATCGTGATCAAGGAAGTGCCGCGCAGGCGCAAGTTGCCCGATGAGCGTATGTCCATTACGCACAAGCTCAGTGTGGCCACGCATGAGGCGTACATCCATGTGGGTCTCTATGAGAACGGCGCACCGGGCGAGATCTTCATCAAGATGAGCAAAGAGGGGTCTACGCTCTCCGGCGTCATGGATACCTTGGCCCTGAGCCTCTCCATGAACCTGCAGTACGGCGTGCCGCTTGAGGTGCTCTGCGAGAAGCTTGTGCATACCCGCTTCGAGCCGATGGGCATAACCCAGAACAGGGAAATTCCCGTTGTGAAGAGCCTGATGGACTACCTGGGGCGGTGGCTGGCGCTCAAGTTCCTCACCAAGGAGCAGGCGATGAAGTTCCACAACAGGGAACTCATAGAGAAGGCTTACGCCGAGGGGAGCAAGAGCAAGGATGCATTCGCCATGCATTTGCCCGTGGTGGATGAAGGCTTGCCGCAGCAGACGAAAGCGAATCTTGCTGCGACCGTGGAGGAGAAGACGGCAGTCGAAGTGGCAGATGCAGTCGCCCAAGTGGATGCTGCGTCTTCCAAAATCGAGCAGGCGAGGCTCCAGGGATTTACAGGAGCCATCTGTACGGGCTGCGGCTCCGTGCGCATGAAGCGCAACGGCAGCTGCGAAGTCTGTCTCGATTGCGGTGCGACGAGCGGCTGTAGTTAGCTCAGGGTTTCTTCTTCATGCTCATAGGAATCGTCACTCGAGTCTTGATTGAGAGATCAGAGTCCAGAGTTCAGAGATCAGTTTACTGACTTCTGTCCTCTGATCTCTGTTCTCTGTTCTCTGCTCTCTGCTCTCTGATCTCTGCCCTCTATTCACCGAAGTGGTATGCACAATGCATTCTAAACTTTATACTACAGCCATGTCCACCTGGCTCGATCTCATTCCATCGCGTGAACGGCAGAAGCTGCGCGAGCTCAAAAAGCGCAGCCCCGAGGAGTATGAGCGTTTGCGTGAGCGGGTGAAGAGCGTGGAGCAGATTGCGGAGGAGATGGACAGGAACGAGCAGCTGGCGGAACTCTCTTTTGCCCTGGAAGCCGAACCAACGCTCAAAGATGCCCTTAGGCGGCAGATAGAACAGGATATGCGGGAACAAGGGGTCGCAGCGGTGCTAGAAGCGGCAGATCTTCCGGAGGGAGTGCGTACGCAGCTCGAACGCGGGACATTCGATGTGCGCGTCGACGCTCACCCGGAAACCCAGCAGGATCAGCTCGTTGTTGTCCCGGAAGGGAACGTACAGGAAACAATCCCGGTACGGTCATCTTTAGGCGAGCAGTATGTGCAGCAATTTGCACAAGTCATGCAGGAGAAATGATCGGAAGGACATGTGAGGGATCACATGCCGACGAACAAGAGGCCGAATGCGCAGAGAAGGAAGAAATACTTCATGTCTTTAGGGCTGCAATCCTAGTATGTCCTGCAAACATTCTGCAAGTGCTCATAGCGAAAGAGCCCTTGCAAAAGAGCAAAAACATGAACAAAAGGGTTGAACACATGTACACCCAACATTCAGGGTTTTTGGCTAGTTGATCAAAAAATCTGCTCAAACGATGCGAGATCGTCGTCAGCTGCGGCTCGGTTGGGAATCTGCTTCCCGCACTTGAGGCAGGTGTGGATGAGGACGAACCCTTTGCCGGAGCGCTGGTCGAGCGCGACAGGTTTCATCATGCCTCCACAGGAAGAGGCACGGTCGCCCGGATCCTGCGCATCCACATGCTTGGAGTACAGGCAGTGCGGGCAGTGGTTACGGTAGCTGCCGTGCTCGATCGGTTCCACGCGCTTGCCGCAGTGTTCGCAGGTGAACGCCTCCTGGCGGGGGATGAACGGCATTACACATTGAATCGGAAGTGCATCACATCGCCATCCTTCACAATGT
Organism: Candidatus Peribacteraceae bacterium; assembly: GCA_028699155.1. Taxonomy (GTDB): domain Bacteria; phylum Patescibacteriota; class Gracilibacteria; order Peribacterales; family Peribacteraceae; genus STF1-71. The sequence goes on along the minus strand of JAQVVD010000021.1, from coordinate 19,539 downwards.
ACTCCTTCCCTTCGGAGCGCAGCTTCCCCGCCTCTTTCGCCCCCAGCTCCCCGCCGTACGCGACGAAGTCCTCGTAGGCGATGGTCTCCGCGCGGATGAACCCCTTCTGGAAGTCAGTGTGGATCACTCCTGCTGCCTCTGGCGCTGTTGCTCCGCGGGTAACGGTCCATGCGCGGACTTCCTTGGGGCCGGCAGTGAAGAAGGTGATGTAGCCGAGGGCTGCGTACGCTGCGCGAATCAGCTGATCCAGGCCGGATTTCCCCCCCATACTGCTCAAGTACTCTCTGCGGTCTTCGATGGAGAGATCCTGCAGGTCTTCCTCGATCTTCGCGCAGATCAGAATCAGCTCGTCATTCTCCGTCAGGCCCATCTGCTGGCGCATCACTTCCGTTTTCACGGTATTCAGCTGGGATTCCGACACGTTGATTGCATAGAGGATCGGTTTGCAGGTGAGCAGGGGAATCTGCTGCATGATCTGGCGCTCCTCCTTCTCCATCGGGAGCGAGGAAGCCATGTTGCCGGATTCCAGATGCGCCTGGAGCCGGGTGATGAGAGCGAGTTCCTTCTGCTTCTCTTTGTCACCCGTTTTTGCCGCGCTCGTCGTCTTCCCGATGCGACTTCCTATGTGCTCCAGATCGGCGAGGATCAGTTCCATCTCGATCGTCTCGCGGTCGCGCCTGGGCTCAACCGTTCCATCCACATGGATGATGTCGCCGTGGTCGAATGCGCGCACGACGTGGCAGATCGTGTTGACTTCGCGGATGGCAGCCAGGAATTTATTCCCGAGTCCTTCCCCTTTGCTGGCGCCTTTCACCAGTCCCGCAATGTCCACAAACTCGACCGTTGCAGGGATCACTTTCGCCGGTTGCACCATTGCCGTGAGCTGCTGCAGCCGCTCATCGGGTACCTCCACGATGCCGATATTGGGGTCGATGGTGCAGAAGGGATAGTTGGCCGCCTGCGCCCCGCGGGATCCCGTGAGGGCGTTGAAGAGGGTGGATTTGCCGACATTCGGAAGGCCTACGATGCCTATTCTCAGCGCCATGTACGTGTCATTTTGGCTTGAATTGGGGCACGATGCAATGAATACGGAAAATATTGACAAAATCCAGTAATTTGGTAAATTAAATCTCCATTTCTGTTCTTCATGATGCGGAAAGGAACGCTCACCACCCTTGTCCTTGTACTGGCCGGCATCGCATCACCCGTCAGTGCTGCGACATTTGCAGATGTGGCAGGAACCGGCTATGCCGATGCGTACTCCTACCTTGCGCAGGAGGGCATCGTGGAGCAGGGGAGACCCTATGACACGCTGAACAGGGCAGAGGCACTCAAGGTCATTCTGGAGCTCCAGGATGAGACGAGCAGGCGCGCAGCCTGGTACAGGAGCAACATGCCGATCATTGCCCTCTTTCCCGATGTTCGCCAGAAGGATTGGTTTGCGTCCTACATAGAGACCGCGTACGAGAAACGCATTGTCACGGGATACCCGGACGGCAAATTCCACCCCGGGCGGCCTGTGAGCGTGGAGGAGGCAGTCACCCTCCTCATGCGCACGTACGGTGAGACGGGAAGCACGGGTGATACGGAGCAATCGCTTCGCATCCAGAATGCAGCCGGGCAGTGGTACACGCCGGCGATCAACGCGGCAATCAAGCGGAACCTCATCGCCCAGAACGAGCGGTTGCTGCTGGGTGCGGCAATCACGCGCGGGCAGTTCTTCTCCATCGTGCACAGGATGCACGCGGTCAAAGCGACGCGCGCAGTCGCCTTCAATGACGGGGCAGTCCAGCCTGTTGCTTCGGTGCAGGCGCCGCTCATCGCGGCTCCGCAGCCGCAGGTTGCGGTGAGCGCGGGGACAGCAGTCATCCATGCGCCGCAGCCGGTCGCCGTGGCAACCGCCGGGAACACGCAGGGGAGCCAGTACGGGTCCGAGAAGTACTTTGCCGTCACGATTCCGAAGGCCGGGATCACCGACTTGAATATCACGCACCCCGTTGATCCCTTCACCAAAGAAGGCGTCCTTGCACCGCTGCAGAGCGGTGTGGGGCACCTCTTCAGCTATCCCGGCGGCGGCGGCAAGATCATGGTCTACGGCCACTCCAGCGGCTACCCGTGGGATGTCTCGCAGTACACCAAGATCTTCCGCAAGATCAACGCGCTGCAGGCGGGGGACCGCATCTACGTCACGTACAGCGGCACGCTCTACGTGTACGAAGTGACGTTCGAAGAGACGATAGATGCCGCCGATACGAGCCGATTCCAGGATAACGGATCGGGAGAGGAATTGATTCTCTACACCTGTTGGCCGCCGGACAGCATCCAACAGCGCTACCTTATCCATGCGATCCCGGTAGGGACCGTAGCATTGCGATAAGAATTTCCTGAAGTATGCACATGAAAGAGCAACCCAATAATCGCTGCCATCAATTTATCGACCATCAATTGGGCTTCGTGCCCAATGAGCAGAATGTAGGTGCATTCGTTGGCAGCGCACTCCGGTTGGCGGAGACAATTGAAGCAAAGGAAATCCAAAGGGAGATCCTTGAACGCAGGCGCACGTTCGCAGAAGTCGGACGTGAATTCTTCCCTAAAGTACATATCAAAATCGCACAGATGGCAGTGGCGCATGCAGCACGCCGCGTGTTAACCGAAGAACAGCTGGAGCAAGTAAGGAAGCGCAACCGCACGAAGGGCGTGCGCGAAGGAGCACTCACATTCATGCCGGAAGGATATGTGCTGAATGGGCAGGATGAGCCGGTCGAAACGAATACCTACTGGTCTCCGAATGAAGAGGATCGTCTGCTGGAACTGGCAGCAGATCCGAACAATTGCTACTCGAACGGTATGCATAAGGGTAAGCCATGTTTCCGTATGATTTGCGACATGCTCAATCGGGAATTCCACGGAGGAAAATGCGTGCGCAATATGAACAGCTGTGCGCGCAAGTGGAAGCGACTGCTCCGGGAACAGAACGGGAAAGAAAGCTCAGCCGATTCTCCGCATAATCTCGCGGTCCACGAACTCCCGCTGCCTCCCGTACGTGAGGCGTGAGAGCTGCTTGTACGCTTCCGCCGCCTGCTCATCTTTCGGGTAGGAGGTTTCCAGCCAGGGTTTTGGCACATCGATGGAGAACGGGCGGGAGGGCTGGCCGTCGATGCTCAGTTTGATGGCACCCTTGAAGGATTCCAGGTTCACCAGGTCCTGCTCGGAGAAGACAGGCGCCATCTCTTTGGCGCACACTTCCGCATCCTGCGGACCGATCTTGTACATCATCATCGTGCCGATGTTCCCGAAGACGGCGCCCTTCAGGCTCACGCCGCCGCTCAGCTTATCCTCCTTCTCCAGCTGGTCGATGTACTGGTGTGCGAGCACCAGACCCAGGCGGTATTTTCGTGCCTCGGAGAGGATGGATTCGATCGAGTCCGTGACGAAGTTCTGGAATTCGTCGATGTACAGGAAGAAGTCCTTGCGTTCCTCCTTTCCCTGCCGCTGCCTGCGCATGGCGGCGACCTGAATCTTGCTCACGACGATCATACCCAGCAGCTGCGAGTTGATGTCGCCGATCAAGCCTTTGCTCAGGTTCATCAGGATGATCTTCCCGTTGTTCATGCACTCGGCGATGTCGAAGGCGCTCTTGGTCTGGCCGACGATGTTGCGCATGAGCGTATTTGTGTAGAACTGCCCGAACTTCGCAGCGAAGTAGGGGATCATTTCCTGCTTCTCGCGCTGCCCGGTCATGGCCATCTGTTTCTCCCAGAAGGAGCGCACGATCGGATTCTTCACGCGCGCAACCTTGTACTTCTGCCATTCATCGTCGGTGAAGAGCTTCACCAGATCCGTGATGGCGCCGCCTTCCTCTTCGTCATCCATGAGCGTGAGGCACCCGTTGCGGAAGTAGTCCTGGATGCGCGGACCGAATACCTCGTTGCCGAACATCTTGACCATCATGTTCATGGCATCGAGCGCGATGAGGTCCTTCTCTTCCGGCGTCTTTCCCTCCAGCAGATTGAGGCCCATCGGCCGTTCCAAATCTGCAGGGTTGAAGTAGATCACATCATCGGCGCGCTCGCGCGGGATGTAGGGCATCAGGTCTTCTATCAGCGATCCGTGCGGGTCCACGATGCAGAGACCTTTCCCGTTATGGAAGTCCTGCCTCGCCATGATCTGGAGGATGGAAGACTTGCCCGTACCCGTCTGTCCGATGATGTAGAAATGGCGGAAACGGTCCTCGTTCTTCATGAAGACCTTCTGCTTCTCCCCGCGATGGGTGTTGATGCCTAAGTAGAGACCTTCCTCCGGCACGCTCTTGGGAGCCGGCGCAATTTTGGATTTCTGCCACTTGATAGTTTCCACTTTGTTGTACTTGATGCTTGGCAGGTGGAAGAAGCTCGCGATTTCCCCGCATCCCAGCAGCATCTTGGGAGAGGTGAGCGCCTGCCTGAGAGTGCGGCGCGGATTGCGCAGGATGAAGTCCCGGATCGTATGATGCCGGTTGAGGAGCCGTGCAACCCGAAAGGAGTTCCCGCGGACGGAATCGAACTGGCTGAAGGATGCGAGAACAGTTTCCAGGAGCGCGTCTGCACGTCCTTTCGTATCCGCGGAAGTGAGCACGCGGATGGTGCAGAGGAAGCCGGGGGAACTGGCTTTCTCATCCACCGCTTTGCTGTACTCCTCCGCCATCTGGGACACGCGTTCTCCCGTGCTCTGGTTCTCAGGCATCTTCAGCGACTCGCTGTTGGCGAAGAGGTCAAATACGGCACTCACCCACGTGAGGGGGTTGAAGATGCTGCGCTGCTTCTTCTTGGGGTTGATGATACGGCCGGCTTCCCTCTCGAGTTTCCGCTGCCAGCCCGGTTTGGCAGGGCGCAGCACGAACTGGATCGCTGCGCCTTCCGTGAGGGCGAGCTTGGAGAATGCGTTGGTAATCGTGCTCAAAGGGTCGCTCTTGAGTTGCTGGTAGGTGCGAAAGACCGACGTGTATGCATGCGTGGGCAGGAGTATCTGGGCACTCACGACAGACGTGTTCGTGAAGATGTCATAGTCTTCCACCTGGTCGATGACGGTATCCGGGTAGAACGCGGTGATCTGTTTCTCCAGGAGCGGCGCGATCCTCCGGGGGCAGACGACGAAGAAGAGAATCTCTCCCGCCAGTGCGGCGTACTCCAGGGAGAAGAACTGCTGCCCTTGCCACAGCCTGCTCATGCGGGAGTTGTAGGTGGCGAAGAGCGATTGGTAGAGGTGGTCCATCACCCCCAGCACTTCCCGGAAATCCTGCCCGGAAGAGTACCGTTCCGATTCCGTCTCCTTATCCTCCTTGCTTTCCTTAATCGGAACGAGCAGCTGCAGGAAGACCAGGTCTTCCGATCGCCCCCGGTCGGACAGGAGCTTGCAGACCTGCAGGAATCCCCACCCTCCGCAGAGGCCGAGCGCAAGGACGCCAAGGATGGTCAGGGTGAACTCCATGCGCGACTATCCTACCATTGTACCATGTTCCGCGCGCCTGGAATAGTGAAAAACGGCTTCCTACTGCGCAGACAATCTCCTTTTAGCGCAGGAGTTTCTCCACCATCTCAATGAGGGTTTTGATGGTCATTTGGCTCTTGATGAAGAATCCGTCCCCCCCGAGCCTTTCGCCCTCTTCCCGCGTGTGGTCGTCTGCCAGGTTCGTGAGCAGAACAATGGGGAACTTACGAGCGGTTTTCGGGTATTTCCTGAGCACCTCAAAGCCATTGACCACTGGCATGTTGATGTCCAGTACGAGCGCATCGGGTGCTTTCTCCTCAATAGCAGCGATTGTTTCTGCCCCATCGACAGCGGTGCGCACATCGTACCCGGCGATGGTGAACTTCTTCCTGTAGATCTCCCGTAGAACGGGATCGTCTTCTGCGAAAAGTATGTCGCCCTTGCTTGCCATAAGAGGAAGTATACACGCTTCCTTGCCCGCGCCAAGCGGTTTTCACACCCGGCGTGCGGCTACACTGCGATACGGACGTACTGCACGATAGTTGCGCCGCCCAGGAACTGCTCGATCGTCTGTTCCGGATTCTTCACAAACGCCTGTTTCATGAGCGCGTTCTCCTCGCGGAACTTCTTCTCCTTGCCGATCATGATTTTCTCCATGATCTGCGCGGGCTTCCCTTCTTTCGCCAGTTGCTCCATCCAGATTACCTTCTCCTTCGCAACCGCCTCCTCCGGCACCTCGTCCGGTGAAACGTACGCAGGACTCATCGCCGCGGCATGCATGGCGACGTCCTTTGCGATCTCCTGTGAGCCTCCTTTGAGGGCGACTGCAACGCCGATCTTCCTGTTCGTGTGCACGTAGTATCCCAGCGGATCACCTTCCACAACCGCCATATCTCCGAAGGAGATGTTCTCCCCAAGTTGCTGGGTTGCCGCCGTGATTTTTTCCTGAGACCCCTTCACCGCATCGACGCCTTTCTGCAGCGCCAGTTCTGCCATTTCCTTCCCCAGTGCCTGGAAATCCTTGTTGAGAGCCACGAAGTCCGTTTCGCATTTGATCTGTACGAAGGAGACTTTTCCTTCTGTGGCAGCGGAGAACACAAGCCCTTCGCTCTGGTCGCGCGTCGCCTTCTTGACTGCCTGCGCCGCGCCGCGCTTGCGGAGGATTTCGATTGCCTGCTCCTCATTTCCACTCGCTTCTTCGAGTGCTTTCTTGCACTCGAGGATAGAGACGCCCGTGCGGGCACGGAGCGAGGCGACTGCGGATGCGGGAATGTCTGACATTGTGAGGATGGGGAGAGAAGTGAAAGCTTATGAGGCGGATTCCTCGGATTCCTTTTCAGGTTTCTGCGGCTTCTTTGCGCCGCCCAGCTCCTCGCGGACGGTGGTGAGGATGAGTCCGATGGATTTGACTGCATCATCGTTTGCGGGGACGAAGACGGTGAAGTCATCGGGATTGGCATTGCTGTCGCAGATGCCGAATACGGCGATACCGAGCTTGCGTGCTTCCAGCACCGCCACGTGGTCGCGCACGGCATCCACCACGAAGAGCGCCTGCGGAATGCCGGCCATGGAACTGACGCCGGAGAGGGCGGTATCCAGTTTCGCCAGCCCTTTGCGAAGATCCAGCTGTTCTTTCTTCGTGTACTTCTCCACTTCACCGCTACGGAAAGACTGCTGGAGTTCGAGGTAGTACTTGATGCGCTTCCTGATCGTATTCCAGTTCGTGAGAAGTCCCGGAATCCATTTCTTGGTGACGATCGGCTGTCCCAGCGCCTGTCCGAGCTCTTCGATCAGTGCGGTGCTCTGCTGTTTCGTAGAGACGAAGAGGATGGTTTTCCCTTCCTTCTGCATCTTCTTGAGGTGCTCGCACATCAATCGGAGTCGAGCTTCGGTCTGTTCAAGATCGAAGATGTGGATCCCTTTGCGGACGCCGTGGATGTACCGCGCCATCCTTGGGTTCCATTTCTCGCGCTTGTGCCCGAAGTGGCACGCAGCATCCAGTAACTCTTTCGTTGTGGGAATAGGCATAGGAGATGGTGGGGAAATCCTTGGGGCTGCCTCTCTGCGTCATCTCGTTTCAAATGCGGAGGATCCTCCATAGCGAAGGACAGGACCGCAACGATCAGCGGAGAGTGATAGGGGATTTATACAGAGGAGGGAGCATATCGGCAAGAAATTTCGAGGCATTTTGAGGTATGAGTTACGAGTCTTGAGTCGTGAGTACACAGTTGTTAGCTGGTTACTCAAGACTCGTAACTCATAGCTTTTTACTAGGAACCATTTCCCAAATCGGCAAGTGACTTTCTGCTATCAGGCTCGCAGAATGCTGCCTCCGTATGTACAAAGCTGAACGACCATACGACCCGCGCATCCGAGAAGTTCGCCGTCAGGTACGGCAGACCGAGGGGGAGCTTGTAGAAGTGGGGGAGTACCTTGCAAGCCTGCCAGGTCGGCAGCGTGCGGATGCGATTGCTGCAATGCACAAGGTGTTTGATGCCGGTGTGACACTCGGAGAAATTTTACAAACACCGGTTTCTCCTCCCATACGGAATGAACAAGTGATGCTGGGGCCGGATCTTCGTGCGCACCTGCGGGAAGTGGAAGTGGTGCAGGGAGAAATTGGGCAGCTGCGCAACGTAACCCAGCAGATCTTCCACGAACGCACTGCGCGCCACCTGCGCTCCACGATGCGCGGGCATGAAATGGCGTAGCAGGAATGAGAACGTATCGGGATGATGACATTCCGCTCCTTCCACTTGGCATCCTACCATGCTGTGCTATGTTGCCAAGGATGATTGTACAGGAAGATGAACTGATTCGTACGCTGGAAGATCTCGTTGAGTACTACAGGAAGGTGAATTGGGAGAAGGCGCTCTACGTTGGTATAGAATGGGAACGATCCGGTGTGTACAGGGAGGGATTCGGAGCAGTGCGGTACCCAGGCGAAAACGGCTACAATGCGGTGCTCCACAAGCTGGTGGAGGAGGTGGGGTGGCACATTGTGCAGAGTGATCACAATGAACTCTACGAATTACAGCGGGGCGAAACACACGTGACGCTGGAAGGCGATGGAAGACTCGAACTCGCGGGTTCTCCACAGGAGAGTCTCCACGATTTGGCTCGGGAGCTCCGCCTGCATAATCACGAGGTAGTGGAGATGGGAAACATCTTCGGGATTGGTTGGCTCCCGATGGGCGTGCAGCCGTTGCACACGGATAGCGAGATCGAACTCCTAGGGAAGGATCGATACAGCATTTTGCAGGAAATCGGAGATCCTGCACTCATGGCGACTATGACGAAGCGCACGAATGGGCTGACGGCGAACCTGAGTTTCACCGATGAGCAGAATGCCATCCAGAAGGCGCAGACGGCATTCAGGATTCTCCCCATCATCGGTGCGATCTACGCAAGCAGCCCGTTCGATGGCGGGGAGCTTGCACCCTACCTCGATCTGCGGCGGCACGTCATCCAGAATCACGCTCCTGCGCGTACCGGGATTCCGCCTACAATCCTCGATGAGGATTTCTCGCTCTCTGCCTGGCTCTCTCACTATGTGGACATCCCTGTTGTGCTCATGGAGCAGGAGGGGAGGGAAGTGAGAGTCGACGGGAGTTTCACGTTCCGCACCTGGATGGAGGAGGGGAGGGCGGGGCGGTATCCGACTGCGAAAGATTTTGACCGGCATGTGAAGACGACGTGGTCCGATATCCGCTTGCGGCCTTCCTACCTGGAGTACCGCGTGGCGGACAGTGTGCCATTCAAGTACGTCATGTCCCTTCCTGCGCTTATGAAGGGGCTGCTCTTCGATTCCGGGAACTGGCAGCAGGTGCGCGCACTGACGGATGGATGGACGTACGAACAGGTGATTGATTTGGATCGGCGCGCCTGGAAAGAAGGCCTCCGCACGGAAATCAACGGCAAACCGTTACTGCTCTATGCACAGGAGCTGGTGATGCTTGCCAATGAGAAGCTGCATAGCTTCGGGCGCCTCGACAGCACGGAGACCGACGAGTCCGTCTACCTGCATGCACTCAAGGAGCAGGTGTACATCAAAGAGCGGAGCTTCGCAGAAGAACTGCGGGAACTCTGGCAGTACGATTGGAAGCAGGATACGACGCGTGTGCTCGAGTGGTGCGAGGCAGAGTAAGATTATTGCAGTTTCCTGGTGAGCTCCGATATCTTCACTCGTTCCTGCTTGAGGCTGTCGCGGTCGCGGATGGTCACCGTGTCCTGCGCGCCCTGCTCCTTATCTTCGCCGATCGTGCCGAAGTCGATGGTGATGCACTTGGGCGTGCCGATCTCATCCTGGCGGCGGTAGCGTTTGCCGATCGAGCCGGTGACATCAAAATCCAGTCGCAAGTCGGTTTCTCCCTGCAGGAGTTTGTACACTTCCTGTGCTTTGGCAATCAGGTTTTCCTTCTTGCTCAGGGGCAGGATGGCAACCTGCACGGGGGCGATGCGATCATTGAACCGCATGACCGTGCGCGTCTCTTCTCCCTCCAATTTTTCCTCATCGTACGCTTCCAGCAGGACCATGAGGGTCAGGCGCGAGAGGCCGAACGTCGGTTCCACTACATGCGGAATAAACTTCCTCGCCGCGTCATCTGGATCGGTGTACTGCAGATCGACTCCGCTCTGTTCCATGTGATTCTTCAGGTCGAAGTCCGTGCGGTATGCCAGGCCGAAGAGCTCCTTCCAGCCAAACGGGGTCAGGTACTCTACGTCCGCCGTTCGCCTGGAATAGTGGGAGAGCTCGTCTTTGGTGTGCTCGCGCACCCGGAGGCGCTCGGGATCAAATCCTATCTCCTTGAGCCACGCTTGCTGCTCCTCGAGCCAGTAGTCGAAGGTTTGCTCCCAGTCCTTCTCCTCAATGAAGTACTCGAACTCCATCAGGTCGAACTCCAGCGTGCGGAAGGTGAAGTTGCCGGGCGTGATCTCGTTGCGGAATGCTTTGCCGACGGAGGCGATGCCAAACGGGAGGCGCTTGCGCGTGGTGGTGAGCACATTCTTGAAGTTTACGAACATTGCCTGTGCGATCTCCCCGCGCAGGTACACGCTGCGATTATCCTCGCCCTCTACTGCGCCCAGCTGCGTCTGGAAGAGTAGGTTGAAGGTGCGTGCATTTGTGAACTGCCCTTTCGTTCCGCATGTGGGGCAGGGGATGTTCTTCTCCGCCACGATGGCTGTCAGTTCTGTTGGGCTCTTGCCTTCCACCTTGGTGCCCGGGTGGGCATCTTCTATCAGATGGTCGGCGCGGAAGCGGGCCTTACACTGCTTACAGTCAATCAGGGCATCGTTGAAGTTCGCCACATGGCCGCTCGCTTCCCACACTTTCGGGTTCATGACGATGGCCGCGTCGATGCCGACCATATCCTGGCGCTTCCGGACAAAACGGTCCCACCACCAGTCGCGCAGCAGATTCTTGAGTTCCGTGCCGAGAGGGCCGTAATCCCAGCTGTTTGCCAGCCCCCCGTAGATCTCTGATCCGGGGAAGACGAAGCCTCTGCGCTTGCAGAGTGAAACGACCTGTTCGAGGGAGGCGGCTGGCATACGGGCAAAATCTAACAGCGATATACTTTTTTGGCTACCGGAGAGTAGACAAAGTCTTTCTAAATATGTCAAATTTTGTTATAATAGTACTGAGAAACAAAGAAAATGATGCACACAAAAATCCGATACCTCCTCGGCACGGTGTCCATACTCCTCCTCTCTCCGGGCGTGGCATCCGCGCAGGGACCCGGCATGAGCTTCCTCCCAGGCATCAGTGCCTCTCCCACGGTGTTCATCGTCGGGTTGATCATTCTGGCGGTGGTGCTCGCACGGTCTCTGGTCGGCATACTCAACCTGTTTTTCCTGGAGCAGGAATCACTCGCGTCCATCGAACGCAGGCATCCGTACATGCCATCCGCCCGGACGGTCATAGGTACGGCGTTTGTCACCATGTTGCTCATCTTGTTCTCCTTCAGGACGATCAGCGGCATCGCGCCGTTCGACGGCCCCAACGGGTGGATTCATGCGTCTGTCACGCTCGCTGCCTTCGGCGTCGCAGCGGTGGTCTCGCAGGTGTTCTGGCCGAGCGAGTCCAGGCAGTACATCTTCGGAGGGGTGATGGGGACGATCATCACGTTCGCGCTCATCGGGTTTGAGCGCGCGATTCTCTCAACGCAGCTGGGTCAGGATCCATTCGCCGTCACGTTCGGCTTAGTCTGCCTCATCATTGCCTGGCGGTTCCTCTTCGGACCGTGGCATCCCCGCGTCAAGGCGTTCGTACTCGCAACGTTCATCTTCTGGGTTGCAGTGCACATCATCTTCCGTGAGTCGTACACGGAACGGCTCGCCCACATGCTCGCTGCCATGATCGCACTCATTCCGGCGGTCATCTGGTGCCTGCTCTTCCTGGGGTACCACCGCCAGCGTCTGAGCATGGTCTTCCTCATGTTCTTCTCGGGCATAATTTCCACGGCGCCGATTCTCCTCTATGACAAGATCCTGCGCAGCGGCCTCGAGCTGCAGTTCTTCCTCTTCCGAATCGTTCCGCAGAGTTTCACGCAGTCCTCCAACTCGTTCGTGGCAGGGAGGCTCGGAGACGGGTTCTCCGGATACCAGTCCACGATCCTCGCCACTCTCGTCTCCTTCCTGCTCGTGGGTTTAATTGAGGAGATGAGCAAGTTCTGGGTGCTCAAGGAGAGCGGCAGCACGTCATTCCGGAGCATCGATGATGTCATCCAACTCGGAATCATCGTCGCCATCGGATTCGCCTTCGCCGAGAACGTGCTCAATCCCAACTACTTCCTCCTCTTCGTGAAGGAGCACCTGGTAGGACAGCCTGACTGGTCGGGGTTTCTCGGAAACTTCTTCGGGCGGTCCATTCTGACGACGATGGTTCACATCGTGTCCACGGGCGTACTCGGATACTACCTGGGGCTCTCGATGTTCACTGACTCCATCCTGCGCGACGAGGAAGTCGCGGGAACGCCGGTCTTCATGCCGCGGTTCCTCCACTACTTCTTCCGCCTGCCGGAGGAGGAAGTGTTCCGCCGCGAGATGCTCATCTTCGGTGTGACCATTGCGATTCTGCTGCATGGGCTCTTCAACTTCCTCGTCACGTTGCCGAGTCTCCTGCCGGGCAACCCGCGGACGATCGGGGATCTCGTGGGAGCGTCGGAGAGTTCCTTCCTCCACTACATTGCGATCCTGGTGATCCCGGCGCTCTTCTATGTGGTCGGCGGGTTCTGGCTGCTCTCCGCGATGTTCGCAAACGAGCAGAACACCAAGACGAGAGCGGTCGGAAATCCGCGGAGGAGGAGTGTGTGCGTGGAGGCAGTTGCGTAGAATCTGTGGCAGCCGTAGGCTGTGCTGGCACGCACTGTTTCCTCCACCAAATTTTGCCATGTCACGTTCTCTCTTCCGACAGGTTTCCTCGCTGGTTTTTCTCCTGTGTATCACACTCGCTCCGTTCAGCGGTTTTGCGGCCCAGGCGGCGAACGTAGATTTCGGTACGACACCGACGGTCTCGCGCGGAGACTTCATTCGGGGAGCGATACAGGCGCTCAATCTTCCGCTCAGCAAGGGCGAATCGCCGGAGGAGCTCCCCTTCAGAAGGATCCCGGCCAGCCTGCTGCCCTACGTCCGGGTCGCGCATGAGGCGAATGCGCTGGGCGCATTCGGCGATGATCTGCGGCTGGCGACGCCGATTTCCCGCGGAGAAGCACTCAGGTTCATCGTGGAATTGCTCAGAAAGCAGAGTGCTCGCCCTGTCAGTTTCCGCGATGTCCGCAACGGTACCAGCGAGGAGAAGGCGGTGCGGGTTGCGTTGGAGCAGGGGTGGATGGCGCCGCTGCGCGAGAATATTTTCGGCATCGGCAGGAGGATCACAGGACCGCAGGCGACCGAATTGCTCGGGCGCGTGACGGGCGTCATAGCTCCGGAACGCGGGAACGGCGAAGTGCAGGTGCCGACGATCAAGATTCCGTTGCGCCCGACCAGCAGCACGGCGCAGTCCAGCCTTCCGAATCAGAAGATTCTGGAGGCGGTGTGGCAGATTATGCAGAATGACTACCTCTACCAGGAGAAGATCAATCCGGATGATGCGACGTACTCCAGCATCGAGGCGATCGTCGAGAGCCTCAATGATCCGTACTCGCGCTTCATGCGTCCGCAGGACAGCCGGCAGTTCCAGACTCAGATCGATGGGAAAGTCAGCGGCATCGGTGCGCAGGTGGAGGATCGCGGTGGCGTACTCACCATTGTGACGCCGATCGAGACTTCGCCCGCGCAGAAGGCGGGCCTGCGGCCCAACGACAAAATCATCAGAGTGAACGGCGAGAGCCTGGCGGGCATGAGCTTCAGCGATGCGGTGGAGAAAGTGCGCGGTCCGCAGGGGTCCAGCGTCATACTGACGATCGATCGCGACGGCGTGCAGTTCGATGTCACGGTCATCCGCGATACGGTCACAGTCCCGGAGATCAGCATTACCTGGCAGGGGAACGTTGCGGTGGTCAAGCTGATGCAGTTTGGCAGGCTGACCGATACGGAGTTGCGCGGGCTCATGGAGGAGGTGGCGGAACAGCATCCCACGGGGATCGTGCTCGACCTGCGCAACAATCCGGGCGGGTTGCTGCATGCTGCGACATCCGTGCTCAGCAACTTCCTCCCGCCGGGGAGCAAAGTCGCCCTCATCAAGTCCCGCAAGAGCGAACTCATGGAGGCGACCGCGGTGCCAGCGACCATTGCGGCAGAAATTCCACTCATCGTGATCGTGAATGAGGGGTCGGCCAGCGCATCCGAAATCGTCGCAGGCGCGATCCAGGATCACCAGCGCGGCCGCGTGATCGGGAGCAAGACGTTCGGGAAGGGGACGGTGCAGGAGGTGCTCGAGTTCACGGATAACTCCAGCCTCAAGCTCACGATTGCCGAGTGGTTCACTCCGCTCGGGCGCAAGATCGACGGCGTGGGAGTAGAGCCTGATATCGAAGTGCCCTATGACTCCGGCCGCGATGCGCAGCTCCTCAGGGCGCTGCAGCTGCTACGATAGCGAGCCATGCAAGGCACAGAGCCGGCAAAAAAGAGCCCTTTCTCCGTGATGGGGAGGGGGGGATTGCATAAAGTATCCCCCTTATGAGAGATAGGGAGGTACCAGTGGCAGATACGGACGAGGGAGAGGATTTTCTGCCTTCGCGGCAGGATATCACGACAGCATGGGATGAGAGCATCGATCAGGAAGCCGTAGATACGGGGCTGTTACTCAAAGGGCTTGGAAAGGAGCGCAGAGTTGATGAGGTACGGGAAACACTCTCACAGCTTTGCAGTTCGCCGTTGCTCAGCAGAGAAGAAGAACATGCATGCATGGTTCGCTGCTCGGCAGGAGGAGTGGGCGCGCAAGATGCCGCACAGAGGCTAGTGCTCTGTAATCAGCGCTTAGTCGTTTCTATTGCGAAGCGCTACCGGCGTTTGGGTGTGGAATTCCTGGATTTAATCCAGGAAGGAAATATCGGGCTGATGCGTGCAGTAGAGAAGGTCGATCCCGCTTTCGGGTTCCGTTTCTCAACCTACGCAACCTGGTGGATCCGCCAATCCATTACGCGGGCTTTGAGCCGGCAGTCACGTACCATACGCCTCCCCGAACATGTTATTCGGCAGTGCTATGCAGTGCGCTCTGCAGAGGAACGGTTGCGAGTTGCTCTTCATAGAAAACCTTCGTTCCTGGAAATCGCCGGGGAAATGGGGGTCGCGGTGCACGAGGTGGAGACAATCAAGAACGCGGCAAAACATCCGGAGCGATTGGACGCGCCTCTGCGTATGAATGCACCAGATGAACAGAGCCGCGCTACTCAGTTACAGGACGGCAACATTGCTCGAGCAGATGCGGGTATTCACGCAGAGCATATACGCAATGAGATCCGGGCAGCACTGGAAGGACTGCCCAAGAAGGTGCGGGGAGAACATATCCTGTACTTCCGTTGGTGGGCAGGACTCGAAGATGGTTATGCGCGTACGCCGAAAGAGGTGGCAAAAATTCTTGGGAAAAGGCTCGAAAAAGTACGCCAAGGAATAGATGTAGTGCGTAGGCAGATGCAGCATGATCCACTCCTGCGTGCACTGATCAACGACGCGCAGGGCACCTGATGCTGCGTCTACGCATTACTGAGATTCTCAGGATCATGCGATGATGGTTTTACATGTTGCTGTAGAACTGCTTCTGGCGGTTCTGCGTACGGTGCTCTTCGCGCTTGAGTGCGCGCAGGCGGACCAGGCGCTTGCTCGGCTTGCGCCTGCGGGATGACCGCTCGCGGAGCATCTTGGTGATGCCTGTCTGCTGGACTTGCTTCTTCCAGCGCTGGAACAAGCTGTCATTACTCTCCTGGCCTTTCCTGAGTGCGTACACTGCCATAGGTTCTTCCGTAGAAAAGAAAGCCGCCGCAGCGTACGGGATTCCTCCGGGCTGTGCAAGCGAAAGAATTCCGTTTCTTTCCGCAGTTGCTGCATGGCGGGATGGTATGCTGGCGGCATGATTGATCGGAATCACGCGCTCAGTGTTGCAGTGCAGGCGGCGAAGGAAGCGGGTGCCTGCATCACGCGTGGATTCAACGGGACGGGCGGTTTCTCTGTGAAAACAGACCCTGCCGACCGCGTGACGGCGACGGACATAGAAGCCCAGGAAGGCATCGTACGAATGCTGACGGAGCAGTTCCCCGAGTGCAGCATCCTGTCGGAGGAAGCAGAGGGCGGCACGATTGCGCGTTCCGCAGAGGAGCGCTTCGTGATCGATCCGCTGGATGGCACCAGTAATTTCACCCAGAAGCTCCCGCATGTTGCCACTTCCATTGCGCTGCAGCAGCAAGGGGAATCCGTTGCGGGAGTGCTCTTCTTCCCTGTGCTCAACGAGCTCTACACTGCGGTGCAGGGGCAGGGTGCTTTCCTCAATGGCGAGCCGGTGCAGGTGCAGTCGTGCGGCAGCATGCGCGATGCGTACATTGCGGAGATCTTCTCCGACCGAATGCATCGGGGGGCAGGTGTGCGCTACCCTCCATGTACTGCCTACCGCAAGTTCGGCAGCGCCGTCACGGCACTCGCGTACCTGGCGCGCGGATCAGTGCATGCCGTCGCATTGCATTGCTCGCTCTGGGATGTTGCGGCAGCCGACATTCTCATTCGCGAGGCAGGCGGCAGGATCGAATGTTCCTGGAACGGGGAGGACCACGAGCGTGGCACGCTCACCTGTATCGCAGCGGTGCCCGGAATCTTTGAAGAATTCAAGGCGTACGCAGAAACTCAATATTCTGGGGACTTGCCCCGTTGATTCGGGAGGCATTCCTCTCTAAAATCCACCAAGATATGCCGAAGAGCAATTACACAGCACAGCAAATCCAGGTTCTGGAAGGTCTGGAACCTGTCCGCAAGCGGCCAGGCATGTACATCGGATCCACCGATACGGTCGGATTGCACCACTGCGTGTATGAGATCGTCGATAACGCGATCGATGAGGCGATGGGCGGGCACTGCAACGAGATTACGGTCATGCTACACGACGACGGGGCTGTCAGCGTCGAAGACAATGGGCGTGGCATTCCGGTGGATATGCATCCGAAGATGAAGAAGCCCGCACTGGAGATTGTTCTCACGACGTTGCATGCGGGAGGCAAGTTCGGCGGAGATGACAGCGGGTACAAGGTCTCGGGCGGATTGCACGGCGTCGGTTCTTCCGTGGTGAACGCGCTCAGCATCTTCCTGCGGGCGGAGGTCTATCGCGATGGCAAGATCTATTCGCAGGAGTACAAGCAGGGGAAGACAATGACTCCTTTAAAGGAGGAGGGGAAGACCGACAAGACAGGTACCAAGATTATCTTCAAGCCGGATAAAGAAATTTTCGACACGCTCGTCTTCAGCATGGAGGTGATACTCAATCGCCTGCGGCAGCAGGCGTACCTGACGAGGGGCGTGACGATCGCACTGCTCGATGAGCGCAAGGAACGGCCGGAGGAAGACCTCAGGTTCTCAAGGCTCTACCGTTTCCACTTCGAAGGAGGCATTGCCGTGTACGTGTCGCATCTCAACCGTTCCAAGGATCCCATCGGGTCGCCCATCTGGTTCGAGAAGGATACGGCAGACGGGTTCGTGGAAGTCGCGCTCCAGTACAGCCAGTCATTCCAGGAGCACGTCGTGAGCTTTGCGAACAACATCCATACGATCGAGGGCGGACACCACCTCTCAGGGTTCAAGGCTGCGCTTACCCGTACGATCAATGCCTATGCCCGCGCGCAGGGATTGCTCAAGGAGAAGGAGGAGAACCTGACGGCTGACGATGTACGCGAAGGGCTGACCGCTGTCGTGTCTGTTCGCCTGCGAGAGCCGCAGTTCGAGGGCCAGACCAAAGGGAAGCTTGGGAATGCAGAGATGAAGTCCGCAGTGGAGACCGTAGTCAACGAGAAGCTCAGCGAGTACATGGAGGAGAATCCCAATGATGCCAAGCAGATCGTTTCCAAATGTCTCCTGGCTGCCCGTGCGCGCCTGGCTGCGCGCGCTGCGCGCGACAGTGTGATCCGCAAGGGCGCGCTGGAGGGCATGACGCTCCCCGGCAAGCTGGCGGACTGCAGCAGCAGAGACCCCAGCGAGTGCGAGATCTTCATCGTAGAGGGGGACAGCGCCGGAGGCAGCGCAAAACAGGCGCGGAAACGCGATTTCCAGGCGATCCTGCCGCTGCGCGGAAAGATCCTCAACGTGGAGCAGGCGCGGCTCGATAAGATGCTCGCCAATAACGAGATCAGAGCACTCATCATTGCGCTGGGCATCGGGGTGGGAGAGGTGAAGGATCTCTCCAAACTGCGTTACGACCGGACTATCATCATGACAGATGCCGACGTGGACGGCGCGCACATTCGTACTCTCCTGCTCACGTTCTTCTTCCGCTATTTCCCGGAGTTGATTGAGGGAGGGCACCTCTACATTGCGCAGCCGCCCCTCTACAAGATTCAGAAGGGAAAGGACATGCGCTACGCATTCTCGGATGAGGAGAAGAATCGGATTCTCGAGGAATGGGGAGTCGATGAGGCGAAGGAGGAGGAATCTGCGGAGGAAGAGGTGGGGCACGATGATGCAGCGGCAGAGGGCGGGGAAGAAGAGGGAGAGAAGGGGGCGAAAGCGAAGAGGGTTTCCCGCGTATCTGTTCAGCGGTACAAAGGTCTTGGTGAGATGAACGCGGAACAGTTGTGGGAAACAACGATGGATCCCGAACACCGGAGCATGCTTCGAGTGGTCATGGAAGATGCAGAGAAGGCGGATGCGACATTCACGACGCTCATGGGTTCAGAGGTGGCGCCGCGGCGCAAGTTCATCCAGACGCACGCGAAGGCCGTGAAGAATCTTGATGTGTAGGAGAAATCAGAGAACAGAGACCAGAGGTCAGTTGGCGGGAGCCAAACCAATCATAGAAATAAGTATGTTTGTAAAATTGATCTCTGTCCTCTGATCTCTGATCTCTGTCCTCTGTCCTCTGTCCACTAATCTTCATCCACATCTCCTAGTGCGTCTTTCAGGGAATAGGTATCCAAATTCTTCTCTCCCAGGAGCTGAGTGACTGTCTCGACCGCATCGTCGAACTTGATCTGCTTCTGTTTGCCTGCAGCCATGTCGCGCATGATCGTAGTGCCCTCCTTCACTTCCATCTGTCCCAGGAGCAGCGTGTACTTGGCGCCGAATCGGTCGGCGTGGCGCAGCTGGCTCTTGAGGCTGGCCTCGCCGAGCGCTCCGATGGTGTGAACGCCTTTGTCGCGCAGGCGTGAGATGAGCGTGAGGCACTGCTTCTTCGCCTCCGGACCAAGCTGGGCGACGAACACGTCTACCTGGTCCTTGTGCGGCGCTTCGACTCCCGCCTCCTTCATGTGCCAGATGATGCGTTCCATTCCTCCGGCGAATCCGATGCCGGGCGTCGGCTTGCCGCCGAGGAGTTCGATTAAGCCGTCGTACCGTCCGCCGCCCCCCACTGCGTTCTGCGCGCCGGTGGATTCGTCCCAGAATTCGAACACCGTCTGCGTGTAGTAGTCGAGCCCGCGAACGAGCCGCGGATTCGCCTGGTAG
>JAQVVD010000020.1 GCA_028699155.1 Candidatus Peribacteraceae bacterium | reverse complement strand
TGTTTTGCTTGCTGGAAGGTCTTCAGAAAAGCACTTCAGAATATTTCTGATTTTGAATGTCGAGATTTTGGCGTACCGGACGTGCATAGGAGAAGTGTAGAGGAACTTCTCCTAGGGGAGAGCCAAAGGTATTCATTAAATGCGCTTATTGCCCAAATAGATGGAAAGAGATTCCCCCGATTGGTTTTGACAAAGCGTAAAGAGAATTTTACAATGCCCTCCATTTTGCTTCTGCCCAATCGTATGGAAAAGACCGTCCTCGTAAATCTCAATATAAGCAACGACTCGAATTTTGAGGCAGATAGTGGCTATGTGTTCCAAAAATTATTGTGGACGCATATGTGTCAGCAGCGACAGAATCTTAGGGTGCTGTTCCTTGGACATCGACTGAATACTCAACAGTGGCATCAGCATATAACAATGGTTCCCTTCCACGATAAATACGATAAATTTTCAACGCGGTTCAACTTCGACTGGCATGGCTTGCGCGATCGTTTTGAGAATCTTCCGGAAATTGATCTGATCTACAATAACCAGCCGGAGAGCACTCTCAATTTCAAAATGCTCTTTTCTGCTATGTATGGGAAAGAAGTACCTGCTGTTTCGTACTATCACTACTTGCCTTTCCATTACGGAGAAGAGGGCATTGAATGGGACCCAAGCCAGAATCTACATGGTTTCTCTGCTCCTGCAATTCTGGATCGGAACCTTGAAGCCTTACAAGTTTCTGAAGTGGGTTTTGTGGGCAGTGAGTTCGGAAAGGGCATTCTTCAGCGAGCACTTCGTGAACGCTATCAACGTGTGCTCTGTGAAAACTTGCGGGTGTTTTCGCCTCCCATTGAACCGGAGTTGTTTACAAGGGAGTCTGCAGCAAATTCCCATCCACGTATCCTCTACAATCAACGTTTATACAAACACTATGGTACTGATCGTGTCATTGAAGCAGTCAATAATGTCTCACAGGAAAGAGGTGTACGTTTTGTCGTAACGGATCCTACAGGTGAGCGCTCTTTTGAACGAGATCGCCTCGATCCCCATGTGAGGCAATTCCGCGAAGCCTTTGCAGCAATGCCCTTCGTTGATCGCATACATTGTGCAACACGTGCTGAGTATCATGCTCTCCTCTCAGGAGTAGATCTTGGCATTGCTCCTGTTAAACCATCGGCACTTTGGAGTATGGCAGTTGCGGATATGTTGGCAGTTGGAACACCAGTCCTTTGCCCGAATGTTGGCGCGTTTCCTGAGTTGGTTCCCGAAAATAAGGAACTGCTTTTCGATGCTAATGGCTCCGATTTGGAAGAGAAGATACATGCTATTCTTGATAAGTCGTCTAATTCTGTTCTACAAGAAAAATATCGCAGTAATGTGCGACGATACAGCGCGCCTGAGATGGCACGAGAGATGCATGAACACCTATCCCCGTTCCTCACATGATCGATTACATGTTCTACCATAATATGGGAAAGGAAAACATACGCAGAATGTATGACGGCAGCTTGAATAGAGACGATCTGTTCGCAATGGTACAGGCAAATCGGTCAGATCTTCCTTCCATTGATCAACTGGAAACAACAAACGCGTGCAATTTGAAATGCGTGATGTGCCCCCGTGGCAAAGCTAACCGCATGACCCGTCCAGTCCAATCCATGGACCAAGGGTTATTTCGGAACGTCATCGATCAGATAGCCAAAGTGGAAAACGCAAAATCTGCACGGGGGATCGGCATGCGTGATTTTAAGGAAAATCCGCCTCCTTCACTGGTATGGCCGGGAAGCGAATACGACGTATGTGCCTTGCGATTGCACCATTTCGGGAGTCCGATGCTGGATCCAGCCATATTGGAGCGCGTGAATTACATCAAAACCAGCACGCAATTACCTATTCAGTTTTCCGAGACCATCATTAATCTGAAGCTACAACAGGTGCGGGAACTGTTCCGGATGGGATTAGACAGACTGATCATCGCGCTTGACGGGACGAACGCTGAAGAATTCGAGGCGAGTCGCGGAGTGAGAGTGGCGAATTTTGATGCCATGATCCAACGCGTGCGCGACATCATCGAAGCCAAATTGCAGCTGGGTGATCGCACGAAACTAGATGTACAGATTATTCAAATGAAACACACTCCAAGGGAATCGTTCATTCGCGAGTGGGAGTCCGCTGAAGGTGTTGATGTTCATGTGAAACCGTTCTTTCCGTACCCGGACATTCCGCATGAGCTGGTGACAGATAGCGACACAGTTTTTCAGCGCGACTGCCGTTTGCCGTTCACGTCACTGACCATCATGGCGGATGGACGCGTGGTACCTTGTAACTCCGACTACAACGGTGAACATGTATTTGGAGACTTGAATCATCAATCACTGCAGGAAGTATGGAACAGCCCCGAAGTCATTGAGTTTTGCCGAAGATTTATTTTTGATCTCTTCCAGTCAGATTCCCTCTGTAATCGTTGTGGGTTTTATCCGCACTACAAGGGTGGGGATCAATCTACGTAATTGCCCATTATCCAGTAGTACCTATGCCTAGAAAACAGTCGTACATCCCCAACGAGCTCATACTGCCATTCAGCGGTTCTCGTCATACAGATGATCCTGTGGTGATTGAGGGAGGGGCTGGCGCATACCTCCAAGCGGAGGATGGGCGTCAATTCTATGACGCAACTTCATCGCTTTGGGTGGCAAATCTCGGACATGGTCATCCTGCAATAACCAACGCAATCCGCCGGCAGCTCGATAAAGTTGCTCACTCAACTCTGTTCGGTCAGGCGCACAAACCAGCCATCGAGTTGGCCGAACGATTGCCGGAATTTGCAGAACTGTCCGACTATTATACATTCTTCTGTAATTCCGGCTCCGAAGCCGTTGAAACTTCGATCAAACTCGCACTGAATTACTGGCTACGCAAGGAATCGCAATCGAAACGCACGAAGATTCTCACATTTCACAATTCCTACCATGGTGAAACCGCGGGGGCAATGGGGGCAAGCGGGTTCGACATGCATTCTGATCTCTACCCGGGATTGCCTTACCAAACTGTGCGGGCCGCATCACCAGCTGTAACGGAGTTTGAAAAAAGCCAAACCACGCAAAAGCATATTTCGCTGGAAGAAGCAGTTAGACAGTTCGACGATCAAATCGCTGCGGTCATTGTTGAGCCACTGCATGGTGCTGGCGGCATTGTCCCTGTCCCCTCCACTGTATTGAAGGAAATTCAGCGAATCTGTGCAGAGAATGGCTATCTGTTCATTGTCGATGAGGTGGCAACGGGATTCTATCGAGCAGGTGGCAAATTTCATTATCAGGACCTCGATCTCCGCCCGGATATGCTTGTACTTGGCAAAGGCATATCCGCAGGATATCTGCCTCTATCGGTAGTATTGATGCATCCACAGATCGGTGAGATGTACTCGCGAGAACAGAAGAGGGAGCCGTTCATGCACGGTCATACGTTTTCAGGAAACCCGCTGGCGTGCGCGGCAGCGATCAGCAATCTCGATGTCCTCTCGGAACCGGAGACCGTACGTGGCATTCTGCAACTGCAGGATCTGTTCCGTGGCGAATTGGAATGTATTTTCCGTCACGAACACAGCATCAATGTTCGACAACGGGGCTTGATCGCAGGTATTGAGCTTTTCGGCGATGGGTTGGCGAACGACCTGTGCGCCGACATTGCACTTGATGTATGCAACGCTCTCAAACGGCGCAACATCCTTGTACGGCCTTTGGGCAACGTGATCGTGCTTGCTCCACCATACGTCTCTTCCGAGCAGGATATACGGATGCTCGTTGAAAATGTTCATGAATCTGTTGCATCATTCCTTGGAACACATGACAAGACGTGAGAACCGATTGAAGGACTGGATTGAATCACGATATGCCATCGGATCCGTCGATCAGTGCGAGCGGCATCCGGTGGGCTTCATCAACCATACTTACAAAGTGGAAGCGGATGGCGGGCAATATGCATTGACAGAATTTCTACATAAATCATTGCACAAAATAGCAATGCGGGCGGATGTCGTTCTCAAAATCAAAAATCTGCCTGTAGCGTACCCCATTGCTTCGACCGAAGGAAAACATGTAGAGGAATTCGAAGGTCATCCAGTCTGGTTATGCCCATGGCTCGAGGGAGCTTCTCCACAGGATCGGGAGGACGGATCCGGAAACATGTCCTGTGCGCAGCGAAAGGAATCTGTGCATTATTTCAAAGAATTGCACAAACAACTGGAAATGATCTCGAATGAGAACGAGGATTTGGATCCTGAAAAGTTTGTAGCTTCAGAACTTCCGATGGGTAGCGAAGTAAGAACAGCTGGCATTGTGCAAAGGCTCATAGATGAATGTCGGGAGTGTTATCAGGGAATAGTGTTCCCTGTCGCAGAAATGAAACTCGTCCATAAAGATTTTGAGAGGCAAAATCTTCTCTTTGGTGAGACAGAACAACTTACTGGCATTCTGGATTTTGATTCGCTGAGGGCAGGAAATATGTTCTATGAGTGGGCACATATCACATTCAATCACGTGTGCGATGATGCAAATCCCTCCCCGACAGAACTCCAATACTACATCGAAAATAGCCCGTTCGATGAAATAGACAACCCTCGTGCACAGTTGCTCGCACTTATGGCTACGTTTTGCGAAAAAGACATTCAAGGATTTGTTTGGATTGCGCAACGTCGACATATCGAGTTAGGAAGAATAACTGACCATTATCGTCGCGCTTTAACATTTGCAAAAAACTTACTTCAGTAATATGAATGTTCAGAAAACAAACATCGGCATATTTGCAGGATTTCCTCCCGAACATAATGCACACATTATCGAAGCCGTGATGTACATTCGTGCATTACAGGCTATGCAGTTCAAAACTGTAGTGGGACTTGCATGCTCTGAATCAAGAAAAAGGGAAGAACTGCTCACTGAAAATACAGATAGATATGGTGCTACTGATATCATCAAACCATTGCCATATCCGGAGATACCTGTCCTCAATCTGCACGAGTTTGCTGATGGTTATCACATTCAACCAGATGCAGTGGCGCGAATGATTGAAGAACAAAGAATTGATTTATGTTTTTTCACATATTACCCGCTATTTGGACAACAATTAATTGAGTTGTTAAAAAACATGCGTAAACAAGTGATACTCATTGCCAAAATGCCATTGGTACGACCAGAACAAGATTCTATCTTTGCGAAGTACCATAGAGGGTACGCCGAAACAATCGAGGCTGTAGACACCCTCTTAGCCTATCAGCAAAACGATGTTGATCTTATAGAAAAACAGTATCCCCTTGCTCGTGGCAAAACATTTGCTGCCCATAAATTTGTGGACGAAGAACTCATTGCCGCGGCTCAACAAAAATATGACCATATATTGCATGACTATGATTTAGAAGGTTTTTTCTGTGACGCAGAACATATAGTTGGATTAATTGGTCGCATTGACCCGGAAAAGAATGTCCTGCCATTTGTCGAAGAGATATGGCCACGTATCCATGCAGAATGTCCACAAGCGAAACTTCTTATAGCAGGCAGTGGCACACGTAATCAGACACTAATGTCAATGACATCAAACGTGCAGAGTATTCGCTTCCTCTCTCAAGCTATTCCGTATGTAGATGTCCTAGCCCTACTAGGGCATATTGACGTTCTAGCAGCCCCCAGTGGCACTGACTACACACCACGCATTCCTATGGATGCACTGCTCATGAAAAGCCAGGTAGTTGCCAACGACTTAAACTTTAACGACGTGTACAGGCCGTATGCACATCTCGCGCCTGTCAGAGAATTTGTTGAATACAGCCCGTATGGCTACAATGACAACACAAGAATGTTGCAAGATGCCACAAATCGTAAGTACTATGGTGTACCTGATGCACCAGCGTTCGCTGACTGCGTAATTGATGCACTAAAGGGTGAGTCGAAAAAGCCTCTTCCAGAAACAGAGTTCACACCCAGAGAGTTTTGCGCTCAATTTCTTCACGCTTTACAAAATAGCAAGTAATTGTTCGAAACTATTTTGGTATACCTGTACCATTCGTTTTGTATGGCAGAAAATCAGGAAAATAACCAGGTCTTGCAAGACCTATTAGATCAGGTAGGAAAACACATGGAGCCTACTGCGTTTCCAAAGATAACTGAGGGGCAGGTAGCAGTAATTTCCAAAAAAATTGCCACATTTGCTCAGATGTTAATCAAGCAAGAATGTGGAGATAGAGGAGCGCACCTAAGCCGAGTGCTGACAGTAGATGAATTGTCTCCAGAACATCTTGTCACAGTTTGTACCATGGCTTCATGGCTAGCTTCAAGAAGCATTGATGACGCTAATACAGCTATAGCAGTTCTGGCGGAGCACGGATTTGAAATTCGTGCATTTGAGTCAACAACATTTGTTCCACATGATCCTAGACTTGAGGAGGCACCAAACACATGGCTTTTTGATCAAGTGCAAAATAAGACGATGCCGCGTAGTGTCATCGCAACGGAAAATATGGTAATGATTTGTGAAGTGCGACCAAAGCCTGATGTTGTGAGCGACGAGTGTTGGATACAAACTGCATATAAAAATGATCCTTTCGGAAAAGAGTTAGTTGCTTTGCACGAACAACTTGACGGATATAAACCTGAAAAGCGTATTGATCCCAGATCAAGAGCAGGGTTTACATTTCATGAACTAGAACAACATATTTTACCTGTTCTCAGTCAAAAAATAGGCGTACAGCTTGAATGTATGCCTGCTATACATGCTTGCGTCCTTGCAAATGATCATCCTGAGATTAGTGCAGGACGATCAACCGAATGGAGAGGAGATACAATCGGAAAATCGCACGCTGTAATTAGCGGTCGATCGGATAGGGGTCCCATTCGATATGTCTATTATGATGTGAAAAATGATCCATATCCTAATAGAGGCTTTCGTCTCTGTGTACGACTTGGTTCCGAGTCTTCCCCAAACGCTTCCCCATTATCATGACCATTAAAACAATAATTTTCGATGTTGATGGCGTTCTCTTCAATACCGATGAGGTGTATTTCAAATTTTTGCAACAAGCCCTGCAACATATTGGCAAGGAGATTGATGAGGATTTCTATGCACAGCAAAGATACGATGATTGCATCTATGAACTGGGTCTTTCTCAGCAACAAATCCAGGATGTGTTGAAGGAACTGCATGAAAATTATTACAATGATGACATCTTGCAGAAAGTACACTTAAAACAAGATGTGCGCCCCGTCCTTCACCAGCTTTCTGCCACTCTCAACATGGCAACCGGATCTGGCGAACGTGAGTCGCAAATTAAGCGATACCTTCAGCACTTCGATATTGCGAAGTATTTTTCCTTCATAGGGCACGGTTCTCTTGTTGAAGGAAAAAAAGGCAACCCCGAGTATTTCCATACAATTGCCCGTCATTTTAATGTGCAGCCAGAGGAATGTTTACACATTGGAGACAATCAACATGACCAGCATGGGCTTGCAGCCGGGGTGCACGTTGCGATTATTCCTACGAAATATTCTTCACATATTGCGTTTGATCCGCGTTGTCACACGCTTGATAGCATAAAAGACATCCCGGACATTATACGTGATCTTTCTACCATAAAGACATGAAAGAGAAATATGCGACAACGTTCGGCGGATCTGGCTATGAACCTGACACACAGCAATACCAAGACGGTATTCGGCTTGGCTGGTTCCTAGCAGAAGAAGGATACACAGTGAAGTGTGGTGGATACTATGGCTTAATGGAAGCCGTTGCACAGGGGGTACGGGAAGCAGGCGGCCATATTCTTGGTGTTACGAATGGGTCTTTTGATCCCAAGAGCGCGAACAACTTTGTGTCTGAGGAGCGGAAACAGAAAGACTTGTTTGATCGCCTGCGACAACTCATCCAGGGTGAACAGGAAAGTGAACTATTTGTGGCACAGGAAGGCAGTCTCGGAACCATGACCGAAGTATTTGCCACATGGTGCCTTGCATACACACAGTCGCTCTCAAAACCTGTGCGGTTGTGTCTCATCGGGAAATCCTGGTCGGAGGTCGTTGCTTCATTGCAATCATTACCCATCACTCAGAAAGATTACGAATTAGTCGAGATGTATGGCAAAATGGATGAGTTTTTCGAACAATTCCATTCAAAGGAAGTCAATTGAGAGAAGCTGGGGCCAGATTACCGTCATTTGTAGAGTTTTCTCTTTGGACAACTATTGACAACTTTGGACAACTTCCGTTTTATATGCAATCACAGAATTCAGAAACAGGCACAATACGTTTCTTTTGAACTGATTAAAATCTTCTTATTCATGTGCACAGAAGCAGTTCTAAAATCATAACTTGGTTGGGGCGGAGGGATTCGAACCCCCGAATGGCGGGACCAAAACCCGCTGCCTTACCGCTTGGCTACGCCCCAGTGCGATACCTTATTATAGAACACTTTCGGCGTACGGGAAAATACACAAGCAACACCTGTGTATACAAAGCAGAATTTGGCTTTTGTAAAAAACTATGTCTACGTAAAATATTGTAAATATGAGTTGACAAATTACATATATTAAATAAGATTATTGCCTTTTTATCAAAGGTTCCTCCCCGTATTATGTTTACACGCCGCTCCTGGGCTACCGTAACTATGCTCGCGATGCTCGCATCGCAGCTCTACTCCGGTGGCCTGTTCCGATTGGCAGAAACACTGCTTCCTGCAGGTATTCAGACTGCAGAAGCAACGAGTACAGCCACGCTGAATTACTCTTTTGCGTTCATCAGAAAAGACTCGCCTCTGGGTGATTCTACAAAAGCGGAAATTACCGAAGTGGGAATCTACTACTACAAAAACGGTACCCGTAAGACGCATGTGCTCTGGACAGGCAAGACGCAGAATTTGGCAAAGCAGACGGGACAGGTGCAGATTGATCCTGCCGGACAGAATATGGGGCTCTTTTATAGCAATACATGGAACCACTCGAGGATATACGAGGATGGATCGATGTGCGGGGGGAAAGGCATACAGCACTCCGGAGACCAGAACAATCTCGGGAAATACGACAGCTGGTTCGCACGGAACACGTCATTCTGGAACACGATCAAATCCTACACGTGGGAGGAGGCATACATACTCGATACGGGAACGGATTGTGATTTAAACGACTTCATTTTCACCTGGAACGGTACCAGCGCACCTCAATATGATGAGTGCAGTGACGGGATTGATAACGACGGGGACGGGAAGATCGACTACCCGCAGGATCCGGGATGCTCCAGCGCAACGGATACTGACGAGAGCAGTGACAACTGTATCGTTGTTCGGGCCTCAGTATACAGTGTAGGGCCGACATACGCACAGATGCCTGCAACGCTCCCCGCAGGAGTGATCGTACGGAATCTCGACCTGTACACGAACAAGCTGACTGCACAAGACCTGCAGGGCGCAAAACTCTTCATCTACGGTGACAGTAACAAAGGCCGCGGTCCCTACCGAAGTGTAACATCTGCAGAGCAAAACATACTGAGTGCCGCATTCAGCGCAGGCTTGAACATGACATTCGCCGCAGATAACCCTACATGCGATGAAGCGAGTGCCGGAACGCGAGGTTTCCTGAATGCCATTCAGAGCAAAATGACATACGCATCAAAATACTACGGTAATCAGAGCGGCGTACACTATCCCAATACCACGACGTACCCCTTCCTCTCCGGCAAAGTATTTGATTTCTCTGAGAACAGAGGATTGGATTCACCCGGAGACCTTACAAGCATGAAGAGCCCGGCAACGTGCGTCTTCAGCCTCAATGGACGCTGCCACGGAGCATGGTTGCCTGAACAGAGTGGAAATGGCTTCATCTTTGCAGAAGGCAATGCCGGCGTTGGTTCGCAGGATTACCTGACGAACTTCATCAACATGGCGTGCGATCTGCCAACGGCGCCCCAGTGCGACGATGACATCGACAACGACGGGGATGGTCTCATCGACTATCCGCAGGACCCGGGGTGCTCGAGTAAGCAGGATGATAATGAGCGCGATGCCAACGGACCGGAGTGCGATAACGGCAAAGATGATGACGGCGACGGCAAAATCGACTACCCGGCTGATCCTGAGTGCGACAGCCCGACGGATGATACGGAGGAGGACTACGAGTGTTCCGATGGCATTGATAACGACGGGGACGGGAAGATCGACTACCCGCAGGACCCGGGGTGCACGAGTAAGCAGGATACTGATGAATACAATCAGGAAAACGCGGATCTCTCCATTACCAAAAGTGGTGCAGCAAATGTAGAACAAGGGAATACGCTGCTCTACACCATAACCGTGACCAATCACGGTCCAGACACGGCAAGGGACGTTGCCATAACTGACGTTATTCCCGCAGGACTCACGTTCAACAAACAGCTCTCCGGCGGGGAGTGCCTGATGATCGGTGGACACATAGAGTGTGAAAAACTGACGTACCCTGCCGGCGCTGATATCACGATTCCCGCAGGTGCAACGCATACATTCAAGATCGCTTTTAATGTGACAGAGGGAGCTGCGTGCAACTCCACCATCCAGAACAGGGCAACTGTCTCTGCTGCCTCCACCGATCCAAACACCAGCAACAACCAGAGCAACATCGTGAGCACCACGGTGCAGTGCACGGTACCGCCCCAGTGTTCCGACGGCATCGATAACGACGGAGACGGGGCAATCGACTACCCGGCGGACTTCAGCTGCACATCGCCGGATGACGACGATGAAACCAATCCCAAGGCGCAGTGCCAGGACGGCATTGATAACGACGGGGACGGTTTGATCGACTATCCGCAGGATCCGGGGTGCTCCTCAAAGCAGGATGATAATGAGCGCGATGCCAACGGGCCGGAGTGCGATAACGGGATCGATGATGATCAGGATGGCAAGATTGACTATCCTCTGGATCCCGGTTGCACGGGACCGACGGATGATGATGAGCAAGATGCGTACGAGTGCTCTGATGGCATCGATAACGACGGCGACGGGGCGATCGACTATCCGGCGGACTTCAGCTGCACATCGCCGGATGACGATGATGAGACCAATCCCAAAGCAGCGTGCCAGGATGGCATTGATAACGACGGGGACGGTTTGATCGACTATCCGCAGGATCCGGGGTGCTCCTCAAAGCAGGATAATGATGAGCGCGATGCCAACGGACCGGAGTGCGATAACGGGATCGATGATGATCAGGATGGCAAGATTGACTATCCTCTGGATCCCGGTTGCACGGGACCGACGGATGATGATGAGCAAGATGGGTACGAGTGCTCTGATGGCATCGATAACGACGGAGACGGCGCGATCGACTACCCAGCGGACTTCAGCTGCACATCGCCGACAGATGATGATGAAACCAATCCCAAAGCAGCGTGCCAGGATGGCATTGATAACGACGGGGACGGGAAGATCGACTACCCGCAGGATCCGGGATGCACGAGTCTGCAGGATAATGATGAGACAGACGCTGCAATGCAGGCAGACCTCTCCATTGTGAAGAGCGGTCCCCTTGCGATACAACAGGGCGGCACGATCCTCTACGCGGTCACTGCCACGAACCTCGGACCGCAGACTGCGACGAACGTCGCAGTGGCAGACCAGGTTCCCGCAGAGCTCACGTTCAATGCCACGAACTCCAGCAGCCAGTGTCTGCTGCATGGCACGAGCGTCGTGTGTGACAACCTCACGCTCACGGCGGGGCAGAGCCACACGTTCTTCATCGCCTTCAATGTGACGCAGGGAGCTGCGTGCAACTCCACAATCCAGAACAGGGCGACTGTCTCTGCTTCCTCCACGGATCCGAACCCGGGCAACAACCAGAGCAACATCGTGAGCACCACGGTGCAGTGCACGGTACCGCCCCAGTGTTCCGACGGCATCGATAACGACGGAGACGGCGCGATCGACTACCCGGCGGACTTCAGCTGCACATCGCCGGATGACGATGATGAGACCAATCCCAAAGCAGCGTGCCAGGATGGCATCGATAACGACGGAGACGGTCTCATCGACTACCCCGCAGATCCGGGGTGTTCGAGCGCGCAGGATACTGATGAATTCAATACCACAGGCACGGATCTCTCCATTCAAAAAACAGGTCCTCAATCAGTTGTCCGCGGACAAGTCGCAACCTATCAGGTGACTGTCACCAATAACGGTCCTGCGAATTCGGGGAACATTGTCATTACGGATACGATACCGACAGGACTGACATTTGATCCTGCACTCAGTTCCGGAAGCTGTTCGCAGCAGGGCAATACTGTTGTGTGTACTCCCGGCTCGCTTGCGGGCGCGGGTACGCAGGGTCGTTTCGTAACAGTGACGATTGCATTGAGCGTGCCACACGCGACAGGGGTCTGTACGGAGACACTCATTCACAACACGGCCACGGTGAGCAATCCAGGCGGAGATCCTGTACAGTCAAACAACACCAGCCAAGTAGTGAGCACCACAATCACCTGTCCTGTTCTGCCGGAATGTTCGGACGGAATCGATAACGACGGAGACGGAAAGATCGACTACCCCGCAGATCCGGGGTGCTCGAGCGCGCAGGATACTGATGAGACAGACGCTGTCGTGCAGGCAGACCTCTCCATTGTGAAGAGCGGCGCGCCAGTCGTGCAACGCGGCAGCACGCTCCTCTACACGATCACCGCGACGAATCTCGGACCGAATACTGCGACGAATGTGACCGTGTCCGACATGATCCCGGCACAGGGCATGCAGTTCAACCAGACAGTCTCCAGCAACGAGTGCCAGGTGCACGGAACGAGCGTGGTGTGTGACAACGTGACGTTGGCAGCAGGCCAGAGCCACACCTTCCTGGTGGCATTCGACATGACGCAGAACATACAGTGCGACACCACCGTACGGAACACTGCGTCTGTCGCAACATCTGCCAGCGATCCCAATTCCAGCAACAACCACAGCAACACTGTGGACACAATCGTGCAGTGCCCCGCAACGCAGGCGGATCTTTCCATCCAGAAGAGCGGTCCCGCAACGACAACGAAGGGTGGAACGGTACAGTACGTTCTCACAGTCGCAAACAGCGGACCGGATCGTGCGGAGAACGTCTCCGTCCTCGATACGAAACCGCAGGGCCTCACCTTCGTCGCCGGGAGTTCCTCTCCGGAGTGCGCGAACTACACGGGCACGCAGAGGTGCTCCGGCTTCGCGCTGGAAGCAGGGCAGTCCAAAACGCTGCAACTCACATTCACAGTAGACCAGTCCGTCCAGTGCTCCGACCTGATCTCGAATAGCGCATCCGTCACAGCCGCAACACAGGATGGCAATCAGGCGAACAACCAGAGCAACACCGTGAATACTACCGTCACCTGTGTCACACCTCCGCAGTGCTCCGACGGCATCGATAACGATCAGGATGGCGCAATCGACTGGCCGGCGGACTTCAGCTGTTCCGGACCGAATGATGATGATGAAACCAACCCCAAGGCGCAGTGCCAGGACGGCGTTGATAACGACGGGGACGGCCTCATTGACTACCCGGCGGATCCGGGATGCACGAGTCTGCAGGATAACGATGAATCCAACGGACAGGTAAAGATTGCGGACATCAGCATCACCAAGACTGGTCCGTCGACGATCGGACTGGGAGAGACGATCCAGTACCAGATAGCCGTCACGAATAACGGTCCCGATGCCGCAACGGCATTCCGCATCGTGGATGCAGTTCCGAATGGCGCAGCATTCAATGCCGCGCTCTCAGACAGCAGTTGCGACCTCTCCTACGGAGAAGTCGTCTGCGAGGAACCGAGCCTCATCCTGCAGCCGGGCAACGTCGCGCTGCTCACGATCGCATTCGATGTCTCCACGTCTGCGACGTACTGCAACCAGTACATCCGCAACCAGGCGTACGCCTCTGCATTCGAGAATGACCTGAACCCGGGCAACAATTTCAGCTCGTACGTGCAAACGCAGGTGAGCTGCCCCGTGACAGAATGTTCGGATGGCATCGACAACGACGGTGACGGGAAGATCGACTACCCCGCAGATCCAGGGTGCTCGAGCGCGCAGGATACGAGTGAGAAAGGCACGACCGCCTGCGACAACGGCATTGACGACGATGCCGACGGCCTGATTGATTACAAAGTCAACGGGAGCGGCGATCCTGAATG
This sequence comes from Candidatus Peribacteraceae bacterium, assembly GCA_028699155.1. Classification (GTDB taxonomy): domain Bacteria; phylum Patescibacteriota; class Gracilibacteria; order Peribacterales; family Peribacteraceae; genus STF1-71. The sequence continues at coordinate 10,536 of JAQVVD010000020.1, read as the reverse complement.
CGTCTCACCGGAAGACCAGGACGAAGCCCCCGGCGGCTCCTCTACCTCGAGTTCCAGCTCTTCCTCTTCATCGAGTTCTTCGTCTTCGAGCAGCAGCTCCAGCTCCAGCAGCTCTTCCTCGAGCCAGCAGGCAGTGACGATCGTGCTCACAGACTCCGTTGATCCGGTGCAGGCAGGCAACTGCTTCTACTACAACGCACGCGTCTCGAACCCCAATACATCCGCAGTCAACGGCCTGACAGTGCTCCTCTACCTGGATAGCGACGCGGTGTTCAGCTCTGCAGGCGATGGCGGAACCCATAGCAGCGGAACAGTGACGTGGACGAACGTCTCCGTACCCGGCAACTCCTCCGTCACGCGCAGCGCCTACGTCTGCGTGCCGAGCGGGGCAAGCAACGGCGATACGCTCCGTTCCGTCGCCTGGACGAACGGCGCCACAGAAGACGAAATCACCAACGTGGAGAGTGAAAACGGCGACGATTGCGACGTGGATGTGAGCATCACAGACAGCACAGATCCAATCGAGCGGGGAGAGACGCTCACCTACAGCATCCGCATCGTGAATAACTCTTCGAGTGACGAGGACATCGATGTGCACGCGTACCTCGACTCGGACGTTTCGTTCCTCAGCGCGTCCGATAGCGGCGACGAAGACGGTGACGACGAGATCCTCTGGGAGGACATCACGATTGAAGGCAACGATGACACGACGCTCCGCCTCGACGTGCGCGTCCGATCAACTGCACAGGACGGCGACCGCCTGCGCCTGCGCGTCAGCGCATGCGATGCCACAGACACCGAGTACACGTTCGTGGAAGACGATATCATCCCGTGCGTGGGACCCAACTGCCAGCCAACAGGAGTAGGTGTCGTAACCATCGATAAGATGGCGGACCGCATGGAAGTGCAGCCTGGCTCAACACTGAGCTACACGCTCACCATCCGCAACCTCTCCGACGGCGTCGCGCAGGGCATCACCGTGGAAGACAGATTCACATCGGGGACGCTCACGGTGGAAGATGCGGCAGGAGGCATGACGACAGGAAACGGCGTCCGCTGGGAAATCCCGAGCATGGGACCGAGCGAGACGCGCGTCATCCGCTACCGCGTCCGCGTGAGCCCGTCCATGCGCCACGGCCAGATCATCGTGAACAACGTGGAAGTGCGCGGAATCGGATTCAGCCGCACAGCGACGGACTCCACGCAGGTCAGCGTGATCCAGAACCTGCCACAGACAGGAGAGGTAAGCCTGACAGGATCATTGGATGCAACGCATTCGAACCTGCGCGTTACAGGCAGCACGCTGCAGGCAAACGGACCGGGAACATCCTTCGTCCTCTGGACAACCATCATCACGATGGGTATGACGCTGGGGAGCGTCATCGGGAAGCAGTTCATCTTCTAAGGAAAGTATCGCCGGCACCCAACGAGAGACCCCGCCTTCGGGCGGGGTTCTTGTATACAAATTTTATTCATACAGAAAGACCAGGTGCAGGAGAAGTTTTTTGCCTTCAGAGAAAGAGAAACTGGAGAGAAATTCCCCGCACGCATGCAGGGGAAAACGATGATTGGAACATATCTGCAACCGTGCCATCAAGCTGTACCGATCGCACAGAATTGACTCGGGAGCAAGAACATATCTAGGCTAAACCCTTTTCATGCGCGCGCATCTGTTCGCCATCGGCCTGGCATTCTGCGCAATCGGTGGACTCCACGGGCTTGGAGCGCTGCAGATTCCGCACGCCTGCGCACAGCAAATGAGCGTTTCCCTCAGAGCATCCAGGAGCACGGTGGAACCGCAGCAGACATTCGTCTACAGCGTCACCGTGCGCAATGACGGGAGCGAGGCAGTGGAAGGCACGACGGTATCGCTCTCCATCGATAAGAGGCTCGCCGCACAATCCGCATCAGACAGCGGGAGAACCAGTAACGGCAAGGTGGAATGGAAGGAGATCGCGCTGGCGGCGGGGCAGTCCCGGACGCTCACCGCGAGCGTGCGCGTGGATGCGAAAGCGCAGGATGGCGACCGGCTCTACGCGACCGCAGTCGCAGGAGGCGGTTTCGCAGAAACCACCGTGCAGGTGGAAGACGAGAACGACACGAACAACGATGATGAGCGGGCAGTCACCGTTCGCCTCTACTCCAACAAAGCGCAGGTGGAACCCGGCGAACCCTTCAGCCTGATTGTAGAGGTACAGAACCGCGGAGAGAAACGCGTCAGCAACGTCGACGTCACGGTAGAACTCGCAGAGCACCTCGCCTTCCTCTCGGCATCCAATCAGGGCGAGGGCAGCGGCAGAAACATCACATGGGAAGGGCTGAGCATCGACGAGAACGAGGAGCGCACCCTCACTGCGAGCATACGCGTGGAGCACAGCGCCGCCCACGGGGACAGCCTGATTTCCACCGCCTATGCCGAGGGCACGGTCCACGAGCAAAGGATCAGAGTCTGGGACCCGGATTTCGGCTGCGAACGCATGCAGTTACACATGTTCACGGATGCGCAGGAGGTAGAAGCGGGCGGCAAACTCACCTACACCCTGCGCGTACGAAACCTCGGAGGCCATGATGAGCAGACCGACATCCTCGCGTACATCGACCCGCGCGCAACGGTCGCATCCGTCTCAGGAGACGGGCAGCAGTTCGAGCAGAACCTGGTCGTCTGGGAGCGCGCGTCCTTCTCCCAGAACGAGACGCAGTCCTTCACGCTCGCCATCCAGGTACCAGAAACGCTGCTACCCGGAGAGGCGCTGCGCTTCAGCGCGCAGGCGGGCCTGGACCGCCGCGAGATTGTGACACGCGTCCTCCCCTCCCAGTCAGGAGCACTGGTCGCGTCCCATGTCTCTCCCCCTGCCAGACAACCTGCTCCAGCTGACGCGCCGACGCCGCAGCAACCGCTCGCCGCCCCCGCAATGCCTGCGGTCACGCTCACGCTGGCAGCAGACAGAACGGAATCGCAGCCCGGGAGCTCGATCGCGTACACGATCGCGATCGCGAATACGGGGAACCAGGCGGTGCGCAACCTGCATGTGCAGGAATCGTTCCCCACGGGAACAGTGGAAGTGCTTGATACGGGCAATGGCACGCAGATAGGAGAAAGCGTGCAATGGGTGATCCCCGCCCTGGAAGCGGGAGGAGCTTGGAGCGCGACCTACCGCATCCGCACGTCCCCCTCCCTCACGCACGGCAGCATCGTGATGAGCGCGGTAACAGTCAGGGATGGCGAGAACAGCGTGCTCGCGCATGCCGACCGGCGCATGAATATCATCAGCGCCCTGCCACAGGCGGGATGGGGGGCATTCGTCGCGGAAGCCGCAGCGGCGAAAGAGCACATCCGCATCGTGCAGCCGGCAATGGCGCAGAAACAGGCAACCGCCTCAGTGCGCACGACGGGCGCGCAGGCGGAAAGAGAATCCGGATGGGGACGGCGCATCGCATGGGGCGCGGCACTCTCCCTGGGAACGCTCCTGGGACTCCTGATTGCAATCGTCGTAGCGCAGAACACTCTCTCCCCGGAGAAACCGCTCAGCATCAGCAGGAATCCTGCGAATGCCTGAGGCGCTACTCCCCTCCCTCCAGGACGAATTCCCGCACCACGGCAGGGAGCTGTTTGAACGATTCCTGCAGGGCAACATCTTCTTCCCTGGAGCACGCGCTTAAGACCCACGCCGCCAGATCTACGCCGGCTGGCGGCGTGCCCAGGCCGATGCGCAGGCGCGGGAACGCCTCGCCGAAGATGTGCACGATGGATTTGAGCCCGTTGTGCGTCCCCGGACCGCCCCTTCTGCGCAGGCGCAGCTCGCCGAGCGGCAGGTCAATATCGTCGCAGAGAACGAGAACCTGCTGCTCCACATTCAGCTTGTAGAACTCCATGACCTTACGCACGGCATCCCCGGAGCAATTCATGTAGGTCTGAGGCTTGACCAGGAGAACGGGAACCGTCACCACCCGCGCTTCCTGCACGGAGGAGAGGAACTTCTGCTTCTCGGTCCACTCGCCCGTGCCGTACTCCTCAGAGAGGACGTCTACGGCACGGAACCCCGCGTTGTGACGCGTGCGATCGTAGTTCTGGCCGGGATTCCCGAGACCGATGATCACGAGGGAAGGTTTCATGCGTACACAGTGTACCCGAATTTCCACTCTCAATTTTCAATTATTCATTTCCCCAGGAAGGGGGCGAGCAATCGCCCGAAGGCAGCAAGAGCGCGAGCCGCTTCCTTTTCTCCCACCGTCGCACCGGGCTCATGCGCCAGGCGGTTGCGCAGCTTGTGCGCACGCCAGACGGGTTCCATGTCCCCCAAGCGCACGCCCGCCGCAGTGAGTTTCTCCGCAAACGATCCGCGGAATCCGAGTTCGGCAAGCAGCCGGTCCGCCGCCTTCTCCGCCTCCAGCACGCGGCGCACCGGATCGGGGAGCGACGCGGCATGCTCCCAGGACTGCCGTATCTGCCGGCGGGCGGACGCGGAGATCCGCCTGCGCAGGCGCGCCGCCCGCCACACGTAGCATGCGAGCGCGAGCGCGGTGAGCGCGAGCAGCGCAATGAAGAGCGGAAGAAAGCTGCTCATCGCTCCTGCCGGGAGGAAGAGGAAGAGCCGTTCCTCCCCCGCAGCTCCTTCATCTGCATCTCGCGCGCGATGACAGTGGCAAGCAGATCCTGAACCACCGTGGCATCCTTGAGGTTCTTGGTATGCAGGTACGTCTCCATCCGCTTGAGGATCAGCGCCTCCACCACGCGGGGGCGCGGCACGTACTCCATGGAAATCTCCGACCCGTTCGAGATCTTCTCCACGCTCAGCGTACCGTACCGCAGCAGCGTCGCCCCGAGCCCGTCAATCTCGTAACTCACTCCCTGCAGGTCGCTGTAGAGCACGCGCGAAGACTCGCGATGAAACCAGCCGTGCCACTCCACGTCCACGATGCCGGTATCGGTGATCATCCACGCATCCAGGTAGTAATCGAGGAAGTTGCGCACCCCCCAGACGATCGTCATGGCCGCGAGGCCGGCGATGACGTACACGACGGGCGGGCGCGGCGCAACAGTGAGCAGCAGCGCAAACCCCAGGAACACCGCTGCGGGCCAGAAGAGGAACCTAAAGCCCACCAGCCAGTGCTTGTGCACCACGCAGATGATCTGCTCATCGTCATCGAGATGCCGCTTGAAGAGGAGCGCATTCAGGGAGAACACGGAAGAATTGTAGCATTGACCCTAGTGCAGAACACGAAAAATACGTACACTGAGTCAACATGCTGCCAAAGAAGCACACGCTCTGGTTCCACGCGCTCGATGTCCTGCTCAACATCGTCATTATCCTGGCGATCGTGGGGCTGATTCGCACGTTCCTCGTCTCCCCGTTCCAGGTGGAAGGCAATTCGATGCTCTCCACGCTCGAGGACAACGAGTACATCATCATCAACAAGCTCGCCTACTACATCGGCGAACCCCGACGCGGCGATGTCGTCGTATTCCGCCCGCCGACGGACCAGAAGAAGCACTACGTGAAACGCGTCATCGGCCTCCCGGGCGAGACGGTGATCCTGCGCGGCGGCTACGTCTTCATCCAGCGCCCCGGCGCAGCGGAGGAAGTGCAGCTCAAGGAAGACTACCTGAGCGAAGCCAACCGCGGCCATACCTTCCAGCATCCGCCCAGCAGCGGCAACCGTTCAGAAATCCGGTTTGCCGTGCCGGAGGAGCACTACTTCCTGATGGGCGATAACCGTCAGGGGAGCCTGGATTCGCGCAGCTTCGCAATGAGCGGAGGCGATTTCTCCTCCTTCGTGCCAGAGGGGGACATCGCAGGGCGCGTGTGGCTCGTCGCGCTCCCTGTCACCAAGATCCATGCAGTGGGACCAACGCGGTACGAGGAGCTGGAGACAGGCAAATAGGAACGAAGAAGGAGAGCGTTCTCCTCATCTTCCCATCCTGCATTCCTCCGAATCCCCTCTTTTTTCCTTGCATAACAACGCAACACACGTACAATAGCTGGTGTCCCCGCCGGGGATTTTTTAAGATTCACACCGTACCAATGAACGCCATCATGACCTACATCAACGAATCGCTCGCAGAGCTGCACCAGGTTCGGTGGCCCACGCGGCAGCAGGCGATCCGCCTCTCTGCCATCACGCTCGGCTTCGTCTTCGCAACCGCCATCGCATTCGGCGTACTCGACTTCGGCCTCTCGCAGGTCGTCAAGCTCCTTCTCTCCCTCACATAACACTATGGCAAAACAAGATCCCAATGCCGGACGCAACTGGTACGTCGTCCACACCTACTCCGGATACGAAGACAGCGTGAAGGAATCCATCCTCCAGCGCGCCGAGACCTTCGGCATGCAGGACTATGTCTTCGACGTGCAGGTCCCCAAAGAAAAGCAGCTCACCTTCCGCAAAGGGGAACCGGTGGAAGAAGAGAAGAAGCTCTTCCCCGGCTACGTCCTGGTGGACATGATGGTAACGGATGACAGCTGGTACCTGGTGCGCAACACCCCCAACGTCACGGGATTCGTGGGATCGGGGAACATTCCCGTGCCCGTCACCCCGGAGGAGTTCGGCGTGATCGAGCGCCGTGTCGGCGAGCAGGAAGCCAAGTTCCGGAGCGACTTCCAGGTGGGCGACCTCGTTGTGATCATCGACGGACCGTTCAAAAACTACGAAGGCTCCGTTGATTCAGTGGACGTGAACAAGGGCAAGCTCAACGTGCTGGTGCTCATCTTCGACCGAGAGACGCCGGTGGAGCTCGACTTCACGCAAGTCAAAAAGAAGTAATCACAAAGGGCTTTTGATATTCTTAAACGCTGGATTTGTCATCTGCGTATACCTTTGAGTTAGGCGAAATAAATTGGCCTGCTTCCCTATTTGCAAGACAATTGCAATAGCGTAAGCTCACAAACTTCATGGAAAAAAGCTTAATCATCACATGCACCAATCCAGATTTCTGGAATGAAGCTCGATCACTTGTTGATAAAACAGACGGTCGAAAAGGACCAGAGACTTATATTGCTTGGAAAATTCTAGAAGTGCTTAATGCAGGTCATACTCCATTACATGATCTGGGGTCTGCAGCTTTACCGCTAAATAAAATGGAAGTTGAGTATCTTGGCATTGGAGTACAATCTGATGGATCAATTGATTTCGGTTTTGGGATTCGTACTTCAGTTCGTGAGCTTACGCAGAAACTATTTGAATTTGGTCTTGAAGCAAAAGAGGGAAATGAACTATTGAGTCCATTGTAAAAGAACGCAGGTCAATGTGCATCGCCCAACACGGGCTATGCGGTTCGCCTCGGCTTCTTTTTGACAATACAGCGGAGGTCGCCTCAGCTCACCCAAATCTGGCCATTTTAAGCTCCTCCGGGGCACATTTTAACATGGCCATTCTTCGCATAGCCTGAAACGTTAGCTGCAATTCTTAGGCTACCCGATTGTTCACGTTCCCAAAATTCATTATCATACCGCGCTATGCTTACAGAAGCTGAACAACAGATTGTTGATGAAAACAAGGTATGGGGCTTTGGTGCCTACATGCAATGTGCATTCTTCGATTATGAATATTGGAATAAAGCACACAAAGAAAACCAATTGCCTGGGAATGATTTGCTCCAAAAAATCTTTGATGGAATGGAAAGAATGAAGTCAGCATTTGATATTACATATCTTGTTGGCAATACAGACTTACGCATTCTTACATCAGAAAAAGAGGCTTGGTCATTATTGTCTGATCGAATTGGTAATTTTTTGGAGAGACTGAAAGATTTTCTGGAGCAATCCAATGATGAACCTCAAGACCAGTCTGTACTCAGTAAACAATTATACAGTGAATTTTGGGAACTTCTTCAAAAATGGAATGTCATCTCCAATGCATATAAGAAGAAATATGAGCGTTGTTATGATGACATTCCCCATGCAGAAGAGAATCTGCGAGCCTTGATCGACCGCCTAAGAACTGCAGCTAACACGGCTTGTGCGGCTCAGGCTGGCTCCATTTTGAATTCTGATGAAGGTCGCCAAACTTCGCCCAAATCGCCGGTTGGTTGAAAAATTGTACCAACCGGCTACTTCGCACAAGCCGAAACGTTATAGGAAGTACATTTTCCTCCGACATCCAAGGTAAGCGGAGCTTTTGTTTTCGTGATTCCTTAACGTTTTCTTTTTCGCCGCGGGGGATTGACATTTGTCTGTAACGACATACAGTTTATTCGAATGTACATCGGAGCCAGCCAGCACTGTTGTTGTAAAGACGCTCGTAAGAGTGGGGCTGACTCTGTGATAAACATGTAACTCTCACAGATCTCGTAAGTATTCAGCCTCTCTCTGAGCGGTTTATTTATTTGTTTTCCAACTATAACCATGAGCACCATTCTGAGCACTATTGGCAACACCCCACTAATTACCGTCGATGGAATCTTCGCCAAACTTGAGACGACGAATCCGACTGGAAGCATCAAGGACAGAATGGCTTGGTTCATGGTGCGCAGAGCGGAAGAGAGAGGCGAACTTCGCAAAGGAGATGAAATCATCGAGATTACCTCCGGAAATACGGGCATTGCTCTTGCCATGATCTCTGCAGTCCGAGGCTACAAATTTACCGCTGTCATGCCTGAATCCATGAGTGTCGAACGACAGAAGATGATCCGAGCTTTCGGAGCGACAATCGTTCTAACGCCTGCGGAAGAAGATATGGCGGGGGCAGTGAAGAAATATCATGAACTTGTGGCGGAAAATCCGAAAGCGTGGCTGCCGAATCAGTTTGAAAACCCCGATAATTTCATTGCACACATGGAAGGCGTGGGAAAGGAAATCATTGGGCAAATGCACGAAGATATTGATGCTTTCGTGACCGGAGCCGGAACAGGAGGAACACTCATTGGTGCCGCTCGGGCACTGAAAGAAGCCGGAATCAAAGCGAAGATCATCGCCGTTGAACCGGCAGAGTCGGCTGTTCTTTCTGGAAAAGAACCGGGGTTGCATCTTATCCAAGGCATAGGCGAAGGATTCGTTCCGAAGCTTCTGAAGGAGAATATGCATCTTGTCGATGAGGTAATCGAGATCAACAGTCATGACGCAGTAGAAATGTCTGAGCGACTGGCAAGAGAATACGGATTACTCGTCGGCATCAGCTCCGGTGCGAATCTCCTTGCGGCAATGGAAGCTCACAAAAAATTCCGAAATGTTGTAACAGTGTTGCCCGATAGAGGGGAGAGATACTTGAGTACGAGGTAATAGTACGGTGAGAAAATGCCACATTGGCGGGCGGCGAAAAAGAAAACAGAAAACCCACGAAAACAAAAGCGTAGTCTCCCGTTGCACCACGTCGCCTTGGTGCGACTGTGGCAGGAAGGAGGAGGAAATGTATTTCCTATAACAAAGACTATGCGGTTCGTCGGGCTTGCCTGATTTATTGACAGAACCGCAAGCCCACCTTTGCCATATTTCGTCACGGTGAGCCACTTCGTGGCACATTTCACCGTCGCCAAACATCGCATACGCCGAAACGTTATATGACATTCCGTTTTTTGTAGAACTGGACTTCACACAGGTGAAGAAGAAATAAGAGCAGCAGTTGACAACAAAACCGCTGCTGGCATAGATTGCTGGCAATGAGTTCTACTGAAACACAAGATCACGAAGCAGCCATCATAGAAGCCCTTGGCATAGATTTTCCCATCGTACTTGGGCGAGAACACGTACGAAACAAGCTTCAAGAAATTGCAAGGAATGGGGATGCGCAACAAAAAACGAAACAAATGGAAATGTTTGCGGGATGTCTGATACAAATACAAGCGGAACTTCAGGCATTCAGACGTGCGTCTGAACTGGCAGGCGGCAACTACGATGCCATGATTCAGGCAGTAATAGGGGAAATCCACAAACATGCAACACAGATGGGAATACCCATGGATACACAGGCAGATATAGCGACAACAGACTTGCCAGAATAACGCGATAACATCATCTCCATCTCTCTATGGAACAACAGCATGAGTTCAAGGGGATACTCCTCAGCCTAGGTATTGTCGGCATCATTATCCTGCTGGGGATCACTGCAGGATTTCTCTATTCGCTCCTGCCGGAACACCGCCCACAGGAGAGTCAACGGGGATGTGAGAGCCTGGGCGGAGAATGGCTGGAAGAGGAGGGTACTTGTCTGATATCAAACAAAGGAGCCGGTGAATCCTGTACGGATGGAGGACAGTGCAGAAGCGGCATTTGTTTTCCGCCAACACTCACAGAAGAACAGGCAGTCGCTCTCGCGGATGGTCCTGTACAGAACGTAGTAGGGACATGCTACCCTGAGGATCAGGCAACCGGCTGCGTTGCGCAAGTACGAATGGGTACAGTAACAAAAGAGTCGCTGTGCCTGGAGAATGAATGATCGGGGCATCTTCTTGTTTGTTATTCTGTTGGTATTTGTTATGGCTCATGAAACGTTAAGCAGCATCTGAGGTATCATTTACCTCATCCTGCTCATGAAAAACCGTTACTCCTTCCGTTCCCGAATTTCAGAGAAGAAATTTCGACAGCTTGTGAGACTGTTTGCGAT
>JAQVVD010000031.1 GCA_028699155.1 Candidatus Peribacteraceae bacterium | reverse complement strand
CTCGGCGTAGTCCGGGGGACGAAGACGGGCGATTCTCCCGGGGGCTACTAGTGGCTATAGACAAAATAAAAAAACATGTACCAAATCACATCTGGCAAACGATTGTGGCATAGACGATGAATATGACGCTTGGAGATATGAAGTCTTCTCTTTAATCTACTGTACATGAATGTACAGAAGAGCATGTTCAGCCACAAAAGCTTTGCGAGAGGCATGGGTGGAATCTGCGCCCTTGTCATCACGCTTGCCACCATCGCTCATGCAGATGCCGAGAGTGTCACGAATGTTTCCATCGTGCCGGATTTGGACATCTCCCGCTTTCTCCCCTATACGATCCAGTCCGAAATCACAGGATCGCCGACATCGGTATCGGTGGAAATTTCCGGCATCAACGGCGATGGCGGTTCTGAATGGGACTACTACGTTGACGGGACCCCTGCCTCCGCAGCAGTAACGAAAACCATGACGTACAATACGGGATCAGGAAAATGGATCAGCGCATCCGTATACCCCGATAGCATCTATCCGGAGATATTCTTCGCACCGTCTTCCACGACTTGGAACAACGCGCCTTCTGACGCCATCGCGCGACGGAACAACTACCACCTGCTGCACTTCGCCAATCCCTTCACAATGACGGGGAGCATGAGCTTCTTTGTAGAGATAAACGCGGTGCCGCGATCCACAGTCAATTCGGCAGACATGGAGGTCTACCTGGTAAAGAATGCGAAGGAAATAACATTTTTCAACTCCGACTGGAGGAACAGCGTAGATGTACAATTGATCGCTGATTTCAGTAAAAGCGCGACATACCACCACGAACATAGCGCGAACAGCAGCCATCATCTGATTCCGCTCCGCACGAATACGGGCGGCACCATAGGAACTATCGGGAAAAAGAAATCGATGTGAGCGGGGATTTCTGGCTGATCCTCTACGTGAACTCACCGAACGACGCGAGAGGATGGGACCTCAAGTACCATGACTCAAGCCTCTGCACATCCTCCAACAGATGGTATATCGGCAGCCAGGCGGGCTGGACGACAACAGCGCAAACAGGATGTCCGGACGCACACATCCATGTCGCGCGGCGGGCACTCACGCACTTAGACGGAGTAACTGCAACAGTCACTGCGGAGTATGAGGGAGGAGATTCCGCGTCTCTGACAGATACATTCTATTTCGCCACACTCCCAAACCTGGCGCCGAACCCGACCTCCTTCATCTCCCCTGTAGCACATGGCGTATACGATGGCGGAGGAACAGAAACTCTCACGGTATCATGGAATCCAGCAACAGATCCCAACGATGGAGATATTCTCAACTATACCATTACGCTGCTCACGTCCACGGGAGCAGAGATCCTGCCGGCATTGGCAACCGCAACAGGCGCAACGAGTTTCGATTGGTCGATTAGCGCAGTGGCAAATGGGACATACGGTCTCAAAGGGGAAGTGTGCGATAATAACGCCTCACCGCTGTGCACTGAGTTTCTGTTAGATGGAACATTTACAATCGAAAAGGTAGCCACTGTCTTCTCCCTCAATTCCATAACGATTGCGTCGGATAATGCGAATACTGCCCTGGCAAAAGCAGGCGATACGGTCACGCTCTCCTTCTCTGCAACAGGCGACATCTCCGCCACAGCCGACGTAACCATGTACTCGGGCGGGCAGGAAATCACAAACCCCGTGACGCTCGCAAACGATGGAAATGACTGGACGGCAACGTACGTCGTCTCCAGCACAGACACGGACGGGATTATCGATTTTGAAATTACGGCAGATAATCTGGACTTGCTGTATGCGGAAACGACGGATGATTCCTACATAACGGTTGACGTCACGGCCGCTGCCCCCACGGCTTCGCCCGCAGCAGGAACGTACTCCGCTCCGCAGACCGTCACGCTCAGCGCAGAGGACTCTTCGAGCATCCGATTTACGATCGATGGCTCAGATCCGACCTGTACCACGGGCAACGTCTACAGTGCCCCACTCAGTGCTGCAACCTATACTCTGCTCAAAGCCGTCGCCTGCGACGAGGCGGGAAATGTTTCAGATGTAGCTACGTTTGCCTTCACTATTACCGGCACCGCTGCGGCGACAACAGAAGAATCCGGTGTTTCTGGGGGCAGGAGAGGAAGCAGCATAGCCACACAGAACCGATACAGCCCAGAGGGAACTGTGCAATCCCTGCACAATGCCCCAATCGCCCCATCCGCAACGCAGCACTCATTCAGAGATGTATCCGCTGCACATCCGCAGGCAGAAGCAATTTACGCCATAGTAAACAAGAGCGGGATCAATGGAATCACAACCGAACTCTTCCGTCCGAAGCAAACCATCACGCGCGCGCAAGCGGTACAGATCGTACTAGCCCTTCTGGGAATTACGCCCGACCCGACGATGTACAAAGACTGTTTCCCGGATGCAAAAACGGCGACCATTTGCTACGCGAAAGATGCCGGATGGGTGAGCGGTTTCCTTGGCGGAGAATACGAAGGATTTTTCAAGCCTGATCTCCCTCTCGCCAGAGAACAGGCAGCAGCTATCCTGCTACGAACGCTGCAACCAGATATCTTGGGACCCAAAGGGCAGCAAGAGGAATCCTGGTATGCACGTTACATTTCGGCAGCGAGGCGCTCGGGAGTCCTGCGGGAAATTCTCAGGCGGCGCGTGACACGGGGGAGTTTCGTTGAGAGCGCGTATCGCTTGCACGGCGCATCGCAGGAGTAACCTTTCAAACCGGTTTCACCGCCACAGAGGAAAGGAGAGCTGTTTGCGCGCCCAGAACGGCGCGGGGAGAGGCTCGCTACATTCCCTGCGCGATCCGCGGAGCACTGCGGCAGTGTACGTAAGCGGTCGGGTATCGAGCGTGAAACATGCCAGGTGGCAGCGGAACGGATGTTCCAGGTCGCGAATGAATTCGATGAAGAAGATGAGGATCGCAGAGAGCGAGAAGATGAAAAGCGTATCCAGGAGGAAATTCTGCGTTTCAGAGAAGAGCTGCAACACGATGATGAACGCAGCGAAGAACCAGAGGAAAGCGTAACCGGCGAGCGGGAAATTATGGTGCTTGAGGTACGCCAGATAACTCAGGGACTGCCGGACATCCTCGTGCTGCTTGAGGAAGAGGTTGGCCTGCGCTCCGGGCAGCGCCTTGCGCATGTGTTGCGATGTGGCAATGAGGGCAGAAACGGCCGTGTTCGCTTCATCGAGCGACGCGTCGTTCTCTATGTAATCGCGCAGACGCTCCGCCGCCCTCGCCAATGCGAGGCGAAAGGGCGTGCCATCGTAGGAAGGCGCTTCCTGTGCTGCAATGGAATTGACGTCCTGCATGGAGAGAATTTTCCCGCGCATCTGCGCTATCGCGATATCTGCGGTTTTGTAATCCTGGACCGTGCTGCGAAAAATCATGCCGAGCACGAAGAATACGCCGGCGCTCAGACCCGAAATGCTCACGATGCTCACGTCCCACAGCGCCCAGCCATGCGCAAGAACCAACGCATGGAACAGCGCAATAAAAACGCCGATGACAAATGCGTGATAGAGAGGTTTCATGAAAGCGGCACACGCTACCGCGCGAGAGGAACCGTGCCAACTATTTTTCGGCGAAACACTCTGCGGCCTCTTCTGCCGGCTCCCGGACAAGCAGTAGGAACGCTGCAGCCGCAACAGTGAGGGCAAGTGAGAAAGCGAATGGAACAGTCATACCGAACGTTTCCCAGAGCACTCCGGCAATCAAGGATGCGGGCAGACTCAGGAGTCCTATGACCATCTGGAAACTGCCGAGTATGCTCGCAACGTACTGTTTGGGAGCCAATTCGGCAGCCAGCGTTTTCTGCACGGGATCCAGCGCCCCTTGGTGCAATCCGTAGAAAATGAATGCGGTGCCGATCGCGAGCGGCGACTGTGAGAGGAGCAGGAATCCCAGAACGGCCGCCCAGCACGCGAAAGCAATGTAGAGCACCACCTTGCGTCCGATGCGGTCGGAGAGCTTGCCGAACGGGAGAGACACGCTGGCGGCAATAGCGGTGAAGAGGAGATAGAGCACCGGGATAGCAACAACAGGAATACCGGAACGCTGCGCGAAAATCATGAGGAAGGAGTAGCTGAAGGCGCCAATGCTGAAAAGACCGTTCAGCAGGAAGTAGAGAAGGAGGTTGCGGTCGTAATCCCTCAGGCGCACGCCGTGGAACAGCCGGATGCCATTCGCCTTTTCTTCTCTGATGCAGAAGAGAATGATCGCCGCCGCACAGACAGAAGGAATGGCAGCAAGCATGAAAAGCGTCCTGTACCCGAGGCGTTCGATAAGGAGAATTGCGAGGAGAATGCCGATGACTGCGCCCCCGTTGTCCATCATGCGCAGCATGCCGAAATTCCTGCCGCGGTCACTGGCTGTAGAGAGATCCGAAATAATTGCATCGCGCGGGGCACCGCGCATCTTCCCGCTGCGATCCAGCATCCGGAACGGGAGCACGAACTGCCAGGAGGATGCGACTGCATACCCGATCTTGGCAATCCCGGCGAGCAGGTACCCTGTCCATACGAAGATCTTCCTCTTACGAATCCGGTCGGAGACGTAACCGGAAACCGCCTGGGAGATGGAGACGATTGCATCGCCCAGCCCGTCGATCAGACCGACCACCTGCATGTTCGCCCCCAGAACATTCGTGAGGAAGAGCGGCCAGACGGAGAAAATCATGTTGGACCCAAGATCATGCAGGAACGACGCAGTGGAGAAAATCCGCACCGTACGTCTCGATGCTGCTGCGTCAGGCTGGGGAACCATGCCGCACACTGTAGCACGTAAAAAAAGAACCCCCTACCGGGGGCCCTTTTCTTTAAAGACAACGGAAATGTTCCGTTCAACAGGTTACTGGCGTTCCGCCATGAAACACTCGCGGCAGAGAACCGGCTTGCCACCCTCTTCCACTGGACGCGGCTTGAAGGGGACCTGGCACTGCGCGCCGCACTTGGCGCACACGGCATCATGGAGTTCGCGGCTGCCCTGGCGCTGGGCCTTGTTGGCTGCGCGGCACTCCTTGCAACGCTGAGGTTCGCTCAGGTTCTTGGAGGCATAGAACTCCTGTTCACCCTCGGTGAACGTGAATGTTGCACCGCAATCGCGGCATGTAAGCTCCTTATCTGGCATAGGGGAGAAGGAAAAAATAAGAGCTGAATTCCTTCTCGGACCTATTCGATTAAACGACGGTTCTGTTGAAGGATTCTGCCAGAATTATCAGCCAGCAGCCCGGTACTGTCAAATAAACAGGATGGAATTCAGCTGGAATCAGTTCAGTGCCAAAAGCACATTCCCTGTAAGAATTGTAGGAAGGAAAGGATTGCTCTATGCTGGACCGCGATGCGCACACACCTCGCACCGCTCGGACTGAAAGAACTGCCGGAAGCTCCCCGACTGAAGAAACTCATCGGGCCGAGTTTCATCATCCTCGGCTTAGGGCTCGGGAGCGGAGAGATCGTCCTCTGGCCGTACCTTGCCAGCAACTACGGGCTGGGAATGGTGTGGGGCATGCTGATCGGAATCACCATGCAGTTCTTCATTAATATGGAAGTGGAACGCTACGCCCTGATCAACGGCGAGAGTATCTTCGTCGGCTTCGCGCGCATGTGGCGCTGGCTCCCGGCGTGGTTCATCTTCTCGACATTCACCGCCTGGGTCTGGCCCGGAATCGGACTGGGCGGAGCCACGCTCCTCGCCGCGCTCTTCGGCATTGAGAGCACGCGCTTCATCGGCATCGTAGTCTTCCTCCTCATCGGCTGCATCCTCTCGATCGGAAAAGTGCTCTACCAGACAGTGGAGACATTGCAGAAGTACCTGATCAGCATCGGCGTGCCGTTCATCGTACTGCTCACACTGTACCTGGTCAGCGCGCAGGATGTTGTAGCACTGGCGAAGGGGCTTGTAGGCATCGGAGACGGCTTCTTCTTCCTTCCCATCGGCATCGTCATCGGACAGTTCCTGGGAGCGGTGGCATACGCGGGAGCGGGGGGAAACCTGAACCTCGCACAGTCGTTCTACGTACGCGACAAAGGCTACGGCATGGGCAAGTACGCCGATAAAATCACCAGCATCCTCACCGCGAAAGAAGAGGTAAAGAGCTTCTCCCTCACAGGGAACACCTTCCCCGCGACACAGGAGAACTTGCGCAGGTTTCGCACGTGGTGGAAGGCGATCAACCTCGAACACCTGATGATCTTCTGGGGACTCGGTCTCTTTACCATGCTCACGCTCTCGCTCCTTGCATACACCACGACCTTCGGCATGCCAGGAAACGAAAGCATTCAGTTCGTAGTGAATGAAGCGTACGCGATAGGCCTGCGAACAATCCCCATCTTCGGCCTCCTCTTCCTTGCCGTCACGGGCATCATGCTCTGCGCTACGCAGCTCACCGTGCTCGATTCGACCAGCCGCATTATGACAGAGAATGCGCTGCTGCTGGCCAAAGGGGAGAAATTCCCCGTCTCGCGCGTGTACTACATCATCCTCTGGTCCCAGATCCTGTTTGGCATGGCAATCTTCATTCTGGGATTCGACCAACCGCTCACGCTCATCATCCTGGGAGCAATTCTGAATGCCTTCTCGATGTTCGTGTACTGCGGACTGCTGCTCTTCCTCAATAACCGCTACCTCGCACCGGAACTCAGGCCCGCTCTGTGGCGCAACATTGTTCTGGGGGGAACGTTCCTCTTCTTCGGGATTTTCTGTACGCTGACTGCGGCAGAAAAACTGCTCTGAGCTAAAAAAGAATACCTCCAGAATTCTTGAGAGAAAGGCAGTAGACCAGATATGAGTTGGTAATAATTGTGAGGTAGGCTTCTATAAGCCATTTCCTCCCGATTATGTCTGCAAGAACAATTTTCTGTCTTTCCTGCGGTGCGGCAGGCGCACACAAATACGG
>JAQVVD010000019.1 GCA_028699155.1 Candidatus Peribacteraceae bacterium | reverse complement strand
GAGCAACACTGCCTATGTTTCTTTCGGAATTCATGTTTCGGTACAATATTCGCGACTACAAGACTCGTGTCTCTGTTCTTTCCGCCCTCCTCACAAGAAAAACCAACTCACTTCTGGTCTAGTTCCCAGCAGTATGCCCCTTGAAGGAAAGGGCGAATTTTGCTATACTGGTTGGATTTCTCGAAAAAAACCAATACCCAAACACATCATGACGCTCGATGCCTGCATCGCCCACGCAATCCATAGCGACTTAGACATTCTCGAAGCTCTGCCTGAGATCCACGATCTCGCCATAGAAGAACTGGAGCCCTATGTGGAACGTTACGTCACTGGAGTGCACCAGATGATCTACAGGGCTATTCTGGATCATGGAGACCCGTTCCTGCGGTCTAAGGACGCTGCTGGTCTCTGCGCGACTCTCCTGAAGACAGGCGTGGCGCTGCCTCCTCACATGCTGCTCAAAATGTGCCAGACGATCATGCAACTTACGGAGCTGGAGGCGCGATTCATTCTGGATACGGAAGACGGCAAAAGCCTGTACTACATGAAGATGGATGTCGGCCTCCCTACTAACGCTTACTGAACTGCGGAGCGCGGCGCGCACGCTTGAGACCCGGTTTCTTGCGTTCCTTGATGCGAGCATCGCGGCGCAGGTATCCTTCATGCTTGAGCGTTGAACGCAACGCAGGATCATGCAGGAGAAGTGCCCGGCTGATACCCAGGCGAATGGCATCTGACTGCGCGGATTTTCCGCCTCCTATCACCACTGCTTCCACATCGAACGCCTGCTTCTTCTCTATGAGAGCCAGTGGCGCAATCGCATTCTCGATTTGCGTACCGGAGAAGTACTCTTTCAGCTTGAAGCCATTGACCATCACATTCCCAGAACCTTCGTCGAACAGCCGTACGCGCGCGATGGCGGTCTTGCGCTTCCCTGCGCTGTAGTAGTACTGGCGTTTATCCGTGGTAGTCATGGGTGCTTAGAGAGAAAGTGGGACCGGCTTCTGCGCTGCATGCGAATGCTCTGCGCCTGCAAAGACGTACAGCCGTTTGAGCATCTGGGCACGCAGCCTGTTCTTGGAGAGCATGCCTTTCACCGCAAGCTTAATCACACGCTCCGGATGCTTCTCGAGCAACTTCGCCAATCGGATAGATTTCACATGCCCGAAGTATCCTGTGTGGGAAACGTACTCCTTCTGCAGCAACTTCCGCTGGCTGAAGGAGAGCTGCCCTGCGTTGACGACGACCACCGTGTCTCCGCACAACTGATGCGGTGAGAAAGAGGGTTTGTGCTTGCCGCGGAGAACGTACGCAATCTTCGTTGCCACTCGTCCGAGCGTCTGCCCGTTGGCATCAATGATGTACCACACAGGAGCCGGTGCTGGCAGGGTGGAGGTTTTCATTACTTCTTGGGCTTAGGAGTAGATTTCTTTGCTGCTTTGGCAGTCTTTGAGGAAGGCAAAGAAGACGAGGAAGGCGCAGGCTTCGCCTTCGCTTTCGACTTCTCCTCCATAGCACCAACCTGTGCGTCAATCAGCGTCAGATCCACGAGCTGCGCACCATCTCCGCCGCGCGCGCCCGCCGGGACCATGCTCGTGAGGCCGGAAGGGCGATTTGCGTAACGCAGTACCAGCACCTCCATGATTTTCCTGCTGGCATTCTTATCGGTTACCACCTGGTTAATCTGGCGGATCGCGACATGCGCAGGACGCTTCTTCGCAACTGTCACAAGACGATCAACCATCGACTGGACCACGCGTGCGCGGGAGCGAGTAGTACGAATAGATTCGTAGAGGAGCAGCGACGTCACGAGATTACGCTTGAGCATCCTGGCGTGAGCCGGTTTCTGCGTGAGCCGTTGGCGTGCATCCCGATGTCGCATGGAGTGCTAGTGTAGGGAACCTGGTGAAAATTCACCAAGAGAAACGTTGGAAAAATGGCTCAGCCGAGCATCATGTTCTCGTTCTCGTCGGCGAGCTTGAGCCCTCTATCCGCAAGCGTCTGCTTTACTTCCTCGAGCGCTTTGGCTCCGAAGCCACGGAAGTTGCTGAGTGCAGATTCCGTGCACTTGGTCAGCTGCTCGATGCTCCCGACGCCTGCATTGATCAGCGCATTGAGCGTACGGGGCGAGAAGTTGAGGATCTCGATCGGCGTGTAGCTCTCTTTCACAGGCGCCGCGTCTGACTCTGTCACGCCCTGCGTACCTGTCCGCGTGAAGTCTGCGATGAAATCTCCTTCAACGATCTTCTCCGCAGTCGTGAAGTACTCGAAGTAACTCTTGAGGAGTTGTGCAGCAAACTGCATTGCTTCTTCCGCGGTGAGAGACCCATTCGTCTGCACGTCAAGGACGAGCTTATCCAGGTTCGTATTCTGACCTACGCGCGCCGCTTCGACCTCAAAACGCACCTTCTGCACCGGGCTGAAAATCGCATCAATATGAATGAGCCCCGGTTCATTCTGCTTGCGATTGCGCTCGGAAGCGGGGATGTACCCCACTCCTTTCTCGATAATAATTTCCATATCGATTTCTGCGCCTTTCTCGAGCGTCATGATCTCTGCATCGGGATCGAGCACCTCAATATCCGAAGAGACTTTGAGATCCTTGGCCTTGAGCGTCTTGGGCCCTTTGGCTGCGAGCGTGATCGTCTCCTGCTCTTTGCTGAACTTGCGCAGCGTCAGCTGCTTCAAATTGAGGCAGATATCGACGACAGACTCACGAACGCCCTTGATCGTGGCATACTCGTGCTGCACCCCCTTGATGCGGACAGATGCGACCGCCGCACCCGGGAGACTGGAGAGAAGCACGCGCCTCAATGCATTGCCAAGCGTCATCCCGAATCCAGGGGGCAGAGGTCCGATGGAGAAGATCGCATGGCTCTCATCACCCTCAGCCACGGGATTGGCACTGAAGACGGGGAGTCCTATTTCTTCCTGGAGAATGTGCATGAGAGATGGAGGGAAGGGATGGGGCGCGGAGAGAGCAACTCCGCAGTGAAAATTTAGTTGCGGGAGTAGAACTCGATCACTTGGCGGATATCGACGACCTGTTCCGTCTTGTCCGGTGCAGGCAGGGAGAGAATCTCTATTTCCATGCCGGCGCCGTTCACCTTCATCCAGGCGGGAGGAAGATACTTGTCATGCGCAGCGGCAATGGAGACGAATACGGGCGACGTCTTCGAGCGCGGTCGGGGCGTGATCTTCTGTCCGACCTTCAGGAGAAAGGAAGGAGACGTCACGCGTACGCCATCCACGAAGAACAGACCGTGGCTTGCGAACTGGCGCGCCTGCATGCGCGTCATGGCGAACCCCGCTCGGTAGAGCGCATTGTCCAGTCGACGTTCGAGGAGTTGCTGCATGACCTCGCCTGTCTGACCGGCCGTTTTGGCCGCACGGTCATAAATGCTGCGGAACTGCCGTTCGGAAAGACCGTAAATATCGCGCATTTTCTGCTTCTCTATGAGCTGCTGCGCATACTCAGACCGGCGCCCTGCGCGGTCGCGAGGACCCTTGCCGGGCAACTGCGGCTTGCGCTGCAGGATTTTGTCGTACTTGTCAGAACCGTAGAGGTTCGTCCCCTGCCTTCTGCAGCGCTTTGCTTTCGGTCCTGTGTACTTCATGGTGAGGAAAAAGAGGGAAGAGCAAAAAAGAGAGAACTCACACCCGCCGGCGCCGCCTCTGGCGAACGCCGCCGTGCGGAATCGGCGTGACATCGACGATGGATTCCAAATTGATGCCAGCGCCCTGAATGCCGCGAATCGCCTGTTCGCGTCCGGGTCCGAGACCCTTGACGCGTACGTGCACGGATTCGACTCCGAATGACTGCACTGCTTCCGATGCCTGCTCTGCCGCCACCTTCGCTGCGTACGGCGTGGACTTCCTCGTGCCCTTGAACCCTGCGGCGCCGCAGCTCTTTCCGGCAAGCTTGTTCCCGTCCAGATCTGTGAAAATGACGATCGTGTTGTTCTCGCCTGCATGGATGCATGCAATGGCGAGAGGGACTTTCTTCTTCACCTTCTTCTTGCGGGCCGGTGCCTTGATCGGTTCATCCATAGGAAATGTGAGGAATGACAGGGAAGTACTATGTCTTCGTCAGCGTGGTGCGACCGGAAGAGCCGGTCTTCTTCTTGCCGCGCTTCGTTCGTGCGTTGCGGCGGGAGGTCTGTCCGCGGACAGGCAGCTTGCGGCGGTGCCGGTATCCGCGCCACGTGCCGATATCCTGGAGCCGTTTGACATCCATGGAGACCTTGCGCGTCAACTCACCTTCGATGAGTTCGCGCTCTATGCGCGCCCTCAGGCGCGATTCCTGCTCTGCGCTGAGCGCATCGGCATGGAGATCTTCACTCACGTTCAGTTCGGAGAGGATGCTGCTGGAGAGCGGCCGACCGATACCCTTGATTGTAGTGAGGGCAATGACGATCCGCTTATTCCCTGGAATGGAGACACCGGCAATACGAAGCATGAGTGAAGGGGAGAGAGATTAACCTTGTCGCTGCTTGTGCTTGGGATTCTTGCACACAATCCGGCGCACGTTCCTGCCTTTGCCGTCACGCCTGATGATGAGACGGCAATCTTTGCAGATGGGCTTTACTGATGCGCGGACTTTCATAGCGTGGAATACAGAGGAAATACCTAGGAGGAGTGCTCCTCCTCGGGCGTCGCCCCTCCCTGTGCGCTCTGTACCCCGCCAAGGGGGAGAGGAGCATCTGAGCGGAACCGGTAGGTAATGCGCCCCTTCTTGAGGTCATACGGGGTCATTTCTACCTTCACGCGGTCACCAGGAAGGATTCTGACGCGGTGCACTCGCATGCGTCCTGCGAGATGGCAGAGGAGCATATGATCCTTTGCCTGCTCACTGAGGATGCGGACCTGGAACATGGCGTTTGGAAAGGTCTCTTCCACAACGCCGATGAGCTCGATTACATCCTTAGACACAGAAAAACAAACGAGAGCTAAGCCGTGGAATCCTACTGATGGATCTTCACACCATCAAGCGAAAAGTCCAGAAAATTTTCCTGACGCAATGAAAAAACATTGCTCTTTCCTCAGACTATGTCTTGAAATTATTTTTCAGGCAAGAACCTCGCAGCCGCTCTCCAGGATGGCAATTGTGTACTCGAAGTGCGCTGAAATTCCTCCGTCGCGCGTGGAGAGTGTCCAGCCATCCTGCTGCTGCACTATCTGCCAATCCCCAAGCACCAGAATCGGTTCCACGGCGATGACGCAGCCTGCGGGAAGAATCGCGCCCGATCCTGCGGTCCCAACGTTCGGGATATCGGGGAATTCATGCAGGTTGCGCCCCACGCCATGCCCTGTGAGCGATCGGACGAGGGCACACCCCCGCTCCTCCGCATACGCCTGTACGGCTGCGCTCAAATCCCCTACCCGCACGCCTGCCTTTGCAATGGCGACGACTGCATCGAGTGCGCCCTGCGTCGTATCCATCAGGTGTAATGCATCGCTGCTGACTGTGCCGACGGGGACCGTGATGCAGGCATCCGTATAGAACCCATCGAGCAACACGCCGCAATCCATCGCGATAATGTCGCCTTCTTCCAGTACGCGCTTCCCGGGGATTCCGTGGACGCACTCTTCATTCACCGATGTGCAGAGCGTCGCGGGGAACCCCTGGTACCCTTTGAATCCAGGCACCGCTGCGCGTGCGCGGATGAATTCCTCCGCTCTGGCATCCAATTCCTCTGTCGTGATACCAGGGTGCACCGCCCCTTCCAACATCTGCAAACACCCGCGCAAGATCGCCCCGCCCTTGCGCATCAGAGCGATTTCCCCCTTCGTGTAGGTGTGGCATGAAGGCATTGGGAGGCGTTGTGCCCTTAGGTTTTAAGGAGAATCTGCTTAATGAGTTCGTACACTTCGTCCATTGACCCCGATCCGTCCACCTGCACGAGCTTCTCTTCCTGGATGTACTTCTCCACGACCGGCATGGTTTTCTCTTTGAAGAGAGACATGCGGCGGCGGATCTTCTCGTCGTCTGCGTCATCGGCACGCCCTTCAACTGAAGCGCGCCCCTTGATGCGCTGAAACGCTTCCTCGTACGGAAGGAGAATGTTAATGCAGCGGAACGTGCGCTTGAGCTCCTTCATGATGGCATCGAACTCCCGCTTTTGGTCCATGTCTCTGGGAATGCCATCGAAGAGTATGTGCTTCTTCTTGTGCTGCTCCAGCGCTTCGCGCACAACCTTCATGATGATATCGGCGGGCACGAGATGCCCCTCATCAATGTAGGATTTCACCGTGTTGCCCAGCTCTGTCCCGGACCCAGCGATGGCGCGCAGTTCATAGCCCATATCGAAGACGTAGTAGCCGAATTCGTCTGCCAGACGGCGTGCCTGCGTTCCTTTGCCGGAACCTTGAATACCTAAGAAAACGAGATCCATAGTGGGAGAATGGTAGCGGCGGACGCAGAGAATGGAAAATGGAAAATGGAAAATTGTACTGCAATGCGAATAGGAAAATTGCCCCATTTTCCATTTTCCATTCTCAATTTTCAATTTTTTTACACAAGCTTTTCATAGTCATGCGCGAGCAACTGCGCATTGATCTGCCGGATGAGTTCCATGACTACTCCGACAACGATGATAATTCCCGATCCGGAGATGATGAGATCCTGCGAGGTGAGATCCGTGAATGTAGTGAAGAGCAGAGGGACGATCGCAACGATGCCGAGGAATGTGCCTCCCCAGAGGTTCAGGCGGCTGCTCGTCTTGGCGAGGATTTCCGCGGTCTGTTTGCCGGGACGGATCCCCGGGATGAACCCGCCGCGCTTCTGGATGGTCTCTGCGAGGTCCTCTGGCTTGAATGTGACGCCTACGTAGAAGTACGTGAACGCCATAACAAGCAGGAAATAGGACACGATGTAGACCATGCTCGGGTTGCTGGGATTCATGTACGTATCAATGAAGACCGACATCGACTGAAAATGGACGGATGTCCGCAGGAATTGTGCGAAAATCGAGGGGAGCGTAATGAGCGAAATCGCGAAGATGATCGGAATCATTCCCGCCTGGTTTAAGCGAATGGGAATGTGCCCCTGCACGCCCCGGCCTGCGCCCTGGTTGGCGTACGTGATCGGGATGAGGCGGTGCGCATCGGTGAAGAGAACGACTGCCACCAGCATCGCAAGCGAGACGATGCAGAAGAGATAGAACGCCATAACCTTGCCCTCGCCCGCGTAGAACATGGAACTGAGGACGGAGGGTACGCTGGAAACAATCCCGGTAAAGATGATGAGGGAGACTCCGTTGCCGATCCCCTTCTCCGTAATGAGTTCTCCGAGCCACATGAGAAAGAGAGAGCCGGCTGTCACGTAGAGCATCGAAATGAGGACGTTGGGGAAGGTGAGATCAACGAATCCCCCCATTGCGCCGCCGCGGCTCAGGAGGATGAGGAACCCGTAGCTCTGCAGGAATGCGAGCGGGAAGGTGAGCCATCGCGTGTAGCGGTTAATCTGCTGCTGCCCCTGCGCCCCCTCTTTGCTGATCGCTTCCAGCTTCGGGAAGATGACGGTGCAGAGCTGGAGAATGATGGAAGCATTGATGTAAGGGGAGAGGCCGAGCAGTACCACCGAGAAGTTATCCAGCGCGCCTCCTGTGAGCGCGGCGAAAATCCCAATCGGACCCAGGTCACTCATTCCGCCCTCCATGAGAATGCGCAGCTGCGCTACATCCGCACCCGGCACTGCGATGTGCGCAACGATACGGTAGATGAGGAGCAGACCGAGCGTTATGAGAATGCGCTTCCTGAGTTCTTCTGAGCGCCAGAGCTGTCGGAGGTACGTGAACATCTACTTGCGAGTTGAGCAATTTAACAATGTGACAATTGGATAGAGCCGCCCGCCTTCTTCATTGCCTCAATCGCTCCTTTGGAAGCCGCATCGACCGTCAGAGTGAACTTCTTCTTCACTTCGCCCCGGGCGAGCACCTTCACAGGATTCTTCGTGCGGACAACTCTTGCCTGGCGCAGCGCCGCTACATCGTAACTCCCGGCATCGAGCTTCGCCTCCAGAACTTCCAGCGTGATGATTTCGTACGTCGTGCGGCGCGGGCTGCGGAAACCGCCGAGCTTCGGCTGGCGCCGCAGGAGCGGCGTCTGGCCTCCTTCGAACCCGAATTTGCGGCCTTTGCCCACGCGGGACTGCTGGCCTTTGTACCCCCTCCCTCCCGTCGTCCCTCCTCCTGCGCTGGAACCGCGCGCAACGCGCTTGCGGTTTCTGCGGGAACCCGGTGCTGGTGCGAGAGTATGGAGCATAGAGAAAACGGTGTGTCCAAAGCGGACAGAGCGCATCTTAGTGGTTCATGGGAACGCACTCAAGCAATTTGGAGGGAAGTTTTCCTGAGTCGTACTCTCGCGCCTCTTCTCAAAAGAATGATTCCATGCTATAATTCTAAGATAAGTCAAATAGAACGCCGCTCACGGCATGTGGTCGCATGCAGCCTCACGGTCGCGCTCCTGCTGCCGATGCTCTGTATGGCACAGGAATCGACGCTGCGCACCGTCCCCTACGTCACGCGTGCGGAAGCGGCACTCATCCTCCTCACCAGCATTGGAGCCCCCGTACCGGAACACCGCAACGACGGCCGGTACCCCGACCTCATCGAAGGCGAGTGGTACGTCCGCTATATCCTGGAAGCGATTGACTGCAAGATACTCGATACGCCGAGCCAGGGGCTGGCGCACCCGCACAGGCCTGTGACGCGCGCCGAGTACCTCAAGATGCTCGCCCTGGCATTCGGCATACAAACAGGGCTTCCTCACCAGTACCAGGATGTCACCCGTGACGATTGGTACTGGCTCTATGCCGGAGTCGCGGCGCGCTACCAGCTCTTCACGAAACCGGCGACGGAAAAACTGCATCCGAACGTCCTGATCACGCATTCGGAAGCATCGCAATCCGTGCAGAGCATCCTGAACGCGCATCCGGCTCTCCGGCAGACGACTGCAGCGTCTCTCGAAGGACTACTCGCATCCGAGAGGACATCATCCTTCCTGCCACAGCTGCAAAAACAGATTCCGCAGATCGTGCACCCCGCCGCAAGCGGGAACTACATTACGTCGAGCATGGTGAAGCACGCGCTCATGCAGGCGCTCCAGAACAGCTTCTTCATCGGAACACGGACGAAAACCGATCTCCTGATACAGATCAATGCGGAACGCGCCAGACATGGCATCGCTCCGCTCGCGCTCAACCCGATCCTGACGCAGGCAGCGGAACTGCATGCGGCGGATATGTGGAAACGCCGCTACTTTAGCCACGTAACGCCTGAGGGTCGGACGTACCTGGACCGCATCCGCACTGCCGGTTACTTCATTCCTCCGACAGATTGCTCCTGCCAGGCGCGCTGTACGTGCGAGCCGTACTTCTCGCTCGGCGAGAACATCGCACAGGGACAACTGACGGTGGAACAGGTGATGTCTGATTGGCTCAACTCACCGCCTCACCGTAAGAATATGCTGAACCCCGACTTCACGGATATCGGCATCGGCCTCTTCGGCACTGTCTGGGTCGAGACATTCGGGCACATTGAATTCCGGCAGACGTACTACTAAAAAGCCTCTTTTTCCAGAGCCTGCCTAGCTTGCCATCCGTACCAGCGCCCGACCGAATTCCTGTGCGGCGTCGGGGCCGTTCCCCGTGACGATTCTCCCATCGACGGACACGGAATCGCCGGTGAACGTGGCTCCGTACTGCGTCAGGAGCGTCGATTGCCGCCCATCGCCGTCCCACGCCGTTACCCGCCGCCCTTCCAGCACCCTGGCTTTTGCCAGGATGATCGGCGCGATGCAGATGGCGCCGAGAGGGATCTCTGCACGAGCCGCTTCGTTGGCGATGCGCAGGGCTTCCGGATCGCTGGCGAACGCTGCCGCACCGGGGCCGCCGATGAACGCAATACAGTCGTATTCCTTTACGACGACATCTCTGAGCGCAAAATCCGCTTGTTCGATGCCGCCAAACTTCCCGCGGCACTCACCTGCCTTGCTGCTTGCCAGCTCGACCGCGAATCCCGCTTCCAGGAGCACATCACGGGTTCCGCTGAGTTCAAGATCCTGGTAGTTGCGCTGTGCGATGATGAGGAGAACTCTCTTCACCTTCGCAGTATAGCAAAACCAATGAAAGAATGAGGACTCCTCAGGATGAAATATTTGATGTGCCTATCCCTTCAGATTCCCCTCCCTATCAATATCTTTCTTGGAAACTTCTTTCACCTTCATCTGCGACGCATCTCCCGCCTCCTCGCTCCCCGCTTTCACCTCCTGCACATCGTCTTTCGGCGTACCGCGCAGCATGAGCAGCCCCTTCATCACCGCCTGAGCATTCACGAGCTTGTTCGTGGAACCGTAGCGCTTGGAGAGCACGTTCTTCACTCCCGCATGTTCCATCAGGACGCGCACCGCACCTCCCGCGATCACTCCCGTACCGGGTGCAGCGGGTACGAGCCGTATGCGTGCCGCCTTGAATTTGACGTTCACTTCGTGAGGAATCGTCCCGTTGACGATGGGAATGCGAATCATGCTGCGCTTTGCAACCGCCGTTGCTTTCTCCACTGCGGTACGGACTTCATTTGCCTTGCCTGTTCCGATGCCGATTTTGCCTTTCTTGTTCCCCACCACCACTACTGCACGAAAACGCATGCGTCGTCCGCCAGCGACCACGCGCGTCACGCGGTCGACGGAGAGCGTCGCCTCCTCGAACTCGGACGGCTCACGCGTTGAGCGACTGTTCTTGCGGCGATCGGGTTTGGACGTCTTGGGCATGGATGAGGGATGAGAGATGAAGATACGGGGGATGAGAATCAGAAGACGAGTCCGCCTTCGCGGGCGGCATCAGCCAGCACTTTGACGCGTCCGTGGTACTTGTACGCGTTACGATCGAAGACGATTGCAGTCATACCCGCTTCTTTCGCCTTCTTGGCAATATGCACGCCCAGGGCTTTCGCTCCTTCCAGATTGGATTTCTGCCTGAGCTCCTTCGTGCTGCCCGCCACGAGCGTCTTGGCTACGTCATCGTCGATGAGCTGCACTGTCATCTGCGTGAGCGAGCGGGAGACTGTCATGCGCGGGCATGCCGCGGTTCCGCGGACTTTACTGCGGATGCGGCGCTTGCGCGCGAGCCGACGGAGAACTTTTGAGGAAAGCATGAGAACAAGTGGTGATCATTATGCGGCACCCGCCTTCGCGGCAGTCTTGCCTGCCTTGCGGCGAACGTGCTCATCAGTGTAACGGATGCCCTTGCCTTTGTACGGCTCCGGCGGGCGCATGCCCCGGATCACTGCCGCCGCCTGGCCAACAAGCTGCTTATCGATGCCGCGAATGATCAGGATATTGGCATTCTTCTGGTCCTGCGTGATCTCTATGCCGTCTGGAATTGCGTAGTTGATCGGATGGGAGAACCCGAGATTGAGAACAAGCACCTTGCCTTTGACCTGGGCTTTGTAGCCGACGCCGATAATCTCCAGGCGCTTCTCGTACCCATCTTTCACGCCCGTAATCATGTTCGCAATCAGCTGGCGCGTGAGCCCGTGGCGCGCACGTGCATCACTGGAATCACCTTTGCGCTCCACCACGACCTCGCCATCCTGGACCTTCACTGTCACCTCCGGGAGGTGCGTGATTTTCAGTTCGCCCTTGGACCCCTGCACCGCCACCGTGGAGCCCTTGACCTCAACGGTCACTCCTGCGGGAATTGCCACTGGTTTCTTTCCGATACGAGACATGATTACGCAATGGTACAAAGTACTTCTCCGCCGACGCGCTTCTTGCGCGCGTCGCGGTCGGTCATCAGGCCTGTGCTCGTGGTGAGCACCGCCATGCCGTATCCGCGCAGAATGGGCTGCAGATCCTGGTATCCCGCGTAGACGCGGCGACCGGGCTTGCTCACGCGTTTGAGCTCGAGTGCGTTCTTCCCTTCTGCGAAACGAATGACGATCTCGCGCGAGATACCTTCTCCTTCTACGCTGCACTCCGCAATCCAGCCTTCCTTCTTGAGGAGGGTCGCCAACTCTTCTTTGACGCGCGACCAGGGGGCGCGGCACTCTTCATGCCGGACGCGCTGCGCATTGCGCATGCGGGTGAGAAGGTCGCCGATGGGGTCAGACATGTGGGACATTTATGCTGAGTGGAATCGAAACATGGTTACCAGGAGGATTTCTTGACGCCGGGGATCTGCCCTTCAACGGCAAGCTCGCGGAAGCAGATGCGGCAAATGCCGAAGAAACGCATGAATCCATGACGCCTGCCGCACATCTTGCAACGGTTGTAGATGCGTGTGGGGAACACAGGCTTACGCCCCTCCGCCTTGGCACGCAGGTAGGTTGCCAGTTGTGTGCGCTGCTTGTTCTTGAGGGCGGTTCGAGCCATAGGATCTAGGAATCGGATTTGGAAGAATTATTTGCCAGAGATTGCGAGGGACCAGAGGATACAGAAGAATCAGGGGAGCCCGCTGCTTTTTCTGCCTTTTCTTCTTTCGCACCTTTCCCCGTCTCCTCCGGCTTGCTGGGCTTGAAAGGCACGCCAATCGCTCTGAGGAGCGCGTAGGCCGCCTTGTCGTCCTTCGCAGTCGTGGAGATCGTCACCTGCATGCCAAAAATCTGTTTGGCGTCGACAGGCGGCACTTCTGGAAATATCGAGTGGTCATTGATGCCGATGGAGTAATTGCCCCGCCCGTCGAGCTTGGCACTGAGGCCGCGGAAGTCGCGCACGCGCGGGAGCGCGTAGCTGATCAGGCGGTCGAGGAACTCCTCCATGTGCTTCCCGCGGAGCGTCACAACCGCGCCGACCACCATGCCGCTTCGCACCTTGAAGTTGGAGATCGCCTTGCGCGCGCGGGTGAAGACCGGCTTCTGGCCTGTAATCCTCTTGAGCGATTCTGCGATGTACTCCTGCATTTCTTTCCCCTCCATCTTGGAGTGATTGATGCCGACATTCACGACTACCTTTTCGAGGCGTGGCAGTGCGAGCGTATTCTTCACCTGTAGCTCTCCTTTAAGCGCCTTGGTGATGGGTCCGCGAAGCCGTTGGTGGAGCGTATCGTATGTCATCATGAGCCACGGGTAGTTGACCGATGTATCGGTGCTGCATCCTTGGGAATGCTGTTATCGACTTTCATGCGGGAAGCTTCCGGCACTTCCGCTCCCTCCACCTCCTCGCCAAAGTTGACCATGCGCTTCCAGAATGGCTTTTTGGCAGGAAGTTTCTTCCCCACCTCCGCTACAGAGACCTGCTGCTTCGTTTCCTTCGCCTCCTTCGTTCCCTTCACCTCTTTCTTCTCCCCCGCCTTGGCCGGAGTTTTCTTGGCGGTATCCTTCTTCGCTGCAGCCGCGGCCTTCCTGGCGGGCAGGACATCTCCGCTGCGCTTGGCGATACGCTGCTTGGCTCCCTTCTCCGTGAAGGAGAAACCGATGCGGGTGCGCTTCTTGGTCTTGGGGTCAATGAGCATCACATTGCTCACCGCAATACCTGCTTCGTACTCCAGGCGCTGGCCGGGACGCTGCGGCGTGCCGCGCACATGCTTCACGCGCATGTTGATCCCTCCGACGACGACGCGCTGCTTGGTCGGCAGGACGCGCAACACCGTGCCTGTCTTACCTTTGTCCTTGCCGCTGATGACGACGACGTGATCGCCGTTTCGGATCTTCATAGGACGTCGGGGGCGAGGGAAATAATCTTCTGGTACCCACTGGCGCGCAGTTCGCGGGCAACGGGACCGAAAACGCGCGTCCCCTTGGGAACGCCGTCTTTGGAGATAATGACGCAAGCGTTATCGTCGAAACGAATGGCGCTGCCATCCTTGCGACGCGTCACGGAACGCGTACGGACGATGACTGCGCGCTCCACTGCTTTCCTCTTCACGGTTCCGCGGGGCGCCGCATCTTTCACCGCGACAACGATGACGTCGCCCAGATGGGCATACCGGCGTTTGGAGCCTCCAAGCACCTTGATGCACATGACGCTCTTTGCGCCTGTGTTATCCGCCACATTGAGGATGCTCTGCATCTGGATCATGACTGAGGAGGAGAGGACGGCAGGGAATCAGAGGATTTTTCCTTTGTCTTTTCGGCTGTTTTCTCTTTCTTATTTTTCTCCTCCTTCTTTTCTATCACCGGTGCGTGCTTCTCACGGTGAATCGCCTTCTCTACAGTCGCCTCTTCCACCACATCATCCACGCGCGGCGCATGCACGGCGATCTCCGTTACCTTAAAACGCTTGTTCTTGCTTAAGGGACGGCACTCCGTAATGATGACGATGTCCCCCGCATGCACGTCGTGCCCGTTCGTATCTGCAAGGAACTTCTTACTCCTGCGGAAACGCTTCTTGTACACGGGATGCATGACCGACGCATGGACGGTCACCGAGACGGTTCCTGTCATCTTCGCCGATGTGACGATGCCTTTCTTCGTTCTCATTTCTTGCGTTTGGAGGATGTAGAGGAAACAGAGGCTTTGGAGGATGGAGAAGAGGAACTCTTCTCGGTCTTCTCCTTCCTCTCGTCCGTCTTGTTCTTCATCGTGAGCACCGTGAGCATGCGTGCCAACTGGCGCTTCGCACTGCGGTATCCGCCGGTATCCTTCTGCTTCCCCATCTTGATGCCGATCTTCATCTTGGCAACATCGTTCCTGAGACCGCGCACCTCGCGCGTCAGGTCTGCAACCTGCATGCTCCGAAGCTCGATGAGGGCGACATTCTTTGTCATCAGTGTGCGATGCGGGTAACGACTTTCGTCTTGATCGGCAGTTTGTAGCCGGCGAGCAGGAGCGCCTCCTTGGCTGCATCGTGCGCGAGACCGTCCATCTCGAAGAGAATCGCCCCCTGCTTCACGACAATGGAGAAGTACTCCGGAGACCCTTTCCCCGATCCCATCGGAACCTCTGCCGCCTTCTTACTCACGGGCGTATCCGGGAAGATGCGAATCCAGATCTTGCCGCCGCGCGCGACGCTGCGCGTCATGGCGCGGCGCGCCGCCTCGATCTGGCGGGCGGTGATCTCTCCTGTCGTCTGCGCCTTGAGCCCGATACTGCCAAAGGCAATCGTTGCGCCACGCTGCGCCTTTCCGCGGAATGACCCGCGGCGGCGGTGCTGCTTCCTGTGCTGTAATTTGCGTGGTTCGAGCATCGTTCAGGAGTTACTGATTCTGAAGTAAATTGGCCGACTGGGCCTGCTGGAGTTTCTTGAACACCATTCCTTTATAGATCCACACCTTCACGCCGATCGTGCCGTAGGTGGTGATTGCGTGCCGCCGTGCGAATTGCACGTCCGCGCGCATGGTCTGCAAAGGAACATTGCCCTCTTTGAAGAGTTCATTGCGTGCGATTTCCGCGCCGTTCAAACGGCCGGAAACCTTGATCTTAATTCCGCGCGCACCGGCCTGGACTGCCTTCTCCATCGCCATCTTGGCCGCGCGGCGGTACGGCATACGGCGCTGAATCTGCCCCTGGATCGTCTCTGCGATCACCTCCGCATCGGAATCGGGAGAACGCACCTCCTGAATCTGCACTTCGAAATTCCCGCCGAACTTGCGCTCCAGCTCCTTGCGCAATTCCTCGATCGCCGCACCCTGCTTGCCGATGATCACGCCCGGCTTGCTGGTGTGCACCACGACCGTCGTGCGCTTGTCGCGCACGATCTCGATGCGGCTGATGCCGGCATCGGGCAGCTTGGCGCGCAGGAACCGCTTGATGGTCACATCCTGCAGAAGGAGATCGCGGTACTTGCGCCCGCGCGCGAACCACGTGCTGTCCCACATGTGCGTGACGCCGAGTCGGAAGCCGTTGGGGTTGACTTTCTGTCCCATAGGTCAGGATTTTGGGGTAGCAGAACGAGTGGCGGAAGTGGCCGTACCCGACTTCGCCTTCTTCGAGGCTTCGCTGGGCGCACCCTTCTCGCTCTCCTTCTTTGCTGATTGTGCAGGCTTCGCTGATGTTTTGGAAGCAGTTTTCTTCGTTTTCTTGCTTTCCCTGCTTTCCCTACTTTCTTTCTTGCCATCTGCCAATCCCAGCGTCACCTCGATGTGGCTCATGAACTTGCGAATCGGGCGAACGCGGCCGCGCGCCATGGGAACGCCGCGATGGTAGGCCTGCGCCTTGTTAACGACGATCGATTCAATCACCAGGTGCTCCGCCTGCTGCTTCTCGTTGTGCTCGGCATTCGCCACCGCACTCTTCACGAGTTGCTCGATGATACGCGCAGCCTTCTTGTTCGTGCGCTTGAGCGAATGGAGCGCTTCTTCCACCGTGCAGTGACGGACCATCCCTGCAACGAGGTTGGCCTTCTTGGGAGCGATGCGAACGGAGCGGAGGAATGCTTTCATGGTTATTTAGCTGAAGGAGGTGCAGCAGGAGCCGGCGTACCGGTCTTCTTCTGGGCATCGGCCATCTTGCCGCTATGCCCCTTGAATTTCGTCGTCCAGGAGAACTCCCCCAATTTGTGCCCCACCATCTGCTCGGTGACGTACACCGGCGTGAACTCTTTGCCGTTGTGGACCGCGAAGGTGAATCCCACGAACTCCGGCGGGATGTCGCAGTCGCGCGCCCACGTTTTAATGATCTTCTTGTCGCCGGCCTCCACCATCTTCATGACCTTCCTGAAGAGGCGTTCATCGACGTAGGGGCCTTTCTTGAGAGATCTGGACATAGTTAGAAGTGAGAAATCGGAGAACAGAGAGCAGAGGACAGAGTGCGTAGCAGATTCAGATTACTGATCTCTGATCTCTGTCCTCTGGCCTCTGGTTGGGCGGAGGAAAAACTGCCGACTATGGTGCTTGTAGTATGCATGAGATTAACGCTTGCGACGCTTGCGGATGCGGGGACGAATAATCAGGGTACTCTTCTTGCTCTTGCGGCGCGTCTTCACGCCACGGGCAGGCTTGCCCCACGGCGTCTTCGACTTCTTTAAGCCGATCGGCGAGTGACCTTCTCCGCCTCCATGCGGGTGGTCGACTGCGTTCATGGACTTTCCGAGCACCTGCGGTCGCCGACCCAGCCAGCGCGTGCGCCCCGCCTTGCCGATCTTGATCAGGTTGTGCTCCGCGTTGCTGACCGTGCCGATGGACGCGTAGCAGCGCTTGTGGATCTTGCGCACCTCTCCGCTTGGCATCTGCACAGTCGCGTACTCGCCATCGAACCCGAGCACCGTTGCTGCGGTGCCTGCGCTGCGCACCAGCGCGCCGCCCTTGCCGATCTGTATCTCTACGTTGTAGACCTTGTACCCCGACGGGATGTACTGCAACTGCATGCGGTTGCCGAGTTTCATCTTGGTACGCTCTCCGCAGACGATCTTATCGCCTTCCTTGAGCCCCTCAGGAGCGAGGATATAGCGCTTCTCGCCATCGACGTAGTGCACGAGCGCGATGCGCGCCGTGCGGTTGGGATCGTACTCCAGCGACGCAACCGTGCCCGGAATGTTCTGCTTGTCGCTGCACCTGAAGTCGATGAGACGGTACAGGCGCTTGTGCCCTCCGCCGCGGTGACGAATCGTGATGCGACCGGAACTGGGGCTGCGACCGGACATCTGCTTCTTGCCTCTGCACAAGCGTTTCTCCGGCCTCTTCTTGGTTAAGCCCGAGAAGTCCGCAATCGTCATGGTGCGACGGCCATTGCTCGTTGGTTTAGGCTTCTTCACTGGCATGATTAGCGGGTCTTAAAGGTAGCGAGATCGAGTGTTTTACTCTTCTTGGAGAGCGTGACGAGCGCTTTCTTCATGCGGTGGCGCTTCTCCATCGTACCGCGGCCGCCCATCTGGCGCGTCTTGGGACGCGTGAGCATGATGCGTACGGAGGCAGCTTCCACATCGTAGAACTTCTTGAGTGCGTTCTTCACATCCACCTTCGTCGCATCCTGCGCGATGTGGAGCGTGAAGGTCTTGATCCCTTTGAGGGCTTCTGCCTTCTCGGTCATGACCTGGCCGATGATGACGCGGGAGAGTTCCATTATTTGGAGGTTTTCTTAGGAGGAGCCTTCTTGGTTGTTTTCGCAGTCTTTTTAGAGGATTGCAAAGAAGGCGAGGAATGCAAGAATTCCTTGCTTTCCTTCTTTGCCAAAGGCTTCGCCTTTGCAGCAAAGACTTCCTCCGCCTTCGCAAGGGCATCCACCAGGAAGATGATGTGGCGCGAACCGAGGACATCCTCGGGATTGAGGTACGCAGCCGTGATCACTTTGACGCGCGGTATATTGCGCGTGGAGAGCTTGAGCTCGCGGTGCACGTCTGCGGTGACGAGGAGGATTTTGCGGCCCAGCTCCACCGGGAGCTTGCCGAGCAATTCGGCGGCCTTCCTGGACTTCACCTCTGTCCACGAGCCTTCCAGCCCGATGATCGCCTTCTTCTGCGCCTGCAGGGAGAGGCAGGACTTGAGTGCGCTCTGGCGCATCTTCTGCGGCATGTCCTTGACGTAGTTCTTCACGTTGCGCGGTCCGAAGGCCTTGCCGCCTCCGCGCAGGACCGGCGAACGCAGCGAACCGCGGCGCGCGCGTCCCGTGCCCTTCTGGCTGAAGAGTTTGCGCGTGGAACCGGAGACCTCCGCGCGCGTCTTCACGTGTGCCGTGGAAGCGCGGCGGTTGCTCTGCTGGCGCACGAGCGCCTGGTGCATGAGCCCTTCGTTGATCGGGGCATCGAAGAGGGTCTTCGGCAGCTCAACCGTTCCCTTCTTTTCGCCGGTAGCGGTGTAGACATCAATGAGCATCAGGCGGGATTAGGGATTGGAGATTCGGGACTGGGGGAAGATGCTTCCCCGGTCTCTTTTTTCTCTTTTTCTTCTTTCGCCACTTTCTCACTTGTCTCTTTCTTCTCATTTTTTACTTCCTGCACTTTCGCCGCGAGGACCGATGCAATATCGAACCCTTCCGGCCACTGCTCCACAGTCAGGAAAACGATGGAACCGTTAGAGCCCGGGACAGGACCTTTGACCGCCACCATCCCCTCTGCCGGATCGCAGGAGAGTACCGAGCGGCTGCAAACCGTCACGGTATCCGTTCCCATGCGACCGGGCATGCGCTTTCCTTTATTCACGCGCCCCGGCCACTCACGCATACCTACGGAACCCGGTTCGCGGTGGTGGTGCGAGCCATGTCCGCTTGGTCCGCTCTTGAACTTATGGCGCTTGATGACGCCCTGGAATCCCTTTCCTTTGGAGGTTCCCGTAATGGTCACAACCGTCTCCGCCGGGAGCACCTTGGCATCCAATGTACTGCCGGGCGTGAGAGCATCCAATGCTTCCACCTTCCATTCTTTCTGCTTTAAGTACCGCACGTTCTGCTTGCCCTTGCGGCTCTTCCACGACTTGGCGCCGAT
Organism: Candidatus Peribacteraceae bacterium; assembly: GCA_028699155.1. GTDB lineage: Bacteria > Patescibacteriota > Gracilibacteria > Peribacterales > Peribacteraceae > STF1-71. The sequence goes on along the minus strand of JAQVVD010000019.1, from coordinate 8,404 downwards.
GCCGAGCACCACGGCGTTGTAGCCGTCCTTCTGTGCGGTCTTCTGCCGCACAACGGTATTGGGCTCTATCTTAAGGTAGGTCACGGCGACTGCGTCCCCGTTTGGCAGGAACACGCGCGACATGCCGATCTTCTTGGCGATTACACCTTGCATAGTCTTGGAGGTTCATCTGGCGCGCTTGGTCCGCCTGAGGCGGACGGCGCGCTGGAACACAAGTCATACCGCAATTGCGGGATGAATTTGCTGGCAAAATGTACGGGAGAGGAAAGGGGGGGTCAATGAAAATAACGAGGTTTTCCACTTATTCCTTCCCCACCCTCTCTACCATAAACCGCACAGCGTCATTCATGTTCACTGGTGTTATCTGAATAGCGGGATACCTGTTTTTAAACACCCGGAAGATTTCGTCCGCGAATGCCTGCCCAACATTCGGCACTTTCTCAAAATCCAGGACAATGGACGTAAATTTCTCCAGACCGGCAAGCACTCTGCGGGCCTGGGATCTGGAAATATGAATGGTTCCCATTGTATAGAGACGAACCTGGATCTCGGTTCTATCGAAACCGCGTTCCTCCGGATCGGTCTGGTACTCTTTAAAAATATCATTGAGATGCTGCTGCGAATCACACGCGATTTGAAAGAATACCTTCGTGCCTCGTTTGGAAGGTTTGGCTTCTTCGAAGAAGATGTCATCAACCAAATGGTCGATTATTAATTTATAGCCGAAACTTTCCAGGCTAAACACATCTGCGATTTTCGAGGTGAAGAAGATGCCCTCTCCCGAATGTGCTCGTGGCTGTGTCGTGGTTTTTCCTTTGAGCAAATCCTGTACTGCTTCTAATTCTGACTTGAGCCTGCGCTGCTGCATCACGTTGCGGAATACGCCAATCCCGAAATCATTCACCTGAAAAATGAGCGTACCCCCTCTTTTCTCTACTTCAATTTGTACATTTTCTGATTGCGAGTGCTCAATTGCATTGTTGAGCATTTCGGAAAATGCATATTCGAAAATACTGCGAATATTCTCCGGGAGAGATTGCCTGAATTGCGCTCGCCCCTCTATGTCCTCAAGCACCTCATGCTCAGCTAAATTCTGATTGGAGAACCGCTTGCGGAAGCTCCATTCAACGCTGCCCGCATATTTGGGAAGCACATAGGAAGCAGCTTTTGTAGAACCCAATTTCATAAGCAACCCTTCCTGCACCAAATCGCGCAGCATTCTCTGCGCATACTGCCTGCTCACGCCAAATTTTTTCGCAATTGCTTGCGACGTTATTTTCCCTTCCTTTTGTGCTGCCGAGAATATTGAGCTTTTCATATCCATACCTTATATTGTAAACAAAGTTTTTTTAATTGTAAACAGAATTGTAAACAACACATACCGGTTTATAGTGACGGAGCTGCTTGTGAAGCGTTAAAATAATTATGATGCCTGAATTAGATCCAAGCTACGAAGCACTCCATGATTTCTTTAGAGAAAATAGATTAGAATCAAACAAGAAGTTCTATTATTCAAATAAGGAATTTGAAAAGAATTTTGATAAAGCTTTATCAAAATTACATTCGAATAAAGACGAGCGTGGTGGTGTAGCTATGGCCGTTTTTTTACGGGCAATTAAATACTTATTCACTGCACAAAATCTACTTCTTGATGGCCATCAGGAAGAGGCACGTATCTTACTGCGAAATATAGTCGAATTGGGTTTGCTCGGCTTCCTCATTGGTAAAAATGAAGACGTATTTAAGCTTTGGAAAGCATGTCGTGATCTTAGAGGAAAACACGAAAACGATGGTAGGGTCCCATACGAGAAAATTAAAAATAAGAAATTCAGACTCCTTGAAATCATCAAGGCAAACAGGATATTAATTGATTCAGATCAAAGATCATCAGCACTATTTGCTTATCACGGTGAATTTTCGGAGAATATTTCACATGAAAATATATATACGATGATTGCCAGAATTGATGCTGGAGATGGTAAGACTGAATTATATATCGGATCGAGTGCCAAAAGCGCAAACAACAGAATCATTAAGGATTTGGATTTGGTGAATCAGTTATTGAACATAATCAGAGATTTAAAATCCGAATTAGAATAATCCTTTTTCTACACCCCCTCCCATGAAAACCTTCCTCCACTGGGCAGCGCGCATCCTCCTCGTCCTCCTCATAGGATTCTTCCTCCTCATGGGTCTGGATGTCTTTGAGATGCCGGGAACGCTGGCAGAGCAATTGGTGGGATACCTGATTCACTCCATCCCTGCAATTATCCTGATCCTGCTGCTGGTACTGGCGCATAGGAATGTGACGCGCGCAGGCATCGCCTGCATCGTGCTGGCGGTCGCCGGGCTCTTCTTCTTCCATGCGTACAACAACATCGTCGTATTCCTCCTCGTGACAGGACTCCCGCTCCTCATAGGAGGTGTGTTCCTGTATGAGGGGAAGAGGAAGTGCTAGCCGTTCTCCCCGGAGAAAGAACGAACCGCGACGCTTGCCGATGCGGAAAACTTATCGTTCCACTAGTGGAAATATGCCAATTTTTCCAATGCACACTTGCCCTTAGCGTAGTGACAATGTATTGACAATGTCATGACACACGATGTACACTGGAACCATGACTACTACCGTGCAATTCCGGGCGCCATCTGACCTGAAGAAGAATGTGCAGACTATTCTGGGTTCACTCGGTTTAGACCTTAGTACAGCCATGAACATGTACCTGTGGCAGATTGTGCGAAGGGGCGGCATCCCTTTCCCCGTCCTCACGGAGAACGGCATGACGCCGGAGGCGGAGGCAGAAATTCTGCGAGATACAGAAGATGCAATGAAGAGTAAAAAATCGTATAGATCAGCCGAGGAACTACATGCTGATATACTCAGTGAATGACATTTTTTGAAGTCAGGGCATCCAGTCGATACAAGAGAGATTTTAAGCGACTAAAGAAAGCCAAGAAAAACTTGGGTACATTACAAACCGTTATCAATCTACTGTCTTCTGGCGCTGTTTTACCAAGAAAGTATTGTGATCATGGGTTAAAAGGAGGCCTGCACGGCAAGAGGGTGTGCCATATTGGCCATGATTGGTTATTGCTGTATGAGAAACGCGATGATGTATTGCTGCTATTGCTCGTGCGTACCGGCACACATAGGGATGTTTTTGGCATTGAGTAAAGCCGCTGTCCTGGATTGTATTTCAGGGCTTCTGCTAGACTCTCTTTCATGTCACTCCCCTCCCTCCTCCTCGGTTTCCTCCTTGGATTCTTCGTGGTGAACTACGTGATACAGAAGTCGGAGCGGCAGCACCTTGCCGCGCGCCAGGCGCGTCGGCAGAAGACAGAAATTGATACTATCAGTGAGATACACGGACCTGACCGGATGGAAAAATAAAAATCGACGAGTAATTTTCTCCTCATTCTGTAGCCAAAATTAGGCATATGCCACTGCGTGTGTTATGGTCATTTTTCGTTTTACTTCTTTCTCCCCGCTTCTATGTTTTTTGATGACGAAGCAACAGCAACTGCACCGGATGCAACCGCAGATGCGGCTCCGGAAGCACCCGCAACCCCGGAGACCCCGGCAGCGGAAGGCGCAGCTGAGTAAGCGGCGCCAAGACACATGATTGTGCCTATACAAAAGGGTATCTCTCAGGAATCAAGTTGCGGCCCCGTCCGGACTCTTACTATCGGGGCTCGGCTTTTTTCTGGGAGGCTTTCTCCCCTCTATCCCGCACTTGTATGCAAATGCGCACAGAATCCCTCTACGCTGGATGTGCCGATCCCGACGGATGTACCCGGCACCTATACCTTCCGGTGCAGCATCCCCTGCGGGGACGGACATATGGATATGAAAGGCACAATCGTGATTGAAGAGTGAGGTCCGCCACATTTTCGCAGATGAACAGGCTGCTTGGCAGAACTGATAGGTTAGAATGGACGCATCATGAAGAAGTTTCTCCCTCTGCTGATACTACTGGGCGCGTGCACGGCTCTGCCAGCCGCACCGGTGCAGAACGGAGAGGAGGAGAAATTACAGGAACCCGTGCGTGAGGAAGAACGACCGCTCCTGCAGGTACCTGAGGAGCTCTCCATTACATCCTTCCGCGATATGCGGCTCTCCGGAACCGGGCTGACGCTCACGGGTGTGCTGGCGCAGGATGCCGCGTACACGCGCTACGGTATCACCTACCTCAGTAATGGACTCACGATCAGCGGGATTCTGAACATTCCGAAGGGGGAGGGACCGTTCCCGCTCGTGATCCTGAACCACGGGTACATCAGCCCAACGGTGTACACGCAGGGGCGGGGACTCAAGCGCGAGCAGGACTATTTGGCACGCAACGGGTTTGCCGTGCTGCACACGGACTACCGCGGTCACGCGCTCTCGGACCCCAGCCCCGACACGCGCATGGTCTACGATGCGGGGCTGGAGTACGCCATGGATAGCGCCAATGCGATCCTGGCGGTGCGCGCGGCTGCGCTCCCGCAGGTTGATGCGCGGCGCGTGGGCATGCTGGGGCACTCGCTAGGCGGCGGCGTGACGCTCAATGTCGCCGTTGCGAAACCGGATCTGATCGATGCGGCCATGCTCTACGCGCCGGTGCACAGCGACGCGTACGAGAACTTCATGCGCTGGCGTTCCGAGCGCGAGGAGGGCGATCGCACGCGTGAGGCGCTGGGAACGCGCGCGGAGAATCCGCAGGCGTGGGATGCGCTCTCATCGCTGACGTACCTGGAGGATATTGATGTGCCCGTGCTCCTCTTCCATGGGACAGCTGACGCCGATGTGCCGAGCGAGTGGTCGGACTTCCTCGCGGAGCGGCTGCGGACAGAAGAGAAGGATGTGACGTACGTCGTGTACCAGGGGGAACAGCATGAGTTCATTCCGCAGTGGAATGACTTCATGGCGCAGACGGCGGCTTTCCTGCGGGAACATCTGCGTGCACCGGACACATGGGTGGCGCCGCTGACGCGTGCGGAGGAACGGGTGACCAGGAAGCCGTTTGGAATACGTATCACGCCGCAGGATTCCCCCGTGCAGCCGGAACGGTTCACCGGCTACCACACGGGCGCAGACTTCGAGTTGCTCCCGGAGGAGGAGGCGCGGGACATCGCGGTGCAGGCAATCTGCGCCGGTCCCCTGCTCGCCCGCCGGACCGTGAGCGGCTACGGCGGAGTGGCGGTGCAGCAGTGCACGCTGGATGGCGCAGCGGCCACGGTGCTCTACGGGCACCTGAACCTAGATTCGATTGCCGCGGCAACGGGGCAGAGACTGGCTGCGGGGGAACGGATCGGGACGCTCGGAGAAGGGTTCACGGCACAGACGGATGGCGAACGCCCGCACCTGCACCTCTCCATTCACCGCGGCGATGCAGTGGAACTGCGCGGATACGTGCAGACGGAGGCGCAGCTCGCGCAGTGGATTGATCCACTGCGGGTGCTCAGCCGCTCTTCCTCCAACGCTGCTCCATCTTCCTGATCTGCGCGTGATTGAGGCCGAAGAAGTAGAAGAGTGGACACCTCTTCCTTCGATGCCGATTCCGCCTATACTCTCCTCCGTACATCCTCCTCCCCCTATGCGTACGCGCTCTCTCTTCTCCCTCGTCCCGATCCTCTCCCTCGCGATGCTCCTGAGCAACTGCGGCCCGGCTGCGCCGCAGCAGCCAGAGGAAACAGAACAACCCCCCACAGAGGAAATTATCGGCGGACAGACAGACGACCACGGCTGCCTGATTGCAGCGGGCTACAGCTGGTGCCCTGCAAAACAGAAGTGCCTGCGCACATGGGAGGAACCCTGCGAACCGGAAAACGAACCGCCTACGCCACCTCCTGCCGCCCCTGCGAATCCGTTGCTTGAGACCTTCTTTGAAGGGTTAGACGGTACGGATACTCCCCCTTTGACATACAGGGGCGCAGCGCTTCTTTTTTGGAACATGAACGAAGAAGGCGGACCCAAGAAAACGGCACTGCTCGGAGAGCAGTACGGCGCAACGAACGTCGCCCTGGCTGATGTAGGTGCTCTGGAGAGCGCGCTGAATATCGTCGTGGGAGCCGATTCCACGAATGCCGTGTACAGCGCAGATGCAGGAGTGCGCGGGTACATCTGGGACGATTTGGTGTGCATCCTCGCCTTTCAGAAATCCAAGGCATCCGCATATGACGCGTCCGTAACATGTGCAATATGGATGCCGTTCGACCGTGAGCATGCAATCGACAAAGAGGCGCTGGAACTGGTATTCCGCGACAAGTACGAGAAAGGCGAAGGCGAAGCGGTCGTCAGCTTGCAACAGGTGCAGGGCGATTACGCGCGCGGCGGCGTGCGGTTTGCGCCGTTCAATGAACCGGGAGGAGGCGGCAACTTCCTGGCGTACCGCGAGGGCGATGCGTGGAAACTGGCATTCGACGGGAACGGCGGTTTCCCGTGCGCGCCACTGGAAGCATTGGGATTCCCTGCGGATCTACGCGAAGGTTGTTACGAGGAATAAAATCCTCAGCGGATAGAGTACAACCCGCACGGAATGCCGATTCTCGGCAGGAGCGCGGGGAAGTGCTACACTGCCGCCATGTCTCCAGAGAACACCGCCCTTTGGTACGCGTCGCTGCTCAAGCCGTGGTTCGCCCCGCCGGCATGGATCTTCGGTCCTGTCTGGTCTGCGCTCTACGTGCTGATCCTGATTTCCTTCGGTTTCGTGTTTCTCCGTGTCCTGCGCAAGCAGTGGCCGTGGTGGGTCGCAGCGCCCTTCATTGTGAATCTTGCGACGAACCTGGCGTTCAGCCCCATTCAGTTCTCACTGCAGAATAACCTACTGGCGCTGATGGATATTCTGGTCGTGCTTCTCTCGCTCCTCTGGATGATGGCCGCCGTATGGAAGTTCGCACGTTGGGTTGCCTGGATCCAACTTCCTTACCTGCTCTGGGTGAGTTTCGCCACGGTGCTCCAGGCGAGCATCACGTGGCTCAATTGGTAGAACGCCGCATGCAAAAAGCGCGCGGCTTTGGATGCCAGCGCGCTCTTTCGTTGCAGGAATCGTCGTCTTACTCCACTTCCGCTTCTGCCTCTACTTCGGCTTCTGCCTCTACTTCCGCTTCCACTTCGACCATGGCGTCATCTTCCACGGCTTCTTCTTCCACTACGGCTTCTTCTTCCACGACTACCGGCGCCTCATCCACCACGGCGTTTTCGTCCTCCGTGGTTTCGAGAGGAGCAGCGTTGCAACCGGCGAGTAAAAGCGTTCCAAGAACCGCAAATACGTACTTCATAAGAGAAATTGGGGAAAAAATTCGGGGGAAGTGTAGCAACCGGAATGAGAATACGCGAATAATTTTTCGTCAATCTTCCACGAATTCCCGCGCAGAGCTTCCCTGAGAGGGGCTCAGGCGAGAGCGGCAACCGCGCGTTGTCCCGACTCTGTGAGCCGGATGGTCTTCTGGCGCACCTCAATGAGACCTTCCCCCTGCAATTCGCCCAGCTGTTTTGTCGCAGTTTCACGCGAGAGCCCCACCATGTTGCCAAGCCGCTCGTGGGTCATTCTGGTCGGCCGCCGGAGGACCTCCGGGAGGATGCTCTCCCCGTCCTTCTCGTTGAGGAGACGGATGGTTGCGAGAATGCGGTCGCGCGCCCGCAGCGACGAGAGCGCCCGAATCTGCATCTCGTACTGCCTGAGGCGTTTGCTGAGAATATTGAGCACGCGCAGAGCGATATCGGGGCGTTGTGCCAGAATCTGCAGGAAGTAATTCTGCGGCAGCGTGCAGAGGTACGCCTTCTGCGTCACTTCTGCATAGTGGAGATCGCCGGCGTCCGGGTCGAACCCGATATTCCCAAAGACCGCACCCGGCTTGAGAATGTCCAGAATGATGTGCTTCCCCTCCCCGGTTGACTTAAAGAGGGTGACTTCCCCCTCTTTGAGAACGTACACGTTCTCCACGCGGTCCTGCTGCGTGTAGACGTACTCCTTCTTCTCGTACGTACGATCAATCACTCCGGCAACCATCTCGTGCATGTCTTCCTCGCTCACTCCTTCGAAGAGTTCGACTGCCTGCAGATACCAGATGGGCGGCCTTGGCATTGGGAGAGAAGGGAACTCAGGCATTCCGCACCTTGCGCTTTTCTGCGCGTACAGGTGCGAGCATGCGACTGGTCTGCCGCCTGGCGGCGATGAGCGTCGCCGCGAGCACGAGTGCGAAGCCGGTGATGAGGGATGCGCGGAACATTGCGTTGATTGTAAGGAGATACGAATGAGAATGCATATGTCTCTACGCAGAACCTGTGAGAAATATTACAAAGGCTCAAGATACGTTGAGCGGCGATTTTCTGAGGAGTGACAGGAGAACAGTATACAGGTTTTCGTGACGATGATTAAACCTCCACTCACACTCTTTGAGATGCAGGTAGAAGGTGTGTTTGTGA
>JAQVVD010000002.1 GCA_028699155.1 Candidatus Peribacteraceae bacterium | reverse complement strand
GAGCAACACTGCCTATGTTTCTTTCGGAATTCATGTTTCGGTACAATATTCGCGACTACAAGACTCGTGTCTCTGTTCTTTCCGCCCTCCTCACAAGAAAAACCAACTCACTTCTGGTCTAGTTCCGTGTGAATTCCGGTTTAATCATCGTCACGAAAACCTGTATACTGTTCTCCTGTCACTCCTCAGAAAATCGCCGCTCAACGTATCTTGAGCCTAATTAAATATTGGATTATTCTTACAATTGATGGATTTACCTCAATTCAAAATACATGCGAATGTAGAAGAAAAACATTGGTGGTTTTTAGGAAGACTGGCAATTATCCGCGCTTTATTGCATGCCATTTCCCCACCATCAAAAAATACACTACTACTTGATATTGGCTGTGGAACCGGAGGCGTTACACATGCCTTATCAAAAGAATACCAATGTATTGGCATTGACCCAATTAAAGAGGCAATTGATTTTGCCAGGAATAGATTCCCAGAAACTGACTTTAGAATTGGAGATGCGTCAAATGATGTTGAAGATTTAATAAAAAAAGCTGACTGTATTATGCTAATGGATGTCTTAGAGCACATAGAAGACGATTGTCTTTTTATCTCCAAATTATTAGAAAAAATGAAGGTAGGCGCATATCTATTTATGATTGCACCTGCAGATCCATCGTTATGGAGCCGACATGATAATGGATTTAAAAACTACAGAAGATATACGATTGAAAGATTACAGATGACATGGAAAGGACTACCGGTAAAAGAATTTCTTCTTTCTTACTGTAATAGTCGACTCTATCCACTAATCAAAGCCGCCAGAATAATTGGAAGAAAAATGAGTACTACATGGGGACCGGAAAATACCGATTTAGGCACACCTCCACATGTTGTTAACAAAATTCTACAACATATATTTTCTGGAGAGAAAAACCATCTTTTACGCACAATGCAAAAAAATGGTACCTCATATAAAAGAGGTGTAAGTGTCTGTGCCATTATTAAACGAACAGCAGGTACCATAAATCAACATACTCGACCTCAGAATCTATGTCAGGATTTACATCCATGGTTAAATTTATAGAATAATTCGAATCAAGATCGCGATTGGCACCTCAAAGAGGAATACGCTCCTTGATTAGAAAAGAGAATGCAAAGTACACTGCGAACAATGCACGCAGCATACAAAGAATCTATAGGCATGATTGGTGTGCTATTGGGAAGGTTTGAGCAAAAATGGGATCATGATGGATTATCATCGGCAATTGGAATGATGCTCATACTTGGAGTGCAAGTGCTCCTAACCCCCTTTTATGCACTAACAATGGGGAAGAAGGGGTTTGTTTTTCGAGGCAAGAATTATCACTATTTTTGCCATTGGTACAACACTACATTCGATAATGAACGCGCCGTAGAAGTCGCAATTGCACTGAATCTGCTAAGTGAAGCCAAAGAGAAAAGAGTCTTGGAAATAGGAAACGTCCTTTCCCATTACACAAACATGAAACGTGATGTGCTTGATAAATACGAGAAAGGCGCAGGAGTTATCCAACAAGACGTTGTGAATTTTACCCCGTCAGCAAAATACGATCTGATTATCAGCATCTCCACTCTGGAACATGTTGGGTTTGATGAAGAACCAAAGGATCCGGAAAAATTTGCAGCTGCCATTAAAAATGTACAGTCAATGCTCGCACCGGGTGGTCGGCTATTTTTCACTATTCCAATTGCATATAATCCTGATGCTGTCACTACGCTCAGTGAAAATACATTGGTTGAGAACCAGTATTACTTCCAACGAATATCCAAAGGTAAATGGGAGGAAACAACGAAAGAGTGCGCACTCAGCCACGCATTCAACACTCCATACACATTTGCAAATGCTATCATCATCTGTCTTGATGGCGAAGGGGATTCAGGTCAAAGTTAACGCCCAAGGCGAACGGGGAGCTGGTCGAAGCACTTGGGAAGAAGAGTGTGTAAGAAGAACTCTCTGCTTGTTCCCCGTGCACTATTTTCCAGAAGATGCGTAGAACTGCTGCAGATCCTTTTTGTGCGCCTGGAGCCATTCTACAAGACGGGCAATGCCGGAGCGCACATCCGTTGCGGGCCGCCAGCCAAGATCACGGGCGGCGGCAGAGTTATCGCTAATGAAGATAGGCTGATCGCCGGGGCGCGTTCCTGCAAAGGAGTACGGCAGATCCAAACCGTGCTCCTGCTTGATGAGATCCAGGAATTCCAGAAGAGAGAGCGTGTTCTCATGCCCGCCCCCGAGGTTGTACACCTTGCCCGCAACCGTATCTGCATGCTCGATCGCCTGGTGGTAGCAGGCGATGAGGTCATCAACGTAGAGGAGGTCACGCACCTGTTTGCCGTTCCCGTAGATCTGCACCGGACGGCCGAAGATCCCCGCAATGAGGAACCAGGCAACCCACCCCTGATCCTCTACGCCGAGCTGATGAGGACCGTAGATGCACGACTGACGAAATACAACTGTCTTCATATCGTACAGACGCGCATAGTCGCGAACGTACTGGTCTGCTGCCCCCTTGCTGCAACCGTACGGCGAATGGAAGTCGAGTTGCTGCGTCTCCGGGACGCCCTGCAATCCTTCTGCGAATACGTACCGGCTCTCTTCTTCTGCAACCGGAATATTCTCAAGCCCGCCGTAGACCTTATTCGTGGAAGAGTAGAGGAGGAACGGCCGCCGCTCGGAAAGGCGAACTGCCTCCAGCACATTGAATGTCCCGAGCGCATTGCATTCGAAATCATTGCGCGGATCCGTGACAGAAGTAGTCACGGCTACCTGCGCGGCAAGGTGCAGAATGGCATCGTGCTGCTCGGCAAGCTCCCTGAGCTTCGCGCTATCCGTACGAACGTCGCCGCGGACAACACGCACACGGCCCGGCATATCTGCATTGAGCCTCTCCATGTTGTACTCGGTCCCCCTGCGGGAGAAGTTATCGAAGATCGTCACATCCCAGTCATGCGCTGCAAAGAACCGCACGGCGTTCACGCCGATGAACCCCGCGCCGCCGGTGATGAGCATCTTACGCATGGAAAGAACGATAGATGCTCTTAAACTGCGCAGCAACCAAAGACCAATCGTTCTTCCGCGCATACTCCCTGCCCGTTTCCCCCAACCGCGTGCGCAGATCGGCATCGTTGCAGAGTGTGAGAATGCGATCGGCAACGCCCTCTCCATCTTCATTGGGAGCAATGAGGCCGGTTTCCCCGTCCAGCACCGCATCGCGTATGCCGCCGGCATCGGTCGCCACAATCGGCTTACCGCAGGCGCTGGCCTCCAGATAGACGATCCCGAATCCCTCGAATTTGAGATCGTCGGTCACCTTGGGAGTGTGCACATAGATATCGCATGCCTGGAAGTAGCGGACAAGGTCATCCCCGGACTGGCGGCCTGCAAAATCCACATGCGCAGCAACACCCAGTTCCTGCGCGAGTGCCTGCAATGATGCACGCGCATTCCCGTCCCCGACGATGATGTACTGCACGTCTGTGCGGCGCTGCAAAACCCGCTGCAGTGCGCGCAGAACGATATCATGCCCTTTGCGCCCCCACAGCCCTCCTACAGTGAGCAGCTTGATGGAATCCCCGTATTTTTTGCATATCGGAGCTGGATCAACATGTTTCTGGAACCGGTCGAAGTGCACGCCATTATGAATGACCTGGATGTCGTATGATTCTTCTGCATACTGCAGGATCATCCGCTTCGTATACTCACTGGGAACGGCGATGCACCGCGCCTGGCGATAGCACCATTTGAGTACACGCCGCTCCGCAAAGTACGTGAGCGGACGAACGCCATGCGTCCCCTGCGCCCCCATGATGAAAGGAATACCCGCCTTCCTGGCGGAACGCGCCGCAATCAGACAGTAGGGAAATGCGAAGAGGGAATGAGCGATATCGAATCCTGATAGATCGACCCTGCGCCAGTAAGCGAGCGCCTTCGGCTGGTGCAAACGGAAGATGTACTCGGGCAGTTCGCAGCGAACGGGGAACGGCAGAGCGAGCCTATCGGCAACCTCCTGCTGAGACCTGGGGAGAAACAGCGTGATATCCAGTCCAAGCTTCGCATAGTGCGCAGAGAGCTCATACGTAATGTTTCCATAGCCGTCACTGGCATCAATGGTGGAAGAGAAGAGGGCAATGCGCATCGAAGGCAAGAATAGTAGGGAACCAAAAAGGCACCTAGCATCTGACAACGAGGAACGTTTATGTTGAATTGACATATTTATTTTTTAAATTATCATATAACTATGAGTGATCCCATACCGAATGAAACACCCGATTCGACAGAAACTGCTCCGCAGAACAAAAGCGACGCAGACGCCGAAGTTGCCCGGCATATCGCCGAATTAATAGCCAATCTGCAAAAAGGGGTGAAAGAGTCGGTTGCCCCGCATGCACAGGAAACTGCGGAAACATACAATGCATTCGCACGTAGACACTTATTGGAATTCCGGCAGCAATGGAATGCATTGGCGGCAGTAGATGCAAAAGCGGCACAGCAGGCAATGGACGAACTTGCCGCATACTTCTTTGAGCGTGAAGCGGAGCAGGAAGGCAGCGGCAATTTTACGCTTAAAGAGGCGCATAACATGACCGTGCGGGATTTTGATGACAGTAACTTCCTCATTGCTCTCCTGGGACGGTGTATGCAGGAACAAGGAACCACTGCAGCGGAAAATTTCGCCCGAAAAGCGAAGGAATTTAATGGAAACCGCATGAGGCGGTTGGGTTTTCATTTGATTGCACAAGGACAAAAAAGTAATGGAAATGCGCAAATAGCGATGGCAAAGCACATGTTTGCGGAAGTGCTGAAAGAGTATGGACAAGTTGAAAATTGGGACTCGGTTGCCCGAACGCTCTTTGAGCAGGCAACCATCCATTTGTATGCCGAAGAGTGGAAAGAGGCCGCAGAGCTGTATCAGAAATCATTGAATGTAGCGGTAAAACAAGGTCTGGATGGAGCTGCCTGTATCGCTCGTGACTCGCGGAATCTCTGCTTGCTCAAAGATGATGCGCAAGATCCGTATCAGCTTGTTGCACAATTTGAAAATGATGCTGCGGAAATGAAGATTCTGGCTTCCCAAGGCAATACAACTGCGCAAAGTTGGGTAAGCAATACGCTATACCACCAGGCAGAAGCATGTTTGGCTGCAGCCAAGGCCGCCCAAACTGCTGCGCAACCAGAAGAGGCGTCTAAGTGGATTGAAAGAGGAATGAGTTGCTGCCAGGAAATTACAGACGATCGGGAAGGATACCTGGCTACACTTGCCGAGCAAAGCAGGAGAATCCATGATCTTACAGGGAAGTTACAGCAACGTTTTTTGGCTATACAAGAGAAGAAGTAAGCCAATCGTGTCTTACAAACCCACGAGGTAGAAAGTGGGTGCAACTCACCATAAACTCTTGCACATACGAGAGTACTATTCCACAGTACAAACAATGCCAAAAATTGTTGCGATCATCGCCGCGCGCATGGGGTCTGAGCGGCTCCCGGGCAAACACATGCACGACATAGGAGGGAAGCCGATGATTGAACATTTGATTGACCGTGTCCGGCAATCCCAAAAAATCGACGGCATCGTGGTGGCAATACCTGAAGGTGCTGAGAATGATGTGCTTGCGCAACTGTGCAAAGAGAAAAACATCTCTTGTCATAGAGGGCCGGAAGATGACGTTGTCGCACGCATGATCGGAGCGTTGGAACAGGAAAAAGCGGATATCGGAGTACAGGTATATGGCGACGGACCGCTCATTGATCCCGCAGTCATTGATGAGCTTATCGGCATATATCGGCAGGATGACTCCTATGATCTGATCGGCAACGACATGAAGGCGTCATACCCATCGGGATGCTACGCAGAGGTATTTGCCGTCCAAACGCTCAAAGAAGCGGCGGAACGCACGCAGGATCCTGCAGTGCGTGAACACGGGACGTTGTGCATGCGGCAGCATCCCGAGATATACAAAATCATGAATATCGAAGCGCAGGGAAACCTACATCGCCCGGATATCCACTTGGATGTGGATACGGAAGAAGATGCGAGAGTGATCGAAGCAATTGTGGATAATTTTGCCCCCCGAAACAATTTCAGCCTGCATGAAATGCTCGCATTCCTGGACGAAAACCCAGACATAATGAAGCTGAACAAAAACGTTTTCAGAAGGTGGAAACAATATCAGCGCAAGTGATACAATCCGGCTGCAATGCCATATGCGCAAAGGAATAAAAATGTGTTACATCATCCCCTGCAAAAAATCATGTCTAAAACGAGCTGCTTCGCAAGGAAAATTCCTTTGAATGAATTGCCGCAATGGTCACCCTGGCCAGAAAGATTGCTTGGCATAAAGGGGTGGCAAACCCCCCGAAGAACAGTCGAAAAAATAGATAGCGAATACGATAAGGATAAATATGCGGATTGCCTGATGTTCGTAAAAAGACAAAAAGAAATTATCGATGCGAGTGATGTAAAAAATTATGAATTAAGATCAGGCAATCTTGGCAAGATCTGCATCTCGCGCAAAGGAAAACTGTACGAAATGCCCGCGGACCGAATCGCAGACTTCAATGCGAATCTGCTGACAAAGTACGCCAAGCCTTTCATGAAAAAAGTTGATACGGTGGTTGAAATAGGATGCGGGTACGGAATCAACCTTTGGGAACTGAGCAAAAAATACCCGGGCAAAAAATACATTGGCGGAGAATACTCGAAAAATGCTATCGAAACAGCAAGTATGCTGTATGAGAACTCGCCACTGATTTCGGTAAAGTACTGTAATTTTTATGACAGTACATACAACATTCTGGAACAATGCGGTGCGAACTCGAAGGTGCTCCTCATCACCAGGCACGCAATCGAACAGTTGCCGACAGCAGAGAATGTGATCCAGACACTTTCACAATACTTTGATCGCCTTGTTGCAGTAGTGCATATGGAACCAATTCATGAAAATTGTGACAATACGCTCTTGGGTATGATGAGGAAGAAATACACAAAAATGAATGACTATAATCAAGATCTGCTCAGCATCGTACAAAATCGGAATGATATTGAAATCCTGCGCAACGATTATGATGTCTATGGTGTAAGCCCTCTAAACCCAACGTCAGTGTTGATATGGAAACCGAAGGAGAAACAACGGAAAATCACTTAATTTCTCCTGTTTTGTGCTACGATTCGCATCATATGGGCAACCTGGATTCTCTCTCAATTCTCGTAACCGGCGGCACCGGATCCTTCGGGAAAAAATTCATTGAAACAGTGCTGAAAGAGCATAAGCCAAAGAAGGTAATCGTGTTCAGCCGCGATGAACTCAAGCAGTATGAGATGCAACGCGAAGGATTTGATGATCCCCGCATGCGCTACTTCATCGGAGACGTTCGCGACCGCGACCGGCTGCGCCGGGCGATGACAGGTGTGGATATTGTGGTGCATGCGGCGGCGCTCAAGCATGTACCGGCATGTGAATATAACCCGATTGAGGCCGTAAAAACGAACATAGGAGGAGCGGAGAACATCATAGAAGCCGCGCTGGATTCCGGAGTGAAAAAAGTGCTGGCACTGAGCACGGATAAGGCGGTGAATCCCGTGAATCTATACGGCGCCACCAAACTTGTGGCAGAAAAAGTGTTTACGCAGGGGAATGCATACAGCGGTACGGCGAAAACACGCTTTGCATGCGTGCGCTACGGAAACGTAGTGGGGAGCCGCGGCAGCGTTATCCCTCTCTTTAAGAAACAGCGAGAAACGGGCACAGTCACCATAACCGATGAACGCATGACGCGGTTCTGGATCACCCTGGAACAGGGCGTGCAGTTCGTCATCAACTCGATTGAAGAAATGATCGGCGGCGAAGTGTTCGTACCGAAAATTCCGAGCATGAAGATCGTAGATCTTGCCGAGGCACTGGCTCCCGACTGCAAGAAGAAAATCGTGGGCATTCGCCCGGGGGAAAAACTGCATGAAGTGCTCCTTTCGGAAGATGAGAGCAGAAACGCAATGGAACGCAGTGATTCCTTTGTGATTTTCCCCGAAAACACAACATGGAGAAAAGAGAGTTGGCCGAAGTCCAATATCACTGACGGATTCAGATACGCCAGTGACACGAATGAGGAATGGCTGACTGTAGATCAGCTGAAAAAGATGATGTAGCTATTTGGAAAATGCAGGAAAAGCTCGCCATCGACGGCGGAACTCCGGTGCGGGAGAAGCTGCTCCCCTACAGCCGACAGACGGTAAGCGATGATGACATTCGTGCCATGGAAGAAGTGCTTCGGTCTGACTGGCTTACAACCGGACCGACTGTAGGAAAGTTTGAAGAAGTATTTGCCTCCTTTACAGGGGCAAAAGAAGCGATTGCTGTAAGCAATGGAACGGCTGCGCTCCACGCGGCGATGTTCGCATTGGGTGTAAGGAAAGGAGATGAGGTAATAGTGCCGACAATGACATTTGCATCTACTGCAAACGCCATTGTGTTCCAGGGTGGCACCCCCGTATTCGTGGATAGCGAACCGGATACGCTCCTCATAGATCCAACGAAAGTCGAAGAGGCGATTACGGAGAAAACCAAGGCGATAATCTCCGTGGATTACGCGGGGCAACCGTGCGAGTATGAGGCGCTGCGGACAATTGCCAGGGAACATAATTTGCCGCTTGTGGATGATGCGTGCCACGCCATTGGCGGATTAGAGAATGGAAAGAGGGTCGGCACGCTCGCTGATATAAATACCTTCAGTTTCCATGCGGTAAAACCGATTGCAACGGGCGAAGGCGGAATGATCACAACAGACAACGAGGACTATGCGAAGAAGATGCGGCAATTCAGGAATCACGGTCTCACAAGCGACCATCGCGAACGGCAGGAGAGAGGATCCTGGTTCTACGAAATGACGGATCTTGGCTATAACTACCGCCTAACGGATTTTCAATGCGCGCTTGGCATGAGCCAGCTGAAGAATGTTCCGAAATGGACAAAGCGCAGGCAGGAAATTGCGGGCATGTACGACGAGGCGTTTGCAGGAATGTCGGCGGTAACTCCGCTCAAAGTCCGCGATAATGTGTCGCATGCCTACCACCTCTACGTCGTGCGGCTGGGCATAGACCGCACAAAGGCGTTCGAAGCGTTGCGTGCGGAAAATATCGGCGTGAATGTGCACTACATTCCGGTGCATCTGCACCCCTTCTACCAAAGGACATTCTGCACGAAGAAAGGAATGTTCCCTGTGGCAGAAAAGGCGTACGAAGAAATCATCTCATTGCCGCTGTTCACAGGAATGACTGATGATGATGCGCAGGACATAGTGGAGGCGGTAAGGAAGGTTTGTACCCACTATGCCAAATGAAGCGGCGGATCCTTGTGAGCGGAGCAGGCTCGATCGGAATGCGGCATCTGCGCAATCTTCGGGTTTTAGGGATAAACGATTTAGCGGTAAGCGATCCTGATGCGGATCACCTCAAAAACGCTGCGGATGAACTGCAAGTTGAGCCGTTTGCGGATTTCACTGAGGCGCTCACGCGCTATAAGCCGTCAATCGTGTTGGCATGCGGCCCGACGATCACGCATGTGCCGCAAGCGCTCGAAGCGGCAAAAACAGGCGCGCACGTATTTATAGAAAAACCGCTCTCACATACCCCCGAAAGAATCGACGAATTGCAGGAAGAGACCGCCAAGCGAAACCGCGCCTGCATGGTCGGCTGCAATATGCGGTTCCACCCGGGACCCGCAATGGTAAAGAAGCTGCTTGATGAAGGAAGGATAGGAAAAATTCTTGAGGCAGAGGTGTACACAGGATCCTATCTGCCAAACTGGAGACCGCAGCAGGACTACAAAAAGAGCTACAGCGCAGATCCTGCCCAGGGCGGGGCAGTGCTCGACTGCATCCATGAAATTGACCTGGCTCTCTGGTACTTCGGCCCGGCAAAAATCGCGCAGGCCACAACCCAGTCAGCGGCAACAATTGGTCTGCCGGAAATCGATGGTACAGCCGATATTAATTTGGTGCATGAAGGAGGAATGAAAAGCCATGTGCACCTGAGTTTTACCGAACCGGAATACAGGCGTTTCTGCGCGATTACAGGCACTAAAGGATCCATAAGGTGGGACTTTACTGAGAAAATTGTGGAAGTGAAGAACCGGGACGGAAAGATCGTGGATTCCTTTGCTGAACCTGAAAATTGGGAACCAAATGACATGTATATCGATGAAATGAAGCACTTTTTGGAATGCATTGAAACGCAGCAGGCCCCCCGGAGGAATCTGGCGGAAGCAAATGCCGCTCTGCAAATTGCCCTGCAGGCCAGAAATACGGCAAAAATGAGCGACAAGTAGCGCAATTGTGATAGCATTTTCCCGTGCAAAAACGCGTAGCACTGGTAACGGCAGGATCACGCGGACTTGGGGCGGAAATCGTACGAACGCTCGCAAAAGCTGGCAATGACGTAGCCTTTACATACTTGAGTGAAAAAGAGGCAGCCGAGTCTTTAGTGAAAGAAGTAGAAGCATTGGGCGGAAAATCAATTGCCATACAGGCAAATGCAGCCGACTTTTCACGCGCAAAAGAGATAGTACAAACGATAGAGAAGCAGCTTGGCGGCTTACATGCATTGGTATGCAGTGCCGGCATTGCGCGCAAAGGGACTCTGTGGGAGCTTTCGGAGGAAGACTGGGACGAAGTGATTGATGTGACACTGAAGGGAACATTCAACTACATCCATGCCGTCTCCCCTGTTTTCATACAACAGAAGGCGGGAAAAATCGTCTCCATCGGATCAATCAACGGTCTGCGCGCACGCCGTGGAACCGCAAGCTACAACGCGGCGAAGGCGGGCCTGACCGGCCTGATAAAAGCCGCCGCACTGGAATTGGGCGAATACAATATCAATGTAAATGTGGTTGCTCCCGGTTTTATAGAAACAACATCGCAAGTGGACACGCCGGATTCCGTGCGCGAGCTTGTCTTGAGTGAATGCGCCATAAAACGATTGGGGCAACCCGAAGATATCGCGCCCGTGGTTGCATTCTTGTGCAGCGAAGAGGCGCGGCACATTACCGGGCAGGTACTCAAGGTAGATGCGGGCCAGTATATTTAATGCAATACATCCTCATGCGCGAGAATCTTGTCATTAGAACCGATGCAGGCACGCAAATCGGCGCCGGTCATGCCATGCGGTGCCTCGCACTTGCACAGGAGTGGAAAGCCGGGAGCGGCATGGTGGAATTTCTTTCGAAGACACTGCCGGATACCATCCGAAAAAGAATTGAGGAGGAAGGATGCACTGTGCGCGCCCTCTCCGCTGAACCATATACGGAAGAAGATGCGGTAGAAACGGCAGCGTGTGCCACGAAAACCAATGCGCAGTGGATCGTTGTGGACGGGTACGATTTCTCTGCCTCGTACCAGCAATCCATAAAACAGAATGGGCACAAATTACTGTTTATTGATGATTACGGACATGCAGAGCATTACTGCGCAGACATTGTCTTAAACCAGAATGTGTACGCATCGGAAGAGTTGTATGAATCACGGGAACCGGAAACAAAGCTGCTGCTCGGAACCACTTTTGCACTGCTAAGAAAAGAGTTCGCGCAGGAAACGGCCGAGAAAGAAATTGCCCCTGCGGCACGAAAAATTCTGGTTACCCTCGGCGGCAGCGATCCGGAAAATGTGACGGCGAAAGTCATTGAAGCTATTACATCTGTTAAAGGACTTGCAGCCACAATCGTTGTAGGCGGCGTGAACCCGAACATCCAACGCATACAAACCGACGGGGACGCGAGAGGAATGGAAATCATCGTAGATGCAACGAACATGAAAAGGCTTATGGAGTGGGCCGATATCGCAATCTCTGGAGGAGGAACCACGTGCTATGAGCTTGCCTGCGTCGGCCTTCCTGCGCTCTCCATTGTTCTGGCCGATAATCAAAGGGCAGTCGCAGAGGGAATGGAAGAGTCCGATGCTGCCGTCAATCTCGGCTGGCATGCAGATGTATCGCCAAAAGAAATATCGGATGCGCTCCGCAAGTTGCTGACTGATCAGGTCAAACGTACGACGATGTCTCAAGCAGGAAAATCACTGGTCGACGGTCATGGCGCAGCCAGAGTGTGTATGGAACTTGCAAATGAAAAATTATGGTTGCGGGATGCTAGAAAAGCTGACTGCAATCTATTGTTTCAATGGGCGAATAATCGGACTGTCCGAGCTGCAGCTTTCCATTCCGAACCAATTGAGTGGGAGGATCATATTGAGTGGTTTCTCCGATCGCTAAGCGACCGAGAATGCCAAATATTTATAGCAATAAACAGTGAGAATCAACCGATCGGTCAAATTCGATTTAATAGCATTCCCGATGGAATGACAGTAGAAATTGATGTGCACATTGATCCGAAATTTCAAGGGAAGGGATATGGTTCCGCCCTAATAAATATCGGCATACGGCGAATGTGGTCTGTACATAGCGCACACAACTTTCAGGCGACAATAAAACAGAAAAATTCAGCGTCAGTGCGGGCGTTTAGGAAGGCTGGATTTTCAGGGGAAAAAACAGGGGTGGAGCATGGTTTTCCAGTCTACTATTTATCCAAAAACATGAACGAGGACTGAGGGAATTAGAAGTGGATTCTGCGGTAAAAGGTTGTGATCTAGTGGCTCGTAACTTAGGATAAAACTATGAATCTGCTCCGAGGTAAAACCATTCTTCTTACGGGTGGCAGTCGGGGCATCGGTGCAGAGACTGCATACAAACTTGCAGGAGAGGGTGCCATTCTTTTGGTTACGTACCAAAGAAACAGGAAAATGGCACAAGATTTGTGTAAAAAATGTCATGATCTTGGTGCAGAAAGGGCTGAGGAAATAGAGCTAAACCTCGGAAATAATAAGAGTATCGAGATGTGCGCAGAATTTATAAAAAGTAATTATGGGCACCTAAATGTACTAATTAATAACGCAGGTGTTATAGTTTGGAAACGGCTTCGCGATCAAACATTTGATGAAATCGAATATCAAATTCGAACAAACCTTGAGGGCACACTTAAATTGACAAAACTTCTTCTGCCATACATTCGGGAGACAATAATTTCCATTGGAAGCGGTGCTGGATACATGGGTGATCCAGAACTAGCCCCATACTGCGCGACAAAATGGGGCATCAGGGGTTTTACAAAAGCATTGGCACTTGATGAAAAAAGCTTGCGTATCGTATCAGTCCACCCCGGAATGACTAAAACAGACATGACAGGTTATCGTGGAGTCCCTCCGCAAGATGTCGCCGATATTATCCTGAGAACTGCAAAGGGGGAATTTGGCAAATCGTCTGGAGACGACGTTAATATTTTCGAAATGTTATGACCTACATAATTGGCGACATTCACGCAAACGTACGAGAGTTAGAATCATTGCTTCGGCAGATCCGGCCAGAAAGCAGCACTACACTTATTTTTCTTGGAGACTATATTGATAAACAAACAAATACCGAACAGACTCTTCAGCTTTTAAACGAACTTGATAAAGAATGTCATTGTATCTTCATTAGAGGGAATCATGAGTTCGTATGGGACAAATATGTAAATGGGCAGGATCTCGAAAGACAGTCGTTTCTCCTGCAATATGGAGGGATGGAGGCATTGCAACAATATCCAAAAAAAGTGCAGCACGCACTGCTGAACAACAACGTAGAACTATTAAAAGATAGGCTACAACTATATTTTAATTTGATTGATAAAACGAAGGATTGGTACATCACAAAAGACTATTTGGCACTTCATGCCGGTCTATTAAAAGAGCAATACACAAAGAAAATTTTGAACTTTGAAGAGAGAAATTTCTTCTTGCGACCAAAAGACATTCCGATGAACAGAAAATATCTAGACCTGTACAGAATCGTGGCGGGGAATACATACCTCGGAAATGAGCCGACAATAGAGAAAGGATACATAAATATAGATTTGGGAGCTGGATATGGAAAATACATGGGCGCACTTTCTATAGATGAAAATCTGGTGATCCGATCAGATGGTAAAAGATTCCCACTATGATAAACGCGCCAAGATGCTAAATATTTGCTGCATCAACAAAGAAATTTTGAGTGCCTCGATAAAGGTACACCCTCTCTCTCATTGCAGGTAATGGAAAAATTCTGTCGTGATCATAGTGCCGAATAAATAGATCTATTTCATTCCCAAAGGCTTTGTCCGTAAGTACCGCAGTAGTGGAGAGTCGTGGATTAATTTCAAATATGTAACACGTATTTTTTAGCAACATTAGTTGCACGTTGAACGGACCGCACGGATTCATTGTTTCGACAATTTTCTTGCACACTTCCTCAATACAAGCATTGTTTTCTGTTACTGCGACTTGCGTAATGCCCTTTTTGCGAATGATGCGCTTTGGGACAATGCCAATGAGCTTGTTCATGTTATTTAGAATCACCGAAACCGTATACTCCTGACCATCTATGCATGGCTGCACTAATATTTCTGGGAATGTTTTGCTGTAAAGTTTCAAATACCCTTCTAATTGATGTTTGGTATCAATCCGATGGGCTTGATACGACCCTCTGCCGAAAATTGGTTTTGCAACTGCGGGAAATACCACCTCGTCTTCCGTAGCAAAGGGGAGTAGTGTTGAAAGACCGTGCTGGTGGAGTAAATGCATAAGCTTCTTTTTGTGCAAACATGCCTCAACAAAATGCTTGATAGGCATCACGCACTTGACGACACTCTCTTCATGCAAGATAGCGAGCGGTATCAATTCTTCATCCGCGCCGGGGACAATAAAATCTATTTTTAGTTTCTTTACGAGTGTGGTAATTGATGCTTTGTAGGCAGGGTCTGATCCAAGCGGAATTTTTTGAAACGGCAGATCCGAATGAGCAGCAACTATTTCGTCATTCCCATCTGCAAGAAAGATATTGTACGTATTGCGTACAGACTCGGCCAAATACTGTGACCCCGCTCCGCCTGCGCAAGTAATTAAAACATTAAGCACTGGCTGTATGATATATGGCAGAAGGAATTGAACGAATACAATTTCATTGTATAATTTTTGAAATACTGTGAAAAAAATTAGTAAATTTTCGCGCGGATTATAGAATTGATATGTTTATAATTATCTCTACTTCTTGAGAAAAATGGATATTCTAGTTGTTGCCGCACACCCAGACGATGAGGTGCTAGGCTGTGGAGGAACAATTGCAAAGCTCGCAAAAGAAGGGAACTCTGTTCATATTATTATACTGGGAGAAGGTATCACGTCCAGATATTCCAGCCCCGCGGAAACAGACAAAAAGCAAATACAAGAATTGCATACCCAAGCTGCAAAGGCTGGGAAAATTCTTGGGGCACAAAGCGTGAAAATCGGGCATCTTCCTGATAATAGGTTCGATACCGTGCCGCTTTTGGAAATCATAAAAATGGTAGAGGACCATGTTAAGCAAATAAAACCTTCTATGGTATTCACCCAACATGGGGGAGATCTAAACATCGACCATGAGCGCACATTCAGGGCAGTACTCACCGCAACGCGTCCAATGGAAGGGGGAACAGTAAAACAGGTGTACGCATACGAGGTACCATCGTCAACCGAATGGGCATTCCAGTCTTTTTCCCCAAGATTCCACCCAACAACATTCGAGGACATTAGCAATACGTTGGAAAGCAAAATATCTGCAATGAAAGTCTACGAACAAGAAATGCGCGCATTCCCGCACCCTCGTTCGGAGGAAGTCTTGAGGGCACATGCAATTTATTGGGGCAGTGTGTCGGGATTTGGAGCGGCAGAAGCCTTCGAATTAATTCGTGAAATCCGATGAGCTCGACAGTATCTATTGGCGATAAAATTGTTGGAACTGGCCACCCAACGTACGTAATCGCCGAAATGTCAGGGAATCATCTTCAAGACTTTGACTGTGCTGTCAGAATGCTTCACGAAATGAAGGCTGCGGGTGCAGATGCAGTCAAACTGCTTACATTCACTCCCGATTCGATCACGTTGCAATGCAACAAAAGGGAATTCATGATTGAAAAAGGCACGGCATGGGAGGGCCGGAATCTGTATGAGCTCTACGAAGAGTTATATGCGCCTTGGGGTTGGCAACCAAAATTAATGAATCTTGCAAATGAATTAGGTATGGATCTGTTTTCCACGCCACACGATACTAAAGCGGTGGATTTTCTAGACGAAATGGGAGTCCCAGCATTCAAGGTCGCATCTTTCGAACTGGTTGATATACCACTAATTCGCTACATTGCTGCAAAAGGCAAGCCTGTAATAATCTCGACCGGAATGGGAAGTATTCAAGAAATTCAAGATGCTGTAGATGCGGTACATTCTTCGGAGAATGATCAAATTATTCTACTCAAATGCACCAGTGCGTATCCCGCAAAACCAGAGGAAATGAACCTTGCAACCATTCCGGATATGATGGAACGGTTCAAGCTCCCCGTAGGGCTTTCCGATCACTCATTGGAACAAGAGGTGCCGCTCACCGCAGTTGCACTAGGTGCATGTGTTATTGAAAAACACTTCACACTCGATCGGAGCAAACCGGGACCGGATAACGCGTTTTCATTAGAGCCGAATGAATTTAAAGAAATGGTGGATGCAATCCGGGCGCAGGAACAATCCCCTACCCCCGGAGATAAGCTTAATAAGACAATACTGGGAAACGTATCGTACGGCGCGAGCGGCCAGGATAAGAAGAGCCTGCAATTCCGCCGGTCTTTATTCGTAGTAAGGAACATGCAGAAGGGGGAGATATTCTCAGAAGAGAATGTCCGATCCATTCGCCCCGCAAACGGCCTGCCGCCAAAGGAGTTTGAAAATGTGCTTGGGAAAAAAGCGGCTGCACGAATCGAGAGAGGAACTCCGCTTACTTGGGAATTGGTGAGCTAATCGTAGGCGGAGAGTATGCTTTTTGTCATACTTAGACCGTGAATATCATTTTAAAAGCGTTCGACGGCGTGCTGTGCAAAGAGATTGTGGAAGCAGCTCTAAAAGGGCTGAAGATGGATACCTGCATTTCCATACTGAATGACAAGCAGCAATGGCCAACACTGGATGCAAAAGAGCACATTTGGCTGCCTGCCAAAGAATTGATGAGGGAGGAACATTCAAATGTGGATTGGAATGCGGTCACGCCGCTGGATGAAGACCTGATGGAAAAAATGCGCGGTTGTGAGGCGACATTCATAGCTATGGTAGACCGGTACACAAAGTACCGGGACATTTCTTACCATGAGAGAAAGCGGCAGTACCTCCGGCATTTCCTCTATTTTAATCATCTGCTCGAAACCAAAAAAATTGATTTGGTACTGAGCTATACCGTGCCGCACCAGTGCTACGATTACGTGCTGTACTCCCTCTGCAAAATAAAGCAGATCCCGTTCTTCTACATAGAGAGATTTGTGATCATGGATGCCTTCCTTCTGGAGAGCGATTACAGAGAAGCGGGGGAGGCACTTCGGAGAGAGCTGGCTGTTGTGCAGGCGGAAAACAACGATCCGAAACAGGAAGTGAAGCTCTCCGACAAATTTGAGGAAATCTTCCGGAAGTATACGACCAAAAACGAGGACCCGTGGTACATGTTCCGCAGAGAGAAACATCTGGCACGCCGAAGTTTCTTCCTTAAATGGGGCAAAACCGCACTGGAACTGCTCTTTAAGAAACCGAAATATTTACTCTCCTCACTGCTTTCACTGGAATTCTGGACAAGAAAAGTCAGCCAGCATAATACTTCCAAGTTGTACGATCAGATGGCAGAGGAGCCAGACCTGAAGGAAAGATACATTTACCTACCACTGCACCTGCAACCAGAAGCCACAACATGTCCAATGGCAGGCGTATTCAACAATCAGGAACTCATGGCGCAAATGCTGGCGGCACATCTGCCGCCGGACGTAAAGATTTACATCAAAGAACACCCTGCACAGGGGGAAATATGCCGCAGCAAAGCATTCTATGAAACACTGGCAAATATTCCATCGGTCAAACTCATACGAAGGGACTTTAGTACGTTTGTGCTGACAGCGCATGCGGTAGCCGTAGCAACAGCAACAGGAACAGCCGGGCTGGAAGCGCTGTTTAAAGGCAAACCTGTAATAATGTTTGGGCACAGGTTCTTTCAGTATGCACCGGGGGTGCATAGGGTCAGCACAAACGAGGATTGCAAGAAAGCCGTACAGAGTATTGTGGAAAACGGGGAAACCCCGACATTGAGAGACATGCGGCTTTTCCTACGGGCAATAGAAAATTGTACGCAGCCGTATGTGGGAGGTCCGACAGGCTCCCACGAGGAACACACGCAGGAGGAAAAAGCGGTGATAATGGGGAAAACCATGCGGGAAAAAATACAGCCGTACTGGCGGTGAGAACTCTCCTCTCATCTATCCGCACATGCATGCGTCACGCTCGCGAATAGAGATGCATGTACTGCGCAGCCTGTTTCTCGAGCGAGAATTCCTTTACCACATGCACCCGTGCGGCATCACCCATGCGCTTGGCCAGGCTGCTGTCTGAAAGAATAGTTGTAAGAGCTTGGGCGTAAGCGGATGTCTCATGAGGATTGCAAACGTACCCTGTTACGCCGTCTACGATTGTTTCCGGCGTCCCGCCAAAACATGTCCCGACAACAGGCGTCCCCTCGGCCATCGCCTCAATATTCATCAGATTGAATGAATCGAGATAAATTGACGGCGTGGTGACAACCGTTGCAGCGGCGAATGCTATGCGCACCTGCTCCTGCGGCAGCCAGCCTGCAAGAATAACCCCCTGCCGATCCTGCTGCGACAGCATGTCCAAAGCGGAGGCAATACGCTCCGGATCGCCAAGCAGCAGAAGTTGCGCATTGGGACAATGTTTGCGCACAAGCGGAAACGCGCGCAATAGTTCAAGACTCCCCTTGTCTTCACTCATTCGGCCTCCGTAGAGAATTGTCGGACCAGTGAGCTTGTGCGTATGCCGGAATGTTCCAACGGCATCCTGGCCAATGGGCGGGTTCACCTCTACGCCGTTGTGCACGACTGCAGAAACCCGAATACCGTTGGCTTCAAGAAATATCTTGAGCGCCTCACTGATGGCAATCACCTGTGTCCCCGTCTGCTCTAGAATCCGCCTGATCGCACTGTTGCGCAGCGGCCAGTACCGTCTCCCGACAGCCTGTATATGCTCGGTAAACCGCATGTGGTGTCCGCGCCCCGCAAGAGCGTCCCGCTCATATGCACCGCCGCACACGCGCCCGAACGAAACGAGGAATGTGTCATGGGCAGTCAGGAACAGGGAATCGGTATGCCTCTGCGCAACCCGGAGTGCGCTGTACGTTATAGACGAATGTACATTGTGCGCATGGACGATATCGGGCTTGTACTCGCGGAGCGCCGCATCAATCGCGTCCAGCACACCGGCCGGTTTAGAGACACAATAGCGATGCCTCTTGCGAAAATCATAGCGCACCGGGATCTGCATGATCCTGCCGATGCCATCCTGCACATTCCGCACATTATTGGCGGTATCTTGATGCGTCGAAATGAGCATGACTTCGTGGCCCTGTTCCGTGAACGCCCGCCGCAGACGATCGACAACAACCGCGGCGCCGCCCCTCGCCTCAGGCAACATATCGTCGTTAAGAAGGACGATCTTCATAGAACCCATCTTACTGGAACCTTACGGAAGCACCGAACCGATTTGAGCGTATTACACGGCTGCTATCGCCGGAGCAAGCAGGGAAAGCTCGTGTAGCATCGCCTCCGCATTGGCTTGCATATGCTCCTCATCTGATAAGTGTGAGACTTTGAGATGCCAGATATTCAGCGTGCCATGTATGCATGTGTCATCCATTGCTTTCATGAACAAGCGCGCCTCTTTGAGCGTGGGTGCTTTCTTCTCAACGAAAATATCGTGTACGGCGCGCCTGCAGTCATCCATGGAATGGATTTGATAGACGCCCGGCGCGTACTGATAGAACCTATGGCCGAACATGAGCGTGGGCTTGCCGCGAAAAAGCGCCTCGAACCCGATAGTGCCGGTTGCCGTGGCAACCGCCATGCAATGTTCGCGGAGTGTGAATGTATCGAATGAGCGGGGCACAAAACGCACTTTTTCGAGCGCCAGAAAATCCTCATAGTACGCAATGCTCCGCTGCAGCCAGCCACTATTGCGGGGGTGCTCTTTTACGTAAATGATCACGCCATCAGGCAGGCAGGCATTCAGCGTCTGCGCAATAAGCAATTGCTCCCGATATGCGCCGGCCATCGGAATAGTAGATGCCTCCGGCTGGTAATGCAGCGTCATGTACACAAACGGTTTGGATAAATCGGGCGTTACGGCATGCGCCTCGTAGAATGCATTGCGTTCCTCAATAATTCTCTTCCGTCGCCATGTGCTGCGCGCCCTGGCAATGCCCCTGGGAGTTACATACTGCAGGGCGCACTTGCAGAAAAACAGCGGCTTCTCAATCAGCAGCTTTCGAACATGGTCGAAATAGGTGGTATTCCAAACGTTCTCAAGCGGAGGCTCTTCTCCCATTGGGGCAGTGAGCGCCTGGTACCGCTGTTCAAACCGGTCACTCAGGGGTATGTCTTTTGGGTCAGTTACATCGGCATACTCCGCTGCAAGCTCCTCGTAGCGTTGGCGAATCTGGATGGATGACTGCTTGATATCGTGTTCGGCAAAAGATGTGTCTCGCACAGCAGAGGCGTCAAAGTATAGGACAGGAATGCTCCTTGCCTTGCACAAATAGTAAATGATGAGATCCGGGAGCTCGTGCGGCATCCATGCGGAGAGATACAGATTGATGCGATGCCGGGAAAGGTAATCATTCCAGAAACGGAGGTGCTGCAGATACCAGCGCTTGCGGGTTGCATACGGTATGCTGCGCTTCCACTCCAGTCGGGCGATGACATCCATGAACATACATTCGCACTCGCGCATGCGCTCAATGAGCGTGGCATCCAAAGGCGCAAGCGCATTCCAATCAACCCCGGCATATTTGCAGCCGCGCACCTCGCCGGAATCAAACCACTCCTGGTTCTCCAAGGGAATTTCAGCAAAAAAATCCGGCTCCTTGCCCTTGGAAATCAGGGCGCAGTATTCAAAAGGACGGTGCTTGAACACGCGTGAAAGCGCCTGCTTGGAAAAACGGAAGGAGAACCTCCCGGCAATAGCTCGTATCGGAGGATTGGATGCAGATTGATCCATAGGAAACGGCACGAGCTTATCAGTAAATATGAAGCAGAACGAGGAGAAAGGAAGACTGTTTCACTAGAAGCTGGCAACAACTGTCTTGCGCTGCATGGGGTCAAGCGCACTGATTTCCTTGTCTTCGTAGAACGAATCTCCCTTGTAGTGGGTTGTGGATATTTCCTCGAATATCGCACCCTCTTTCGTGAAGAAGCTATGGGAAGAATTACGTTTTACAAGCAGACGATCTCCCGGAATCATGCGCGTGATAGCACCGTCCAACTGCACTTCCAGATCGCCGGAGAGGAGCTCAAATGTCTCTTCCTTGCGCTCATGCTGATGGAGCGGATGGCGCTGTCCGGGCAGCATGATGATGAGCTTCTTGCAGTATTCGCGGTTGATGATGTTCACAATGACGGCGCCGACTTCACGGAAACGTTCCATGCCATAGTGGTGCGAGAGTTCGATCGTAGAATCATCTCCCACATGAATACCTGCTTCATTGAGCATTCCTTGCGCTTGATGGATGACTTCCCGTGCCAGGAGGACCGGATCTTCCTTCTGTACTTCGTAGATCGGCTCATCCGGCGCATAGTCGCGAGATGCGGCAAAGACGGCTCGATACCCGCCGAATTCCCCGCTCGTAAGCTGTCCCTCTTGTACGGGCATTGCGAAGTATACGTCCTCCGGACGGAGAACCTGTCCGGCTTTGATGGCTGTGCGCGCATACGTGCCGCGCATCAGTGATCGGAGGGAAGCCGCCTCTCCGCCAGGAACAATTTTCTCGTTCGAGCCTGCCATCTCCCACGCAAGTTTTGCAGCCTGCACCCATGCATCCGTCTGCTGCGGATTCATGGAGTACGCATTGAGCGTCGCGCCATCTGTAGGAACGCCTACATGGCGCTCGAGGAGCATTGCGCCTTTGCTCACTGCCGCAATGGCGACATGCGTATTATCCGGCGCTTCATGCCCGGAGTACCCAATGGGGATAGCAGGGTACCGCTTGATCATGCGCGGGATGATATCCAGATTCAGCTCTGTATCGGGCGCAGGATACATGCCAACGCAGTGCAGAACTGCAAAGGTCACTCCGCGATGGGAGAAGAAGCTGACGATTTTATCGATGTCAGAAAACTGTACGCCGGCCGTGGAAATGATGACCGGTTTGCCGGAGCGTGAAACCGCATCCAAAAGCGGCCAATCCATGGCGCTGCAGCTGGCAACTTTGATGATGTCTATATCCTGCTCGGTGCACTGGTCAACAGACGCCTCATCAAACGGGGTGGAAATGGCCAGCAATCCTCTGCTGCGTGCATAGGCAATCATTTCCTGGAATTGCTCCCTGGAGAGCCTGGTGCCGAGGAACCGGCTGATGTGCTTGGCATTCGTATCGTTGCGAAAACGAGGATGGATGAATGTATCAAGATCCCGGAACTGGAACTTGATACCCGCACGAATGGAATGCTTCTTCGCGATATCCGCCATGGCATCAATGATGCGTTTGCCGTGTTCCACGCTGCCCTGGTGGTTGTTGGCCATCTCGAAGATGAACAATTTGTGGAAGTACTCGCTCATTGTGACAACGGGGAAACAGAAGCAACCGGATTCCATGCGCGATCATCAACGTACACGTCTGCCGCAGGTTTGCCAAAGTGCAGTTCTTCATAGGGGACTCCCCACTCTTTCAGCTGTCTTTCGGTCACTTCGCGCCAATCCTTCCCTGTCATGGAGCCGCGTGCAGTATGCAGAATGATGCGATGCCCTTCGCTATGCAGATGCTGAATGAGCGCAACCATTTCCTGCTGCGGCTGAGAGAGCGCGTAATCATTGCCGGAGACCAGACCGGCAATCACGCCATCAATATCGAAACAGAATGTGCGCGTCTCGCCAGGCTGAATCGGCTGCTGAATCCTGGCGGCAAGCAACGCCTGCTCCGCGCGCTTCAACTCGTCGGGCGTATCAATGTCAAAATCCTCCTCCATCGCATACCCGTAGATCCTGTCGCCTGTCATGGATCCTTTTTGGAGGATAACCGCAGAACGGACGACATCGATGCAGGCATTCTGCACGTAGGCCTTGGGGAGCATTTGTCGCGGCAGGTTGTATGCGTCTTTCAGCCCGGATTGAATAGCAGGGATAATGGCATGATCATCCTGCATCATCCACATTTTAAATGGCGTCTGGCGCGCAGGAGCAACGCTGCGAACAGAATCGAATTCGGGATGATCCAGAAGAACTTGGATAGCGGCATCGATGTCTGCTACGCGCCGATTGGGATGAGTCGGGCGCAGGTGGACGCAGATGTCAGGCGCCGCCCCCTCGTGCTCCTGCAACCACGTAAGCGCATGGGTGAAGGCCTCCAAATCGGTAGAGTGATCTGTGGAGAGTTCGGCAGGCCGAAGGAATGGAACCTCTGCGCCTGCTTCACGCGCAATTGCTGCGTACTCCTGGCTATCGGTACTCACAATCACGCGTTCGATCAGCTTGCTCCGAAGCGCCTGCTCGATGGAATGCGCCATGAGAGGCTTGCCCGCAAAAAGCTGTATATTCTTATGAGGAATGGCTTTCGAACCGGATCTTGCCGGAATGATGGCAATAATCTTTACTATGAGGCAATAGTATCGCAACTCTGTACAGAAACGCATGCTTTTTCGGGGCTTTTTCGCGTGCATTACATGCAGAAAGTGCGCGTATATATATTGTGAATCTGGGAGGAACCAGTGATAGTGGAGCTATGAAAAAAAATGTGCAACTCAGGGAATTCTATGATTCGGTGTACAGGAAAGGCGAACGATCGCACTACACTCAGTTTCGGCTGCAGACACAGGACATGCCGGAAGAATTCAGAGCGGTGCTGGAACTGCTGGATTGGAAGGGAAAAGATGTATTGGATGTGGGATGTGGAACAGGGGATATGTGCTCCTATATCGCAGAAATGGGCGCAAAAAACGTAGTGGGGATCGATTACTCGAAAGAAGCGATCGCGGAAGCACAGAAGAAACATGAAGCGAAAAACCTTTTATTCCAATCCAGACAGCTACGGGAAATGGAGGGGGAATTCGATATTATTATTTCATTGGGAACACTGGAGCATATGGATGACCCGCTCGATGCGCTCAAGCGGATGAAGGGGATGATGAAACCTGAGGGGGAATTGGTACTGACGTGCCCTAATTGGTTGAATCCGCGCGGGTACATTCTGCAAACATTGTGGCATATGTTCCATGCCCCCATAACATTGGCAGATATACATTATCTCACGCCAAAGAACTTTGATGCGTGGGCGGATGATCTCGGGATGGAACTCGACTGGTTCACCGTTGATCACGAATGGGGACAGGGAACGAAAATGGTGGAGGATTTCAAAAGGAGACTCCCCAACGTTGTGCGTGACGCGAAGATGGCAACCTCTCAGGCGCAAATTGATGAATTCCTTGCCTGGCTGCAAACATGCGTGGTTCCGTTTCAGGGAACGGAAAAACACGGTGGAGCAGTGGGCGTGTATCGGCTGCGGGCCAGGCATTAGAACTTCTGCTCTTCCCACAGTTCAAAAAATATCCCTTTGCGATCCAGCAACTCCTGCACTCCCCCCTCCTCCACGAGTCTGCCGTTCTGTATGACAAGAATCGTGTCTGCGTGCTGAATGGTGCTCAATCGATGCGCAATAACAATGGAGGTACGGTCTTTTGTCGCCTCATCAATCGCCTCTTGAATCAATCGTTCCGTATGGCTGTCAAGGGAACTGGTCGCCTCGTCTAAAATCAAAATTTCCGCTTCCTTGAGCAGAGCGCGCGCAATGGAAACGCGCTGCTTCTCTCCTCCGCTCAAGCGGACGCCTCGATCGCCTATGAGTGTTTGCAGGCCTTCCGGCAAACCGGCTACGAATTCGGAAAGACGCGCACGTTCTACGGCGCGCCGCATATCCTCCTCAGAAACGTGTGCGAGGCCGTACGCAATATTGCTGCGTAACGTATCGTGCAGCAGCAGAGTGTCCTGGCTTACCAATGCCACGCGCTGGATGTAGGAATCCAGGGAGAATTCGCGTATATCAGTCTGGTCTATGAAGATGCTTTTCTCCGGGCAATCGTAATACCGCATCAGAAGGTTAATAAGCGTGCTCTTCCCCGCGCCGGTGGGACCGACGATTGCCGTCATTTCACCCCTCGTAATCCTGAAAGAGAGATTGTGGAGCACGTCCTGCCCTTCCGTGTACGAGAAGGAGAGGTTTTTGAATGTAATGGCATCTTGCAGCCCTTTGAATTCCTTGCTTCCGCCTCTCACGAAAAACTTGGATGTGTCGTTAAAAATCGCGAGCACCTTGTCGAGCGGTCCGTACGCTCCGGCCATAGTACCGCGAAAACCGGAGATCGCGCCGAACTTATTGGAAGCATTGAAGATAATGTAGGCATACACAATGAGCATCGGCGCCGTGCCGATACTTGCGCGCCCAAACCAGGCCAAAGCGCCCACAAAAACCCCGGCAGCGACGAGGACAGTGATTATTTCCTGCAAGGGCAGAATGAGCGCCGTGAGAATTTCCACGCGAAAATCCAGACGCGCCTTCCTGTCGCTGATCTGCGTGTAGAGCTCCTGCTCCCTGTGCTCTGTGCGGCTGGATTTAATGAGGGGAATAGTGGCCAGAATTTCCACGGATTTCTTCCCAAGCTCATTCCCCTGTTCCGCAAGGGCGCGCGACAAATCCTTTATCCTGCAGACGAGCGTACGCACAATCAGGTGCAAAACCAGGAATAACGGAAGCGCGATAAGAGTGAGCCGCCAGGAAATAAAGAACATGACCGCCAGATACGCCAGCATGGAAAACACGGCTGAAACCAGCTTGTCCAGCATGAAGATCGGCCGCAGCGCTATGCTGGAAAACTCGAGCAGGAGCGTACTGTGATGCCCGATATTCGTACGATCGAAAAAGAGTTTCCCGAAACTTAAGTACTTCGCGAAGAGCGTCTTGCGCAGATGGTGCAGCGTACGTTGAGAAAAATAACGAATGCACACAATGGAGAAATACTTGAAGATGTTTTTGGCGATGTAGAGGCTGATGAATCCCGTTAGTAGGATTCCAAACAGCATCTTGTCATTGGCCAGAATCGGCTCGGGAAGTCGCTGGAAAACTCCGCCGATCACAGGCATTTCCAGAAGAAACGCGAAATTTTGCTGCAGGAATCCGTTGAGAATGGGTATCAGCAAACCGATGCCGACGCCCTCCAGTAATGCTGAAACAATGGAGAGGCTTATGGGAATCAGCAGATATGCCGGATGAATGTGAATCTGCCGGAGCAGATAAAGCATCTTACCGTAGATGGATTGCTCTTTCGTGCGCATGAGTGCGCTAAAACGCTAGCGGAAGGGGGCACGCGCCACAAGAAGACGCGGCGGGAGTTCCGGCAATCAGCGGATGGTATGGAGCAGCAATCGTACAAAAGGCGTAACGACAACCGGATTTTCCTCTGCGAAAGAGACGACCTGGATGCCGGGTACGGCATCTTGTATCAATGCCGCGCGCTCATCGGAATAACCGATGATATGCGTGACTCCGTAGTGCCTGAATGGATCGCGGAGCCTCCCCTGCCCGCTCAGGCGATCGATCGTATCGTCGTGCAGTATGAAATGCGCTCTATCGGTAAAGTAGAGCAGCTTTGGAATGCGGGGGTACGCTACCACGCTATCGTCCGGCAGAGCTTCCACAGCCGCAGAGGCGGCAAAAGCCAGGTAATCATCGGTCTCCGCATACATGCGCGCAAACTGTTTTCGATTCGCCTGTAAAAGCTGCCCGGCAAGCAGAACGACTATAATGGCGGAAAGTGTTGTGACAGAAACTTTCTTCCATGACTGGGCGAGCACCGTACTGACAGAAACAATCCCCAGACCGGCGAACAGCGCCAGCATCCAACCGAAATCCATCAGGTGCGTCCTGTGATAGTGGAGAACGAATCGAAAGAGAAACTCCATGGAAAGGAACAGTCCCAACTGCATGGAGAAGAGCTTCCTGTTGTGAGTAAATACGTACCCTATGCCCGGAAGAATGAAGAGCCACAGGAAAACGCCGCCAACCGTGTCCATGAGAAAGAGGCTTGGAATAGCGTTGAGAAAGAGCCAGACACTGTTCGTAATGGCCTCAAAAAATCCCCAGTTGCTCACGCCGAACATCTTCCGCACATTGGCGTCTTCCTGCTGAACCAGGAAAGACGCCTCTTCCACCCGTTGCCTGGTCAGTTCTTCGAAAGATTCGCGGTCGAATTCATACGTGTAAGCATCCGGATACAGATGTCCTGTCGCCGGCATAGTGCGATCCAGCGAAGGAAGAAGTACTGCGAACCTCTCAGATAACGGACCTTCTGAGTTCACAACATTGCAAACCAACGGAAGCGTGAAGACCGTGTACGCCAATACGCATGCAATTCCCAACTCGAAGATCATGCTCTTGAATTTTTTGCGTTCATACCATGCATAGCCGACTATGAGCCAGGGGAGAAACGCCTGGAACGCGTCCCGGCTCACAAGCACGGCGCCGAAACAGATGCCAAATGCCGCGGCTGCAGCGAGACGATTGCGCGAACGAAGCTCTATGAAGAGTGCAAAACCCAGGAACAGGAAGAAGAGCGCCATGCTGTATCCGCTCAACCGTACCGCCTCGATCCAGAAGACAGGCATGAGGCTGAGAATCACGGTGGACAGCCACGCAGAGCGGGCATCGAACAACCTGTAAACGCTCCACCACCACGGGAAAAGCGCGGCGGCGAAAAATGCGGCGCTGACTGCGTTCCATCCCAGAATATTCTCCCACCCGAAAACGGATTGGAGCCACCAGAGCGCAACCACGATTCTCCCGTTCCCAACCGGCGACAATCCTGTTCTCGCAAATTCCCGGATGGTTGGGATGAAGCCGGAAATTTCATACGGGAACCCGGCGATGAAGAGCGGCATCAGCCAGATGCCGATCATGCCCACGCAAAAAATGGAGAGCAGTACCAGGTGGGCCCAAATTGGAAACCGCTTGAATCGCATGACAGCAATTGCCGCCAAGTGTAGCATTGTTCGCGTGGTACAAACAAAGAATCGCGCATTGTACATGCTTATAAAACTCATCGGAGTCGGGCTTTTCGCCGTGATACTCTGGAATATAGACACGGCATCGCTGTTGGGATACTTATCGAACGGGAACCTCTCGCTTCTGTTCCTTTCGCTTATTCCATTCGCAGCAAATTATCTGTTAAAGACGATACGCTGGCATATATTGGTGCGGAGCACGGGCAGGGAACCAACACTTTTCGAATCCTGGAAGCTCTTTAGCACCGGTGTTTTCCTGGGAACGATAACCCCCGGCAAAATCGGGGAACTGGGGCGCGCTGTGTACTTAAAAAAAATAGGCGTGCCTGCAAGGTCAGGAATTGCGCTGGTGCTGCTTGAACGCCTATCCGATTTCCTCGTCATCGCACTGCTGGGATGCGTGGGTATTGGCATACTGTTTGGATGGCATTGGGCTCTGCTATGCCTGTGCCTGGGAATGGGTTCTATTACAGGCGTATTCCTGATAAAAAAACGGCTGATTCGCTTGTTCAAAACACTGACGCTCCTCACTGCGACGTTCAGAAAGCAAATACTGCTCAGCATGTTAACCCTTACCATTGTTGCATGGGCATGCTATCTGCTCTGGGCGGCGCTTCTGGCGCGCTCGATAGGAATAGGCATCCCCTGGCCACCCTTGGTGGCTGCCATAACAATAACGGGGATCCTGTCACTGCTTCCTATCGCTCCTGCAGGGTTGGGCACCCGGGATGCGGCGCTGATAGTACTGCTCAGCCCATTCGCGATTCCCCCGCCCCTGGCCGTGGCCCTCGCAATTCTGATGTTCACAATGAACGTACTGGCAAGCGGGATCGGCGGATTGTACTGGGTACAAGGCGAAAGGCATCAATGATATAGTGCTGCCTGCCATGAAGGAATCCCCCTTCCAAGCCCGGCAAGAAGAGTACTGGAAGAGCGCTGTGCAGCTTTCCAGAAAAGACCCGAGAAACCCCGTAATCAGGGCGTACGTTTCGCCAAAAATCGCACATATCAGAAAGAGAATAAATCTGCCTGAAAAACCGACCATTCTGGATGTGGGAGCGGGAAACGGGTACTTCAGCTACTGGTGGGGTGAAGCCGGAGATGTAACAGCTGTGGATTATTCTGATGTAATACTCGCCAATAATCCCGTCGAGAAAAAAATAGTGGCAGATGCCCGCAGCCTCCCGTTCCCGGATAACACATTCGACATCGCCTTCTGCCATGCGGTTCTGCACCACATCGAGCGGAAAGACAGGGTGCAGGTACTGAGGGAAATGGGAAGAGTCTCAAAAAGGTATGTGGCATGCATCGAACCGAATAGAAACAACCCGCTTGTTTCGCTCTTCAGCATTGTAAAAAGGGAAGAGCACGGTGGGTTGGCATTCTCCAATGGATATGTCAGAGGCATCGCAGAGAGCGCGGGATTGCGCCTCATTGACTCTTGTACATTCGGAGCGCTCACGCCAAACCGCATGCCTTTTTCCAAACTGCTTCTGCCGGTATTCAGATTACTGGAAAAGCCCCTGCCATTTGGCGTCACCAATATTCTCGTAGCCGAGAAGGGCGCACTCACGGAGTGAAAGTGCGCTCAATGGTCAATGCTCTACGATCGTGCAACTCATCCAGTTGCTCTGCAGTGAGTATGGTTGGCGCCGTATCGAACTCCTGTGATTGAAAGTAACGTGACTGGGGCACGTAACGAACAAAGAATTCATCGCCAATTTGCAGCGAGGACAACCGCACCCCGCCTGCAAGCTTAATGCGATCAACGATGGAAACCGACTGGCCTTGTATCGTAACATCGCGCTCGAAACGCACTCCGCTCTTGCCGCTCTTGAGCATCAGGAGTTTGCGAATGAAACCTTTGATCCTGTACGCCATGCCCGTGTGCCATCCAAACGTCAGGAGGAACAGGCGAAAGAGGATGAATTTGAGGGGAGTGAACAGCTTGTTCGCAGGCACATAATGCATACATCCGGACACGGAGTACCCGTGTTCCCTGGGCTCAAAAGAATACTCAGAATCAATCCACTGCGTAGTGATAACGCGCCCGTCACTGGTACGCCCCAGCATGCCGCAATCGCTTGTGAGCTGTTTCGTTGCGTGCGCATCAAACACTTTGGTTACCCCTCCTTTTGCAGCATTGGCAATGAGATAAATATGACCCTTTTTCTCAATATAGAAACGCCCGGAAGGAAACACCGTGCGGAAATCTTCTCTCTCGTAAGGGAGTTTTGCATCCCCGCTCCTCTCCCCATAATCGATGTACGACTCAAGGTGCTCAGGTATTCGGTACAGGAAATATCTA
Source organism: Candidatus Peribacteraceae bacterium (assembly GCA_028699155.1). GTDB lineage: Bacteria > Patescibacteriota > Gracilibacteria > Peribacterales > Peribacteraceae > STF1-71. Next base: position 62,424 of record JAQVVD010000002.1, on the reverse strand, counting down.
TCTGCCTGCAATTCCGCCGGCACAATCTTCCCGTCACGCAGGCTCTCCAGTAATGCATCGGCCACTCTGCCCGCCAGAGGCATTTCCGGAGCGAGAATCTCACAGCCATGCGAGTAGAAATGCAGTGTATTGCGGCTCCCCATGCTCCCGGCATAGAACCCGTTGGGATAGACAAAGTGGCTGAGGAATTCGATTGATTCCTCCATGACCTTCTTGAGGCGTACATCCTTGTTGAGCTTGTAGACCTTGCCCAAGAAACTCACTGTGGCGGAAAGATAGCCGATATCAGCGCCGTCATACTCAAGCGACCACCCTTCAGAAGTATGGTACGAAAGAAATTCTTCCAGCTTCTTCTCGTACCCTGCATGCAAATCCTCGTCACCCAAAACATGGTACGCGTACCAAACCGGCAGAACCCCCATCGCATGATGATTCGCGAGTACGCCATGCTCATCCCACTTGATGATGTAATCCGCCGCCTTGCGGCAGGAGGCAAAGAGCCGATCGACAAATTCAGTGGGGAACTCACCGCGATCACGAAGGAGCATGTAGCTCTTCAGCATCGCATACAGTGTGAACCCGGTCGGCCCGGTCCATCCGCGCTCATTGGGATAGAACTCATCGAACGATCCGTCGCGATGCTGGATCTCCGTCCAAAAACGCATCCCGGCGAGAATCCATTCCCGTACCTTGGGTTGGTCTCTAAACATGTTTCCCGGCATCTCATTGCAGTATGCAAGCGCAAGGGAGAGCACGCCGAATTGCGGGAGAGCATCGGGAAAGTCCGCTACTTTATCCAGCCAGTACGTCCTCTTGAAACATCCGTACGTTGGGGAGTAAGGATTCCTGTCCTGCAAACTCAGGAGACGCGGAATCTGAGATAGTGCTTTTTGGGCATAAACATCCCGCAGGTTTTCTGGCATATGCGCATGCTAGCGAAAAATCATTTTCCCAACCATAAAACACGGAAAAGCTGGAATGATCGGAGTAGGGGGAATAGCATTTCGCCGTGTTTTCCCTCATCATCCCCACATTCAACGAGGAAGCGTCCATTGGAGAGACTGTGCGGACCGCACACGAAACGCTTACGGGCGCAGGAGAAGAATTTGAAATCCTCGTGATCAATGACGGGAGCACGGATGGAACAGCTGCAAGACTTTCTGAAATGCAGCTACCGAATCTGATCGTCATCGCGCATCCGCGCAACACCGGATACAGCGCGTCCATTAAGACCGGCATCCGTCGTGCCAAAGGGGAAGTTTTAGGCATAACCGATGCGGATGGGACGTACCCGATAGGACAATTCCCTCATCTGCTCCATGTAATGAGGGAAGGGAATCTGGACATGGTGATAGGAGCGAGGGTGAAGAAGGGCGTGAAGATTCCTCCGATCCGCAGACCTGCAAAATTCATCGTGAATAAGCTGGCCAACATGCTCACCGGAATGCGGATACCCGATCTGAATTCCGGCATGCGCATCTTTACGAAAGAATTTGCTCTGCGATTCATGCACATCTATCCGCAGCGGTTCTCCTTCACAATCACTACGACGCTGGCAGCGCTCACGAATGACTACCTCGTGGAATTCGTTCCCATCGAATACTTTAAGAGACAGGGGAAGAGCTCGCTCTCATCCGGGATGAACGGCGTGGGGAACTTCGTAGGGTTCTTGGGGCTCATCATCCGCATTACAACCTACTTTCGCCCGATGCGCTTCTTCCTGATACCGAGCGTGTTCCTCGTTCTCATTGGGATAGGTGCGATAAGTTACACGCTCTGGAACGAAGCGAACATTTCCGATGCCGGCATGCTCATGCTGCTCACCGGATTCCAGATCGGGCTCTTTGGCATGCTCGCAGAAATCGTGGTGCGCTACAGGAATTCGGAGAAGTAAAACAATAGGAACCGCTAAAAACTCGACAGAATGTCACAGTGAGCTCTGTCGAACTGTGCCAATTCAGTGTTTTTTTAGAGGTCTCAAGAGTATGTACGAACGGATCTGAGTATCCGTTCCATGCGCTTCTCCCATGTATGAGACGCAACAAGCTGTTTTGCCCGTGCAACTTTGCGGAACGCCGTATCCGGATCCGATAGGACCGACGCAATCGCCCCGGAGAAAGATTCCGCATCGCCCGGAACTGCAAAAGTAACATGCTCCTCGCTGAGGACATCGTGCAGCGGCGGGAGATCGGCACACACAATCGGCTTGCCGACCGCCATGTACTCGAAGAGCTTAAGGGGCGATGTATCCCGCTGAAAGTATGAATGATCTGAACGCGGTGCCGGGTACACCAGAACATCACAGGAGGCCAGGAGATCCGGAATGTCCTGTTGCTTAAGCGAACCGGTAAAATGTACGAATGGCTCCATGTCCGATGAGAGAGAAACCTCGAATTTTTGTTGAGCCGATGCGGGGCCTCCGGCAATCAACGCATGTACTTGCATCCCATTCCTATGGATTTGAACAAGAGATTGGAGGAGAACTTCTACACCCTTCTCAATGCCCATCGATGCGAGCTGCCCGGCGTATCCAACAACAGGAACATTCTCTGGAATTTCATACCGTTGGCGGAACCGATGGGTATCAGGAACGCGCGTGAGCCATGTGGCATCCACGGCATCCCCTTCCACAAAGAGTTTGGATGGATCCACTCCCCACTGCAGGAGTTCGTCTCTCATGGGTGACGTGAGGCAGGCAACGCTGCGGCAATTATTGCAGAGATGTACGAAGGACTTCCGGTTGCGGCGCGGGAGCTGATGGAGCTCAAGGAGAACCGGAATTCCTGTGTGGAGGAGACTCGGGAGCAGCGCGGGCGAGCGGGTGTAGAGCAGATCCAACTGCGCTCCCGTAAGAGCTTTCCTGAATGCCCTTCGTAAGCTGATGTTGGAGAGCCAAAGGCCAAAAGCGCCCTTTCCGACCGGGAGCGTATGCTGATCGAAACTTGGCAGGTATCGCACTTGTACGGATTTATTTGCGCCGTAGTACGTGTGGTAATCCTCGGTGATCGCGCTCCTGCGCGTAGGAGCAAAGAGCGTAACCTCATGCCCGAGCGCAATCATCGCATCGCACACATGGGCGATCTGGTGCCCGTGTGCGCGCTCACTCGGCAGCCGTACATGCGCGCAGTACGCAATCCTCATACAAGAAGGATAGAGAAATCCGAAATTCGAAGCACGAAATTCGAGACAGTTTCGAATTTCGGATTTCATGCTTTGGATTTACTCTACTAGCAACAATGAAGAACAGTATGACCATCTGCGCATTCGGGTATGACTTTCTGGGCGGCGCACGTTACTGGGTAATCGCAACCGGCCTGAAAGAACGCGGATTCGATGTCATCGAATGCAGCACGCAGAAACGCGGCTTCCTCGCGAAGTACAGAGACCTCTGCGGGAAGTACTGGAAACTGCGAAAACAGATTGATGTGATGTTCGTGCCATTCCCCGGCCACTACGTCATGCCGCTCGCATGGCTGCTGGGCAGAATCACAGGGAAACCGATCGTATTTGACGTGTTTGTGTCCCTGTATGACACGAATGTGGAAGACAGAAAATCCGTCCCCGCGGGCAGCCTGCACGCACGCACATTGTCGTTCATGGATTGGCTGAGCTGCACTCTGGCGGATGTTATATTGATCGATACTGAATTGCAGAAGCAGTACTTCGTGGAACGGTACGGAATCCAAACGGAAAAAATACTGGTGTTGCCGGTCGGGTGCAGAACGGACGTGTTCCAGCCGCAGCCCTCACGTGAACATGGAGCCGATACGTGCACCGTGCTCTTTCATGGAACATTCATTCCTCTGCAGGGAATAGAGATAATTCTCCATGCTGCCGCAGAAGTGCAAAGGAGAGATCCTACGGTGAAATTCCACATTATCGGCGGAGGACAAACCTACGAAGAAATACGACGCCTCGCAGAGGTGTTGCACCTGGAGAACGTTGCGTTCGCACCGTACCAGCCGATGGAAGAATTGGCGGAAGCCATCGCAGATGCAGACATGTGCCTGGGTATATTCGGAACATCGGAGAAAGCGCAGCGTGTGATCCCGCACAAGGTGTATGACATCCTCTGTATGGGGAAACCGCTCATCACGGGTGATACGCCTGCAGCACGTTCTGCTCTGCTCCATGGAACGAATGCCATACTCACGAAGCCGGGAGATGCTGCGGCACTGGCGGAAGCCATTCTGGAGCTCAAAGGAGATATGGAAATGCGGCAGAAAATCGCGGAAAGCGGGCGCAAACTCTTCCAGGAAACATTCCTCCCGCGAACGATTACCGTCCCACTCGCCGCGTGGCTGGATGCAAAGAGAAGCAGAAAAAAGTAAGAAAACTGCGGGAATTTACCTTGACCAAGCAGAGAGAGACACTATCCTTATCTGGCTCTGCGCAAGTTTGAGTGCGCAGTAAGGTTTTTTAGCTCCGCCGCCCTTCAAACGATTTAGGGGGAAACGGACCGCGCTCATTCACAGCATCGCCGAGTAGAGAAGCGAGTACTCTTATTCGATCACTCGAATAGCAGCTACTCATCTACTAATTTTGAATATATTGATCCATCATGTACCGACGCTCTGCGTCTGGTATCGTGGTGGTCTCTAGTTTTTACTTTGAGAGCTATAATCTCTCTTCTTTCGAAGAGTTTGATCCTGGCTCAGAGTGAACGCTAGCGGTGCGCCTAACACATGCAAGTCGAGTGGGTTTAGACCCACGGCGAACGGCTGAGTAACACGTTGGAACCTGCCCCGAACTCAGGGATAACCCGCCGAAAGGCGGGCTAATACCGGATGGTCCCGCAAGGGTAAAGCTTTTGCGGTTCGGGAGGGGCCTGCGGCCTATCAGTTTGTTGGTAAGGTAACGGCTTACCAAGACTATGACGGGTAACTGGTCTGAGAGGACGACCAGTCAGAATGGGACTGAGACACGGCCCATACTCCTACGGGAGGCAGCAGTGAGGAATCTTCCGCAATGGGCGAAAGCCTGACGGAGCGACACCGCGTGAAGGATGACACCCTTTCCGGGCGTAAACTTCTGTTCTGAGGGACGAAATTTTTGACGGTACCTCAGGAGAAAGCACCGGCTAATTCCGTGCCAGCAGCCGCGGTAAGACGGAAGGTGCAAGCGTTACTCGGAATTACTGGGCGTAAAGCGTCCGCAGCCGTTCCGCCAAGTCCGGCGTAAAAGCACAGAGCTCAACTCTGTTGTACGTGCTAGAAACTGGCGGAATTGAGTCACCTAGAGGCATCTGGAATACCGTGTGTAGGGATAAAATCCGTTGATCCACGGTAGAACGCCGAAAGCGAAAGCAGGATGCTGGGGGTGTACTGACGGTCAGGGACGAAAGCGTGGGGAGCAAACGGGATTAGATACCCCGGTAGTCCACGCCCTAAACGATGCGTGCTCGGTGTTGGGACTTTTCAATTGGTCTCAGTGCCCTAAGCTAACGCGGTAAGCACGCCGCCTGGGAAGTACGGCCGCAAGGCTAAAACTCAAAGGAATAGACGGGGACCCACACAAGCGGTGGAGCATGGGGTTTAATTCGATAATAAGCGGAGCACCTCACCCAGATTTGACATCCCGGGAATCGACTGGAAACAGTTGAGTGCCGTAAGGAACTCGGTGACAGGTGATGCACGGTCGTCGTCAGCTCGTGCCTTGAGGTGTACTGTTAAGTCAGCAAACGAGCGCAACCCTCATCCTATGTTGCATTTTCATGGGAGACTGCCGCCTCCAAGGCGGAGGAAGGTGGGGATGACGTCAGATCTGCGTGTCCTTTATGTCTGGGGCAACACCCGTGCTACAATGGCCGGTACAAAGGGCAGCTAACCCGCGAGGGGGAGCCAATCCTTTCAAAGCCGGTCTCAGTTCGGATTGAAGTCTGCAACTCGACTTCATGAAGCTGGAATCGCTAGTAACCGTGAATCAGCTACGTCACGGTGAATATGTTCCTGGGTCTTGTACTCACCGCCCGTCAAGTCATGAAAGGCAGGGGCGCCCGAAGCACCTTTACCCGCAAGGGGGGGTACCACGGTGAAACTGCTGATTGGGACTAAGTCGTAACAAGGTATCCGTAGGAGAACCTGCGGATGGAACACTTCCTTACCAGGGAAATGCCCAAATTGTCATCCTGAGCACTGTCGAAGGATAGGCAATGAAAGGTTTACCTGCCGTGCTCTGGCCAGTAGCCAACGCCAACACGGATCTAATTGATCGAGGGTTACTCCTCAGTGCCTTGCTCCTTGCCTCGCAAGGGTGCAGCGCTCTGAGGCTCGATAGACAACTTCTCTACTCGGCGATGGGGTGATGCGCGTTTACGTATTTATGTAAGAATTAGTACGTCATGCATTCCTTCCTCCGCTAGTATTGGGACATGCCACTCAGGGCTCCCTCTACGACGCTGCCTTTCGTTTCGATTGTCATACCTGTCTACGATAACCGGGCAGGGCTTGTGCATACTCTCACTGGTCTGCAGACGCAGACATATCCGAGAGATAGGTGGGAAATCATCGTTGTGGATAACGGTTCCACAGAAGATATCCGCGATATTGCTACCAGGTATTCCTGCGTATTCCTGCAGGAAAACCAGATACATAATTCTTATGCGGCATGCAACGCAGGCGTGCGACATGAAGAGGAGAAAAAGCACAGTGAGATATGCCAGCAGCAGAAATAATTTGCTGAGCATTTGGTGATAGGAGCGCAACTGTTCGGCCAGGAGTCGGGTGTGCCGCAGGAGAATCGCCTGTAGGCCAGGCAGACCTTTTTTATCGTAGTACTGCTTTCCGAATTGGAGAAAGCGGGAGAACACCATGGAACGCAGGTTTCTGTCTGCGCTCTGAATCTGGTACTCGATACTCAGCGCAGACGCGTACGAAAGAACGCTTGTGAAAATGGCAAACAGGAAAAAAATTGTGACATATACGATCATAACCATGCTGTATGATGCTGCTGAGAATGAGAATGCCGGAGGGATGAAACGGAATTGGAATACGCGCGTGATCGCGCTAAAATCGCCCGAAATAATTCCCTGTACCAACTTCATGAGAAGCATCATTTCTATGAAGCTAAAAAATCCCGCCAGTGCTGCGAGAAGAATCGAAAGGTAGAAATACCGGGCGCGTGCCTGGACTGTCTGCAGGAGTATCAACGGCTGGAATGTTTTTTTGAACACAGCAAGCATGGCGCGATAGTGACTCAATGGACGTGACATGTAAAAACCTGAAACAGGTACACGAAATAGGATGCTATTTTAGCATGAGAATCTATGCAACTGCATGAAAGAAAGTCAAGAATTGCCAGAGAACAGATCCCCCTCATGAATATGAGAAATGGTTGCGCTACAGCTGTCCCTGCACATCTATTCTTACGGCTCGCAGCTCGCAAAAGAGCTTGCCATAACAATGAGACAGAACAGCAAAACGCAGAAGGAGATATGCTGCCGTAGCAAGGAAGGGAGAAGAGTACTCATCAATAGAGTATTGAAGCATGCCCAATAATTTATGCAAGAACTATCGATGAATAACTTGAGTATCAACAAGTGAAACAAATCATCCAACCGAACCCTCCATTTCGAGCTCGATAAGCCGATTCATCTCCACGGCATATTCGAGCGGCAACAGGCGGATAATCGGCTCGAGGAACCCGCTCACAATCATGGCTTTCGCCTCTTCTTCGGAAAGCCCGCGCGACGTGAGGTAGAAGATGTCCTCGGTATTCAGCCTACCCACCGTTGCTTCATGTGCAACCGTCACATCATTGCTCGCAATGGTGAGATGGGGAATCGTCTCCGTGCGGCTCAACGCATCGAGCAGCAGCGAATCGCACGCCATGTGCGCCGTACAATCCTGCAAGTCCGGAGCAATGGAGATAGCGCCGCGAAACACCGTCATTCCTCCCCGAACACTGACGGATTTGCTGACAATATTGCTCCCGGTATGGGAAGCCAGGTGTTTCACCTTGCCCCCCGTATCCTGCCACTGCCCCTCATTTGCGAAGGCAATGCTCAGATGATCGCACTGCGCACCTTCTCCGACGAGGAGAGAGGAAGGGTAGAGCATAGTAAGGCCGCTCCCCATAGTGCCGCCGATCCACTCCATAACTGCATCTTTCTGCACAATGGCGCGCTTTGTATTGAGGTTGAACGTATCGCGGCTCCAGTTCTCCACCGATGAGTACCGACACTTCGCTCCGGGTTTGACGAATACCTCCACGCACCCCGCATGGAGCGCCTGGCTGCCGTATTTTGGGGCGCTGCATCCCTCGATGTAGTGCACCTCTGCCCCCTCCTCAACCACAATGAGCGTATGCTCGAACTGCCCCATATTCTTGGCATTCATGCGGAAGTACGCCTGCAGGGGCTCCGCGATTTTTACGCCGGCAGGAACATACAGGAATGTGCCTCCGGACCAGACAGCCCCATGAAGAGCCGCAAACTTATGATCGGTAGACGGGACGCATTTCATGAAGTATTCGCGCACAAGATCGGGGTGCTCCTGCAACGCATTGTCCATATCCAGAAAGATCACTCCCTGCTCCTTCCACTGCGATTTAAGCTTGTGATAGATCACATCGCTCTCATACTGCGCCCCCACGCCGGCGAGCACTTTGCGCTCCGCCTCGGGAATCCCAAGCCGGTCATAGACCCGTCGAACTTCCTCGGGCACCTCGCCCCAGTCTTCAGTCTCCGCTATGCCTGGCGATGCGTAGTAAATGATATTTTCAAGATCCAGATGGCTGAGATCTGGACCCCACGCAGGCAGAGGCATGCTTTGGAAAGACAGGAGGGAAGCAAGCCGATGTTCCAGCATCCACTTCGGCTCGCGCTTCTCCTCACTGATGTGTCTGACCACTGCTTCATCGACGCCGCGTTTTGCGCCCTCGGCATATGGCGCAGGATTCGCCTCATCGAACGTGCTGCGGGTAAGACCGGAGAAAATGCGGCGGGGAACCATGGAAAGAGCAGTATAACGATTCCGCATGGAAACGTAATAATTTTGACCTGCTGCTCAAAATTGTAGATCACCACAGTTTGACACTTCCTGCGAAGGAAGATACGGTACACCACTTTCGCATATCTCAACTTCCAACCTTACCCACTTCCCTCTTCTGCCATGCAGTTGACCAACAACATACATCGTATCCTGTCCGAACCGGATGCAAACCATCGCGAATTACTGGAAGTAGAACTGGAAGATGACCCCCTCTATGCAGAGGAAACAATCGCACAAGCATCATTTTTGAATACGCTCACGGGTGATCTGGAAGCGCGCGTTGTAAAAATCAACAAGAATACCGACCAGAAAATTATCGTCGTCACACAAGACAAAACCCTCCTGTGCCTCAAGAGAAATCTCGCAAAACTGGGGAAGAGAGAATGGATTGCACCGCTTTCAACGGTATTGACGATTCTGATTTCACTCATCACGGCAGATTTCAGAAGCGCGCTTGGGCTCGCGCCGGCGGAATGGCGCGCCATGTTTATTGTCTCAGGATTCATGGCAACCGGCTGGCTTGCGTACACCATACGGAAGGCGATACACGCAAAATCTTTCCACGAGGTTGTTCGTGACGTAGTCTGCGATTTGGCAGCGCAGAAACGTTACGTGCGATAGCTAGAGCAGCTCGACTGATACAAGCGCCGCGAGCAGATCTTCTGAATACTCCGCGCAGGAGGAGAATATGTAATTATAACGCTCGCCGATCAGTTCGAAGTTCTTCATGAGGCAGAACCCCGGTAATTCATAGGAATAGTACATATGACCCTCCAATGGGATTTGCGTGACAAATACATCAGAAGGCGCCTCCCCATCAGAAAAACCCAGACGCGTGGCTACATCTTCCGCTATTGCTTCGGCAGATCGTGCAGGAAGAAATGTCAGTTGCCCTGTGCGGGCCCACCTGCACTGATCCACGACTGTAGGTCGCCCGAAGAGGATCCCGTCAATGCCGGAAAGCTCCTGGTACCCCTCCGAAACAGACGCGCCGAAACCCCAGTGGGCATTGTAAGGGAGCTGTACAGCGATACCATGCGATTCGTCGCGGTATTCTACTGCCGCATCCGGCTCATCAGCATTGAATGGAGGGCAGGTATCAGAGAGCAATTGTCCGCTCCCCATACCTGTGCCATTGTCTAAACAAGATTGGAGCTCGCTATCCAAAGTTGCCATTCGCAGCTCAAAGTCATCCTGATGTGCGGTAAGGAGCAACTGATACCTCTGGTCCAGATAACGGTATGTCATAGCCACAGCTGCCGCCGAAACCATCAGGAGAAGGGCGGCAATGGCAAATATCTTGCGAAACATGTGCCAATAGTAGAGCAGCCCACGCATGTTGCAACTTTCTCAAACGACAGAGCCGTGGGATACTGCCTGCATGATGACAAAACTCCTGACCGTCACCGCTTTCTTCGCCGCACAACTCCTCATCACATGGTACGGCTACTACATGGGCACTGTCCCGCCAAGAGGAAGCTTGTTTGGCTTCCAGTACGAATCGCCTCTCATCAGTCTCCTGGTGATACAACTCAAATTCATCTGGATACCTATCCTTATCAACTTGCTCTACGGAATGGGTTTTCAGTACGGAAACGACGGATTCCATAGTTTCCTCATTGTAATTTCACTCTGGATTGCGACAGCGCCCGTCGCAGCGGTTGTATTCAATGCATTGAAGCTTGGTGAACGCATTGATCTCCCCATCGTTCTGGGGCTGCTGCTGGTCGTCACAGGCTCTCTTGTCACTATCGCCCATAAGGAACTTGCGAAACTCCTCTCATGAGAAAGCAAAACACGAACGATGTGCCGGAAAATTTGACAGCGCAATGGCACTGGTCGCACCTCTGCACCAGAAAACACGTACGGGAAGCGGCGTATGTCACAGCCAGAGGCATTCGAGCAGCGCTTGCGCGAATTGCAATACTGCAGGATACGGAGCCTCTGACTGTAGCCACAGCTGCCGAAATGAGTAAAAGAATCCTTGAATTGCATCGATTAACATCTGATTTGCTGCAGCGCAAAGACGAGGAGAAGGTTCTGCAGCTCACGCACATACGAGTGAAACTGCTTGAGCGGCTGCGCACGCTGGTAGAAGCGGCTGGTTTGAACCCCGATGTAATACGCCAGGCGGGAGAATGACCTACCGAAGTTCGTAGGTCATCATCACCGTTACGACGACCTCCTGCTCACCGGAGGGAACTGCGATGGATTCTACGGCGCCTCCTCTCATCAACGCCTGATCCATAGCATAGGACGGCATGGGCACGGGCACTCCGCTGCCCCCCTCAGAGAATCCTTTTAGCTTTCCCAGTTGTTTCCCGAGTTGGAGAGCAAGAGCGCGCGCTTTCTCCTCGGCATTGGCAATGGCCTTCTCTCTCGCGCCAACCTGAAGATTCTCCGGATCGTCGATGGTGAAACTGACGCCTCCTGCCTGGTTAGCGCCAGCGCTTGTTGCAGCAGTCAGTACCTGACCGATCTTCGTAAGGTCTCGAATTTTCACGCGCAGGCTCTGGTTCGCCTCAAATCCGCGATCGATGCGCTTGCCGTCTGCCCAATCATAGGAAGGCTGTAACGAGAGATTCTGGGTTGTAATGTCTTTCTCCTCAATCCCCTGCTGTTTCACGGCATCCATAACCGCATTCATCTTCGTGGAGAGAACACTCATGGCTTGTTCCGCTGTGGCTTGCCGCAACGTATCCGCGCCGAATGTAAGTTCGGCGATATCTGGCACCGCGGTCACTTCACCGCGCCCCTGGACAGAGATGGTAACAGGTGAGAAGTCCTGCCGTTCAACGTACTTCCCAAGTACGAACATGCCTCCTGCAAGGAGAATGGCAAGGAGGAGAGCCGCTGTAGAAGTCTTCGTGGGAGATACCATAGAAAATGGGGAAAGAGCTCAGAGTATATGCCAAAAGAAGCCATGGGAAAAGCGGAGGTGCTCGTTACGATGCTTCCTGTACTCCATAACGCATATATCCCTCTTGTTCCAGGCGATACGCCAATTCCGGGCCGCCGCTCTCCACAATGGATCCGTGCACCATCACATGGACTTTATCCGGGATAATGTACTGCAACAGTCTCGCATAGTGGGTCACGAGGAGACACGTGAACTCCGGACCGCGCAGCGAACGAACACCCTCTGCAACGATTCTGAGAGCGTCGATATCCAGACCGCTGTCTGTTTCATCGAGCAACGCGAGCGCCGGTTGCAGCATGAGGAGCTGCAGAATTTCCGCCTTCTTCTTCTCGCCGCCGCTAAACCCCTGATTCAGCGATCGTTCGGCAAAGGCGGAACGCAGAGAGAGCTGCTTCATTTTTTCCTCCAGCAGCTGCTTGAATTTAATGGGAGACACTTGTTTGCGCTCCGGGGCGCGAGCTGCCATCTGCGCATTGAAAGCGGTGAAGAGAAAATTCCGGAGGCTCACGCCGGAGAGCTCGCGCGGATACTGGAATGCGAGGAAAAGCCCGGCTCGCGCACGTTCATGCGGCTTGAGGCGAAGGAGATCCTTCCCCTGGAATCGAACAGACCCGCCGGTAATCTGGTAGGAAGGATGCCCCATAAGGGCGTGTGCGAGCGTGGATTTGCCGGACCCGTTCGGTCCCATAATCGCATGGATTTCCCCTTGTTCTATGCGCAGAGACAAACCCGTAACGACAGGCCTATCTGCGACAGATACGGTGAGATCCCTGATGGAAAGAATGGAAGCCATGTGGGTAACAGTAGTATTGAGCGGGGAGCGGTGAAGTGGAAGCAAATTCAGGCATTCCCGCACGACAGAACTTGCCTGGGGAACGCATGTGTTCAATACTGCACCCATGCCGAAGGTTACATTTACGTACGGAGGCCAAACGAAAACAGTGGAGGGAAAGCAGGGTGAAACACTCCTGCAAATCGGAATTGATAACGGGATCCCGATCGAACACGCCTGTGGAGGGAACGGCTTCTGTACGACATGTTTATGTAAAATAAAGAAGGGCAACGACCATCTGTCTGCAAGGACGGAAAGGGAGGAAAACATGGGCATCTCAGATGCGCAGGAACGCCTCGGTTGCCAGGCAAAGCTGCAGAATGGCGACGTGGAAGTTGATGTGATAGATATCTAGGCGCTTGCCAATGCCGCGAGTTTCGCTTTGACCTGCTCATCGTATGGCTGCAATTTATTGATGCGCCTGTACGTTTCTCCCGCGCTCTCCGTGCAGCCAATTTGCATGTAGCACTCGGCAAGCATGTGGAGGAGCTCTGTATCCCTTGCAAGGCGCGCGCCAGCTTTCTCCAGGAGAGGAGCCGCTTCCTCAAAACGCGCCGCTGCGATGCAGGCACGCCCTAGCGCGTAGGCACGTTCTGGATTGGCCGCATCGCGATTGAGTGCCTCCTGGTATGCGCGACAGGCGCGTTCATACTGCCCCTGGCGATAGTAAGCGAGCCCCAGGTTGCTCCAGTAGGAAACATCGTCTGATGTCTCCAGTAATTCTCTGTAGAGCGCAGCCGCTTTTGGTGCGCGACCCGTGGTGAGGTAGAGCTTCGCGAGTTCGGCTTGCACCCCCTGAGCATCCGGGTCAATGGTGAGCGCCTGTATGTACAGACGTTCCACTTCTTCGTATTTCTCGCGTGCGAACGCGAGCTCAGCCCGTTTGACCAGAGCCCTCACCTCCTGCAATTCTCGCGACGTAATGCGTGGGGTTCTCCTGGGGCGCTGGATGCGCGTTTCCTCAACTGCATGGAATCCGCGCTCCGCCGCATAGTCTGTACGAGCTTTGACGCTGCGTACGAACTTGCGTACGGCGCGATGCCGGAGGACGAAACGCACGCCAAGGAGAGCGCACATTCCGAAAAGTGACCCGAGAAGGACAAATACGTACACCAAAGGACAAGGAAAGCTATCATTCCTTGAGGGAAAGAATCAAGCGAAAGGCGTGAATTTCTGCGTTATTTGGTATCAACGGTCAAAGCGAACTGCTGGAGCAACAAGCCGCGATGCGCATTTGTGGCAAGACCGCTGGCAAGCCGATGGAATGCTGCCACACGACCTGTCGCAACGGCTTGTTCGCGTAGGGCAAGCGCCAGATGCAGGAGAAAAAGATCCGCTTCGTCCCCGCGTTTCTGCAACGGCTGCAGAAGAAGCATGCGCCCCCGCAGAGACGGTGTGCGCCAGAAGGAAATCGCTTTCGCATGCACCTGGCGACGCAACAGAAGTGACTCGGGGTCATCCCGGAATGTACGGACAATGCCGGGAGCGCCCTGCGCAATGCGCAGGATGAATTGCCTGTCGTCATCGGATACGCCTTCAAGGAGCGGCAACAAATCCCGGTGCGGCAAACGGCGGAATCGTAGTATGCGAGCGCGGGAAACAACGGTGGGAAGCAGTGTGGAGAGCGACTGCGTCGTTAGCAGGAACACCAGTCCCGGCGGCGGCTCTTCTAGAATTTTTAGGAATGCGTTTGCAGCTTCTGCTTTCATGCGCTCCACGGAGCGTATAATGCAACACTTGTAACGACCTATGGCTGTTTCATACAAACGATCCTGCAGAGTGCGGATATCATCAATGCTAATCACGTCCGTCTTCGCAGCCGGCTTCTTGGCCCGATGATCTTGGGAAATATTGGATGTGCGTGCTATCACCTTCCAGTCATCGCAAACCCCCTCTATCCACAACTGATCGAGAATGAGAAGATCCGGATGCGTGAGTTTCTCAATGCGTTTTTCCGCCTGTTCCCGCTCATCTTCGGGGAGATCCGCACAGAGAAGCTCTTTCGCAAACCAGCGTGCAATGGACATTTTTCCGAGGTGCCGAACGCCGGAGAGAAGATACGCATGTGAGACATTGCCTATCTGCAGGTCGCGCACCAGCTCAGACAGAATCGATGCGTGGCCGACAATGTGCTGCGGCTTGGGCATGGGGAGGAATTTTAGAACGAAATGCGAAAAGGTAAAACCGTTTGCCCTCCCGGCTGAGAGATTACTTCCCGTGGCATTTCTTGTATTTCTTCCCGCTCCCGCAGGGACAAAAATCATTCCGTCCGACCTTCTGCACATGCGCAGGCTGTACCTTCGATGTGCGGGAATGTCCGTTCGCCCGGACAACAATCGGATTCTGCCCGCCGTCTTGCATGTGTTGTGCTTCTCGTTCCACGCCTGTATCACTGAACTCTGCGGCAATCTCGTCCTCATTCGTTCGCAAACCCTCCAGATCCTCATCTGTCTGCCTCAAGAGAATCTGCGGAGCAAATTGTCGGAAATCTGCCTGGAGGAGAGCGCGGACAATCGTAGAATCAATGGCCACAAGCAGCTGCTGAAATCTCCGGAATCCCTGGTCTTTGTACTCGATCAGCGGATCCCTCTGCGCGTATCCGGAAAACGCGACCTGTTCGCGCAGATGAGCCATGTCATCAATGTGATTCATCCAGTGCGTATCGATTGCCCGCAGCGTGACGGCGCGCTCCGCCTGCGCAACGACCTGCTGCTCTTCCTGGGAACATTTCACATCGTAGAAGGAAATAACCAAGTCAATGAGGAATGCCTGAAGCTCTGCAGCATCCTGGAAGGAGGATATTTTCTCTACGGTGACATCTCTTCCGAAGGCCGGGTGCAACGCACAGACGGTTTCGACGATTTCCCGCGCATTCCACTGTTCAGAATCATGGGAAGAGGCATGGAGCGCAACGAGCGATTCGATTTCCTTGCGCATGGCAGCCAACACATCCTCATGGAGCGGCTGTTCTGTCTCTGCCGCATCACTCCCGGTAGCTGCAAGGCGCACCAGAATATTCTGGCGTCGCTTGTAGATGATCCCCCTATGGGTATTCATGATGTCGTCGTACTGGACAACATGGCGGCGAATGTCAAAATTTCGACCCTCGACGCGCTTCTGTGCGCTCTCAATGCTGCGCGAGACGATGTTGTTCTCGAGCGGCTGATCATCCGGAACACGCAGGCGCTCCATCATCCCCTTCAGTCGATCTCCGCCGAACAGGCGCATAATTTCATCTTCCATGGAAACGAAGAACTGGCTCTCGCCCGGATCGCCCTGGCGACCGCTTCGTCCGCGCAACTGATTGTCGATACGGCGCGCTTCGTGCCGTTCGGTGCCGAGGATGGCAAGGCCGCCAAGCCCGGCGACATCCTCACCTAACTTAATATCTGTTCCGCGGCCAGCCATGTTCGTTGCGATAGTGACAGATCCTCGCTGCCCCGCCTGTGCGATAATCTCCGCTTCTTTCTGGTGGAATTTCGCATTGAGCACCTGATGCGGAATCTTCATGTTCGTAAGGAGCGCACCAAGTGCCTCCGACTTTTCGATCGAGGTGGTGCCAATGAGAACAGGCTGCCCTTTTGCATGTTTCTCCTTCGCAATGTGAGCGACTGCCTTGAATTTTGCTTCCATTGTCCGATAGATGGCATCGGATCTGTCGGCGCGGACGACCGGCCTGTTGGTCGGAATCATGATGGTCCTCATGTGATAGATCGATTCGAATTCTTCTTCCTCCGTCTTCGCCGTCCCAGTCATGCCTGCAAGCTTGCCGTACAGGCGGAAGTAATTCTGGAATGTGATGGTCGCGAGCGTTTTGCTCTCCCGCTGCACCTCCACGCCCTCCTTCGCCTCAATGGCCTGATGGAGACCGTGCCCATAGCGCCGGCCGGGCATAAGACGCCCCGTGAACTCGTCGACGATGATGATTTCCCCGTCCTTCACGACATAGTCAACATCGTGCTGGTAAATTGCGTGTGCCCGAAGCGCCTGCTCAATGTGATGCACTTCTTCGAATCCTTTGTCCGTGTAGATATTCTCGATTCCGAGCAGTTCCTCCATTTTTTTAATGCCTTCTTCCGTCAGCGTGGCAACGCGTTGCTTCTCGTCGCGGTTAAAGTGCACATTCTCCTGCAACTGCTTCACCAAATGCGTGTACTGCATGTATTTCTGCGTGGACTCCTCGGCGGGCTGGCTGATGATGAGCGGAGTACGCGCCTCATCAATCAGAATACTATCCACCTCATCAACAATGGCATAGTGAAGACTCCGCTGCACCTGCCGATCCAGAGAGGTCGCCATGTTATCGCGCAGATAATCGAACCCGAATTCGTTGTTCGTGCCGTATGTTACGTCACAGGCATACGCTTCCTGCCGTTCGCGGTGGTTCTTCTCGTGAAGGATCGTCCCTGCGGAAATGCCGAGCGCTTCGTAGAGCATGCCCATCCAGGTTGCATCGCGCCGCGCGAGGTAATCATTGACAGTCACCACATGCACTCCTTTTCCAGAGAGAGCATTGAGATACACGGGCATGGTGCAAACGAGCGTCTTTCCCTCGCCGGTCTTCATTTCAGCTATATCCCCACGATGCAGAACGATTCCGCCGAGCACCTGCACATCGTATGGCTCCATATCCCACACGAATTCCTGTTTACCCAACGCCATCTTCCTGCCGCGAATGAGCTTGCAGGCCTGCAACACGGTTGCAAATGCCTCAACAAGCAGATCGTCGACTGTCGCGCCATCTGCAATGCGCTGCCTGAATGTTTCTGTTCTCTTTGGGAGATCCTCAAGCGTGAGATTCTGGACATCGGCTGTCTGGCTGTATGCCCGCACCTGATGCACGAGCGGCCAGAGCTTTTTGAGCTCTTTCTCATTCGGATCCCCGAGTAAACGATTGAGAGAATCAATAAAAGACATTGCAGAGAGCATAGCAGAAGAGGGTGTCCTCCAACGATTCTGGCTGTAATTTTCTCAGAAATTTACCAGAGAATTTCTCCCGTCTCGGCATCCAGCACAGCGTATGCCATACTCAAAATCTGGGCTGCATGCGGAAAGCTGCAATTGGGATTTGCTCTCTTGATTGTACAGTAGTAGTCATCCCAATAGTGGCACTTGGCAATGAGCACAACTGCGCTCTGGCTACCGGAAGAAAGCCCTTCCCCGAGATGCACCACATTCGAACCCGGATTCCGGACAGCGTCCCACACGAGGTTCGGGAACGCAGCATCGCGGCCGCACCCGACCCACCGGGCATCCAAATCCGTCACACCCTCCGCGAGAGTGATGCCGCTGTCGCTGGCGCCTACGGGTGCAAGTGACCAGTCGCAAACGAGGCGGGGTGCATTCCCAGAGAAGTTGATGGAAGCCAGTAAGACAAGACTTTCTTCTGTAAGAGGGAAGGAACAGGTTTCCGCCCAGAGGTCCTGCAGATAAGCAGATTCCTGAAAGCGGTGGAACAGTGCTGCATTCTCGCCGGTACCCGCACATCCTATGAGGAAGAGCGCGCACGCAGAGCATGCGAGGGGAGCGAATCTACGGTGTGCGACCATACCAGGGGAGAAGGAGATTCGTTCCGTAAGATATGCCAGACAGGAAGGCGGGGAGAACCTGCACGGGGTCTTCGGGAACCAGCACCTTCAGCGCGCACTCGCGCAGAACATCTGCATGCTGCGGCAATAATTCGCCAACCCAGGGCGCCCCCTGCGGAACATTTCGGGCAACATCTCCAAGCATCATATGCGTCGGATCAGGCCAGCGCGAAGCATAGTCTCCGAAACCGCGCACGAAGAGCTCGGCTCGCTTGGTAGAATGGAGCCAGAGAAAATGCTCTTCCTTCACGCGTGCACACAGAAGATCACTGAGATGAATACCGGCAGACGGCAGATGGAGCTGGTCTGCAAGAACGTTCGTACATGCTACGGCCATGCGTAAACTTGTGAAACCGCCGGGGCCAATCACGCAGGCGAGAGAAGTGAGATCTTCATGCTGCCAGCTGGCCCCCGTGAGCACGTTCTGAATTGTCGTGAGCAGTTCCCCATCACGAATCTTATGATCACAAGATTGACTGGAAACGACTGATTGCGCATCCGCGCAGGCAATCAATCCGCTATGGCTGGCGATGTCGATGAAGAGGCATTGCACGCGAATAGTATTGATGAGTATGAGCCATGTAGTAAGGGATTTTTCTTACTACTTATCGATGAATGCGCAATACTGATTCCGTGCCGCTCCTCTCGGTCATCATCCCAACGCACAAGCGCCCGAAAACGCTCGTAGAGTGCCTGCGTTTTCTGGAATCGCAAACGATCGCAAAACAACTGGAGGTTATTGTGGTGAGTGACGGCCATGACGAAGAAACCGTTGCAGCTGCAACCAAAAGGAAGTGGAGCGTGCCGCTGCAATTTTTTGAAATTGAGAAACGACAGCAGGGCGTTGCGCGCAATCGCGGGATACGAGCTGCCCGCGCCCCGTACTGCCTCTTCATCGGTGATGACATTTTCCTGGATGCGCGCGCATGCGAGGAGCATTTGCGCGCTCACGAAACCGTCGCAAAAACGGCGGTACTGGGACATACGTCCTGGAACCCAAATGTGCAGATTACGCCTGTCATGGAATGGCTCGAACGGAGCGGATGGCAATTTGCATATCCTGCCATCGCACAGTTTTCACAGAGGTTTATCCCGGAAGAAAAACAGCACCAATTCACATATACAAGCCACATAAGCCTTCCAACAGCACTCGCGAAGAAACACTTCTTCCGTGAGGACGTTTCTCTGTATGGATGGGAAGATGTGGAGTGGGGCATGCGGCTCCGTACGACAGGAATACGGCTGTACTACCATCCAAGAGCAAAGGCGCTGCATGACCATAGAATCACGATGGATGATTCTATGAGGCGCATGGAAATTCTGGGAGTATCTGTAGTGCACATGGCAAAGATGTTGCCGGAATTCGATAGAATGCCGCACGGCTGGAAGCGCATTGCCTACGAGATTGCCTCGTTGCTGCCAACGACTGCGGGGAAGCATCGAAAGGCGTTTCTCAGAGGCATCCGCCAGGCAGAAAAAGAGCTGCGCATTCCCGCTTAACCCCGATCCCTGATCTCTCTTTCCCGTCTCCCGCCCCTTGTTCAAGCGACTCGACCTTCTCCTCTGCGGCATTACCGTCGTTCTCGCATTCTTCGGGCTTGCGATGATCGCCAGCGTCAGCGTGTTTGAGAGTTACCAAATCACACAACGACTGGTGGATCAGGGCGTGCGCGATATCCCGGGCAATTCGTTCTATTTGATTCGCAGTTCGGTGCATACATTTACCGGACTGGCGGCAATGTGCGTCATTATGGTTATCCCATACCACACCTGGAAAAAACTGGCGCTCCCCCTGTTTGGAATAACGCTCCTGCTCCTGATGGCAGTATTTATCCCGGGCATCGGAGCAGATTACGGAACCGCACACAGCTGGCTGCGAATCGGCTTTCTGCCTTCCATACAGCCATCGGAATTCCTGAAACTCACGCTCGTCTTCTACCTCGCAGTCTGGCTCCAGAAAAGAGAGCAATTGGTAGGCACGATGAAGGAAGGATTTCTCCCATTCGCTACGCTGCTGATTATCAGCACGATTCTTGTGGCGCTTCAGCCGGATCTCGGTTCGTTTCTGGTCCTCTCGGGAATAGCAATTACGATGTTCTTCATTGCAGGAGGAAACGTGCTCCATATGCTGCTGGGCGGAGCCATCGCGGGGATACTTGGTCTGCCAATTATCCTGAATAAGAGCTATATCCGTAATCGGTTCCGCGCATTCGTCTCTCCGAACGATCCATCTATTGCGGAATCAATCGGCTTCCAGATCAAACAGGCGCTCATCGCTATTGGCAGCGGCGGATTCTTTGGGGTGGGATACGGGAAATCCGTACAGAAATTCGGCTATCTCCCGGAGGTACAGGCAGACACAATCTTCGCGGCAATGGCGGAAGAACTGGGCTTTGTACGGCTCCTGATCATCCTGGGTATGTACAGCATCTTCGTGTGGAGAGGGTACCACATCGCACGCACGGCGCCGGACCGATTCGGCTTCCTGGTTGCAACCGGCATCACTACGTGGGTAGCTGTCCAAACCATCCTCAATATCGCAGTGAATGTTTCGCTCTTCCCTCTCACGGGTATTACACTTCCATTCATCAGCTATGGCGGCTCTTCCCTCCTCGCGCTGCTCATGGGAGTGGGAGTGCTCCTGAATATTTCAATGTACTCAACCGAGGAAGCTGTGCGGGAGAGGCGAAAGAGCAGAAGAACGCTGCAGCTGTAAGCGTCAGGAATGAGGGGATTCTCAGGAAAGAGCCTGATATACTCTGTAAACAGTGTGCAGAATCCTCTTTGTCGGCGGCGGTTCCATAGGGCATATCGCGCCGGCAGTGGCTGTGTGGCAGGAATTCCTGGGCGCTCACCCCAGAGCGCAGGCGCATTTCGTCTGCTCGGAACGAGAGGATGACAGCGAATTTTTAAGGAAAGAGCATCTGGACTGGACTGCCGTACGTGCGCCGAAACTGTCCTGGAATTTTCTGTGGAAATTCTTCCTGGCATATCGCGATGCGGCTCAACTCATAGAACAGGAGAAGCCGGACATTCTCTTGAGTAAGGGCGGGTATGTGAGTGTACCCGTTTGTCTCGCAGCGCACTGGAGACAGATTCCGATTATCCTGCACGAATCCGATGTGGTGAGCGGAAATGCTAATCGGTTCACCGCCCGTTGGGCAACTGCCGTATGCATGGGATTCCAGCCGGAGAGAGACGGGGGGAAACACGTCTACACCGGCAATCCTGTGCGCGCTGATGCTACATCGGGGAGTCGTGAAGAAGGATTGCGGATCACCGGCTTTTCCGGCACGCGCCCCATCCTGCTTGTTATGGGGGGAAGCCAGGGAGCTGAATCCTTGAATCGGGCCGTTCTGCAGCTTCTTTGTGAGATGCAAAAGTCAGTTGACGTAATCCACATCACAGGAAGGGGAAAAGAGGGCGCAAATACTCAGGCAGGATACTGGTCGCGCCCATTTGTGAGAGAAGAACTGAAACACTTGTACGCAATTGCAGACGTGGCTCTAAGCCGAGCGGGAGCCAGCAGCATCGGGGAGCTCGCGGCCAATGGCATCCCCGGTATTTTGGTTCCATTGCGGGGAGTGGGACACGACCACCAGCAGAAGAATGCGGAATATGCGGCGAACAAAGGAGGATGCATTCTCCTACAACAATCGGCTCTGCAGGAAAACCTTCTCCCGCTCTTAGAAAGAGTCGCACAGGACGAGGGGGAAAGGTTGGGTCTTTCTGAAAGAATACGACGACTGCACCAGCCAGACGCAGCGGAGAGGATCTGCCGGGTTCTAGAAGAAACGTTGTCGAAAAAACAGAAGGGATCTACGCTGTAGCACGTATGAGGAGATCCCTTCTAATTGGTCTCTCAATGGTGCTCGCAGGGTGTGCTTCTGATTCGGGAATGCACAATGCCGCCAGCGCATATCCCACTTCCCTTCTCAGCGGCACATACGCCGCAACAATACAGACCACGCTCGGCGAAATACAAATCGAGCTGTATGCAGATAAGGCACCGAAAGCTGTCACGAACTTCGTGGAACTGGCAAAGAGCGGATTCTATGACGGGCTCACATTCCATCGCGCAATTGACGGCTTTGTTATTCAGGGAGGAGACCCCAGTGGCGACGGCACTGGAGGAGCCAGTATTTTTGGACAGCCGTTTGAGGATGAACAGAATGACTTGCGGATGACCAGAGGAGTCATAGCCATGGCGAATAAGGGGCGCAATTCGAATTTGAGCCAATTTTTCATCGTCCAGAGAAAGGGTGGAACTCCATGGCTACAGGAGAAACACACCATCTTCGGCAGAGTGACGCATGGAATGGAGACAGTGGATGCTATTGCGAGAATAGCAACGGATGAGCAGGACAAACCTCTTGAACCGATCATATTCAATGTGGATCTGTAGGCTGCAACGGCCAAACTGCCGTGCAGAAAAGTCATAACTCCACTACCATGCAACCGTGCGAACAAGGTTTGCCCCTTCACCAACGGGATTCCTGCATGTCGGCGGCTTGCGGACCGCCCTGTATGCGTACCTTCTGGCAAAGCAGAGTAAGGATGCATTCATCCTGCGGATAGAAGACACCGATCAGGAACGCAGCATTCCCGGAGCAATCGAAAATATTCTCCACACGCTCCACTGGGCAGGGCTGCACCCTGATGAAGGAGCCATAGTGCGTGATGGAGTAATGGCGCAGGTGGGAGACAGAGGACCGTACATCCAATCGGAACGTCTTCCGCTCTACAGAAAATATGCGGAAGAACTCGTAGACATTGGCGCAGCATACTATGCCTTCGATACGAAGGAGGAGCTCGACCAAATGAGAGATGAAATGACGCGGGATGGCATCGCCGCGCCGAGGTACGATGCATCTGTGCGCATGCGCATGAAGAATTCACTTACGCTAAAGAAAGAGGAAGTGACCATACGCCTCGAAAAAGGAGAACCCTATGTAATCCGCATGAAGGTGGAACCGAATCAACTGATTACGTTCGAAGACGACATCCGCGGAAAACTGGAATTCCAGGGGAAAACCGTGGATGACCAGGTACTGCTCAAGAGTGACGGCTTCCCCACCTACCATCTTGCACATGTGGTGGATGATCACCTGATGGACATACAGATTGTGATCCGTGGAGAAGAGTGGTTGAGCTCCCTGCCGAAGCATCTGCTACTCTTCCAGTATTTTGGCTGGAAGGAGCCGCGCTACGCGCACGTACCGCTTTTGCTGAACAAAGATAAATCCAAGCTGAGCAAGCGCCAGGGTGACGTGGCTGCGGAGGATTACATCAAGAAGGGCTACTTGCCGGAAGCACTCCTGAATTTTCTTGCGCTCTTGGGCTGGAATCCGGGCACCACTCAAGAACTCTTCTCTCTGCAAGATCTCATTGATGGATTCTCACTGGATCGCGTGCAGAAAGGCGGTGCGATCTTCGATACGGAAAAATTGGACTGGCTACAGGGGCAATGGATACGGCGATTTCCGCCGGCGGAGTTCGCGGCGAAAATCCTGCCATTCGTCGCACGAAAGTACCCGGAGGCAAACGAAGATAAAAAATTCGATCAAAAAGCCGCACTCATCCAGGAGCGTATTACATTCTGTAAAGAAGCTCCGGAAATGTTGAGTTACTTCTACAAAGAACCGAAATTTGATTTGGATCTTGTTGCGAACAAGAAGCAAAAAGTTGCGAAAGAACTACTACCTGAAATTATTGATGATCAAATTAACCGTCTCGCATCAATACCAAATGATGAATGGAATGTGAACAAGATTAAACTAATTTTGGGATTCTACGACAAAACATTAAATCATTTAAAGCTAAAAAGGGGTCAGTATCTGTGGCCTCTACGTGCAATATTAACGGGCCTTCCCTTTAGTCCTGGGGCATTTGAAGTGGCAGCAGCGCTGGGGAGGGAAACAACACTGAAAAGGCTGGAGGCAGCCAGAAAGGCGATCTGACATTGTAGGGATGGTATACATCACGTAGAATTGCCCCCATGACAAACCATGAAGATATCGAGGTGGAAATCAAAGCAGGCGACAGCAAGGCGGTGATCGCAGGCAAGACGTCTGTTTCATTTAAAACATTCGTCATGCTCGTCCTGCAACGCAAGGTGACGACGCTCTTCAAAGAATGGGGGAACGATGCGGTCATTGTGAGCAGCGAACTGCTAACGGGCCTCGCCAGCGCACCGCAGGATACACAGGAAAATAAGTCGCAACTCGTCCTCACTACGATGGGGACGGGTGTGCTCGCCGGGATATTCGTCCTCGCGGCTCTGCAGCTTGTATTGCTGGTTGGGTTAGAGATCACGCTCAGCACGCGTGAGCTGCTGATCATTGCTGGCGGCTTGCTGGGGCTTGCCATTCTCGCCGCCGCCCTCATGAAGATGAAGCGGAAAAACAAGAGTGAAAAGCTGCTGGAAACGATGGAAAAGCTCTCGGGCTTGCTCTCGAAGAAGTAGCTCCTCTGCTAAACTGGTTGCGTGGAGATACAAGAGAATGTTCCTCTCGGCAGTAAAACCACTATGCGAATCGGAGGGAATGCGCGTTACTATGCCGAAATCGCATCTGAAAATGATGTAGAAGAAGCGTGGAGGAAAGCCCAAGAATTACATGTACCGCTCATTGTGCTGGGCGGAGGATCAAATACGGTCTTCGCGGATGGAACGGTCAATGCATTGGTTGCACGCATCGGTGCAGGTGATGTGAAGATTGAAGGTGATACGGTAATCGTGGAAGCCGGGAAGAACCTTGCGATGTTGCTGAATGAGCTCGCAGAGAACGGATTGGATTTGTCCGCACTCACAGGAATCCCCGGCATGGTGGGAGGAGCTGTTTTTGGGAATGCCGGTCAGGGTCCCAATGGCGTGTGGATGGATACATTCGTGCAATCCGTAACGGTATTTGTAGAGGGGAAATGGAAAACGTTTTCACGGGAAGATTGCGAGTTTTCGTACCGCGGAAGCGTATTCAAAGAGATGAAAGGGGCACCAATTATCTGGCGCGCCACATTGCGCGTTCCACGGCGCCCGGCAAAGGAAGTGCAGGCAGATATAGAGCGTCTCTTGCGAAAGCGCATGGAGACGCAACCTCATAGAAAAACTGCCGGCTCATGCTTCAAGGCCGTAGGAAAAACGCCGGCATGGCAACTGATTGATCGTGCAAATCTGAAAGGAGAAAAATTTGGAGGGATACAAGTCAGCGAGAAGCACGCGAATTTTCTCCTGAATACGGGAGAAGCGACATTCTGTGATGTGGAACGTGCCATCCGGGAAATTCGCACTGCTGTCGTGGAACCGTTGGATGTGGAAATGCGGCTGTATTCGCAGGATGGTTCCACGACAGGAAACGCGGAATGCGCCCAATGAGAAAGAAGAAAGATGAAGGATTAGAACGGCAGATCCTCCACTTTCACCTCTGACTCATACTTCACTTCCGGAACAGAGCCAACAGGGACGGGCTCTGCGCCCGAGGCGTGTTGGGGAGCCGCGCCACTTGTTTTGGATGCCGCACGAACAGGCGCTCCGGAGGATTGGATGGCATCCACGACTCCGGAATGCGCCACGCCCAACAGAGCCAGATCTTCGGCAATAATCTCTGTCGTGTACCGCTTGCTTCCGCTCTGCGTTTCCCAGCTCCGGGTTTGCACGCGACCCGTAGCGTAAATTCTAGAGCCCTTCTTCATATGCTGGCTGACCTGCTGCGCCAGAGCGCCCCACACGACGACATTGTGGAATTCGGCACGCTCACGATCCTCTCCGCTGGCTTTATCGCGCCAACGATCATTGGTAGCAACGCCGAGCGACACGACCTGTTGCCCGCTTGTCGTCGTGCGGACTTCCGGGTCGCGCGTGATATTCCCGACGATTTCAGCGCGGTTAATGCCATGTATGATGGATGCACCCTCCTCAGCGGGCAACTGTCCATCTTTTGGATCGAGCAAAATCATATCCATGGCAACGATTTTCGTTTTGGATCGCTTCTCGCCGGACTGCTCATCTTCCCAGCTGTCCGTCTGCAAACGCCCGCCGATGAATACCTGCGCACCCGGCTTGATATACTGCCCGGCGATGTCTGCCATAGATCCCCATACGGTCACGGTATGGAACGCTTTGCCTGTAATTTGCTCGCCTGATTCCGACGTGAACGCATAGGGAACAACAATGTTCAGATCAGTAACACTGGTTCCGCTGGGCGTCTGGCGAAGCTCAACGGGTTGCGTCTGATAGCCGATGATGTGAACGCGGTTATAGGAATACATGCGACGAATGGGGGATGGAAGTAAAGGATGCCTCGAACAAATGTCCTACCGCAGATGTGAACGAATGTACACCGCATGCCTCGTTATGACAAAACGAAATGAGTTGCACCCCAGAAGAAGATATTGCCGGACAAATGAAGATTGCAATCGCAAGCGACTATCCGTCAAGAGGCGTTATAGCTTAAACTAGCCATTTTTTTAGTACTATAGCAACCATGGCACACTGCCGTGGAATCAGAGCCGCCATCCTCCAGAGAACACTCATCCTTGTGTTGGGCGGGACTCTGGCAGGAGTACCCCTGGCAAATACGGCACAAGCCGCGACCTTTGACTTGAAGGACAAGACGTATCCACCGAACACATTCCAGAATGTCGAACAATCAGTAAGTGCATTGCAGAGCTATATAAACCAGGCGCAGTGCGGCGGATGGAATGTGGAAAAATCCGCGGAAGAAACCATCGCGGATGTTTCGGGTCTTCCCGGAAGGGAGGGGGATCCGTTTGCGCTTATCACGCTTGGAATGGCGGAGCGGGAGGAGACGGGGCAATTACTGAATGACGGCTACCAGTTCCCGGACAGGTACAACGTCCTGGGATGGACGACTGCCTGCCGGCCGGGGAATCCGCCGTACTACGTGGATACCAGCAGCAAAACACCGTGTGCAAATCCAAACGAGTGCCAGCAGCTCTGTGCAAGGATAAATCGATGGCAGTATCCCAAATGGCAATGTGTGAAGATTGATTACGAGGGGAATGTATCAGTGACATATCCTCGTAAGGAATGCCAGGAACACACGGGGAATAACCCACGGGATGAACCATCCCGCCCGCCAGAAGCCAACTCCCAGGACTGCAATGGCGGCGTGACGTTCGTCGGTTGGTTCTACTGCTGCACGAATGTCCTTGTCACCCAATTGAATTACGAAGCGTGCAACGAAGGAGGATCTGCCTGCCTGAGCCATCCGGATGCAAACCGCAACTGTCTGCGATGCGAGGGAGATGGGGCGGCAGTGGACCCGCCGGGCGCTATCGCACAAGATTCCCACGGAAATACGCTCGGTCGCATGCCAAAGGGGAATTTTAACGAAACAGGTTGCCGTGTCGGCAGAGCGCCTTCGTGGGCGCAGATTCCTGTTTCCGATGTGACGGAGGGACCGGAACTTCCGAATGGAAAGAAGAGAAAGTACATTCAATCGCGCCAGTACATTTCTTTCTATCGAAACTATGTAGCCGCCTCCTACACGCGGGATGCTGTGAAACCGGAAGTACCGAAAGACAACAACGCGGAGGGCGGCATTGCTGTCCGCTGCTACGGACGGTATTCAGAGTTCGACCCGCGCCTGCGCATCGTGATGCGAAAGGATAAACATTGCGTCATTGATATCTCCCGTAACAGGGATATTTCCATTGAACGGATGCGCACGTCGCAGATAGGCAAAGGGGAAACAGCGGAAGATATGGATTTCCCCGATCCCGCATTTGGGAAGGAGCCGCAGGAGGGAGAGATGACAATCTGGCGCAATGATCTGGAGGATGATGGAGGGCCGGATGATGTGCATCTCCTGGAAATGCCGTCCAAGTACCAGAGAGCCACCGTGCAAATGACGGAGGAGAAACCAGTCTCAAGCGGCTCGCTCATCCGCGCATTCGATGAGACGGTTGCAACCGACCCGATAGAATCGGAAAAATCCAACCTGAAACGAACACTGGTCGAGTGGTGGCAGGAACAACAGACTGAAGGCAATAAAATCTTCACCCCGCCGGTGCTGCGAATCATGGTGCCTCCAGCGTGGTCCATAGACCTAGACCCACTCCAGCCGATCTTCATCACGAAACCTGCCGAGGAGGAACTGGCCGAATGGAAGGAGAATACGCTCTTGCAGCCGATAGAGATCCAGCTGGAACTGCGCGAAGACCTGCTGGGAGAGATAGCGGAATTCCTGGAAAAATCACTCCTGCTGCAAGTGGAGCAGGAGCGCATCCCGATCGCTGTACCCCTTGGTTCCGCCACGGAGCTGCGCGCGCTGCGGGAAGGCTGGTGCCACTGGTACAAATTCCAGAACAAGGAGGAGAGCTGCGAGAACGCCGGCGGCGACTTACAGAAACTCCTGGATCGGCTGGCTGAGTATGCGGATCGCATTGATGACTATCGCCAACTGCGAGCCGAACTGAGCAGCTACCTTGCGGAATATCTGAAAATCCATAATGAAATGAATGAGCACGTCGGCAGGTGGGCGCTCGATACTATGGAAACCTTCTTCGCATGGCAGGAAACGCGCAACAGCCAGGCGATGGCGGATCTCAAAACCGAGTGGGAGAAAGTACAGGCAGCCTATCGGCACTTCCATGACGATACCAATTTGCAGTGGTGCCGCAACGATCGCTTCACCACGCCGATCTACTCGCTGCTTGATCCGTGGATGCCGGGCAGGCCAAACCTGAAGAATGACGCTCTACTGGAAAATGGTTATCCGGATGAGACAAAGAGGCTCCCTACTCTCCAAGGGATGCTCTCGCCGGATCTTGTCTTCGACCTCACGAGGCTCCATCTCGCCACCGGTGCGATTGCCATTCCTGTACTGGAACCGATACAAATCAGTTATAACGCAGATGCCCTGCGACCACCCAGTGATCACAATCCCGACCCGCCCTTCCCAAAACTCCAGCCGCTCCCGCCCATTCCTTCGATCGCGGATGACATCGGCGAGAAGGTGCCGGAAGTGGAGGTAGGCAGGAATCTGCCGCCCATGGTTCAAGCGCCAGACTGGCCTATAGACATTGCGAAGACGAAGGAACAAATGGTAAAAATCCGCGAGGTGATTGAGGAAATGGACGAGGAGTACGCCGTATTCTGGAAGACGCTCCACGAGGTGAAAGACCAGAAAGAACTGGACTGCGCGAGTCCGAACTCCGGTCGATGCAGGCATGTGGAAGTGGACCTGATTGAGCGCTTTACCCGAATTGGCGCGCGCCCCGCCGTTCTCCTGAAAGAGGACTTCCTCTCTGCAGGAGAATTCCGCAAGCCGCTGGAATGCCAGAAGGAAGACTGGGCTTGCGTCCTGCTGAACCCGCAGCAAACATTTGCGAAAGCCGGATGGGAAATCGGCTATCCGCCGGAAGAGGAGCAGGAGAAATTCATCGGCAGACTCCGCAGCGAGATGATAGAGCAGTCGCTCACCAGGAGTATCAATTTGCAGAGCCCGCCAGCAGAAGTCGTTGTTTCGTTCGATATCCCCGTGGAAATCGTGCTCCTATTCGCCCCTTCCAAAGAAGAGAGATGAGAAAACGTCTGCTGTATACCGGATGTTTGCTGGCAGCGGGATTGCTCCCTGCACTCTGCGCAGCACAGGCGAGCGAAGACCTCTGCAAGAACGCCGTGCATGACCAACTCGCAAAAGAACAACGTTTCTATCGCGCAGTGCTCTTTGGGGAACCATCGGCTACGGGGGCGACATTGGGTAAGGTGAAATTCGACAAAGATGGGGATCCCTGGATCAAAGTAAAGAATGTGAGGGGAGAGAAGAACTGGGCGTCTCTTTCTGGAAAGGGAAGCCAGGATACGAAGAAAAGTGATGCGGAAGCGGCAGAGGCGTTTGGCATGGACCCGGATGCCGCGGCACGGGCGCCTATCGGTACGACCTTCTCGGACGAGAGCGGCATTCTGTGGTTCAAAACGTTGGATGGCTGGAAAACGGCTCTGAGTTTCCAAAAGGATGAAGACATGGAATTCGATGAGGGAAAAACCGATGGGACCAGCTCGGAGCTGGAGGCAAGGCGCGGGATTTTCGACACGCAGCGAATGCTCACATCGGAGCTCATTCCATTCCTGGTCTCCAGCATGCGCACCTTCCAGTGCCGAACGCAGTACGTTTGCGATACTGTCAACGCTTCCATTGCCACCACGGAACCATCGGCGCAACTGAACGTTCCCGGCTGCCTGCCGGAAGAGCGGATGCTCATTCCTGCCTGCCGTTTTGCGATAGAAGAGCGGCAGGAATCGGAGGCGGCAAGAGTGCAGCGATACTGCATTCTCATCGGGAATGAGATGCTGCGCCGCGAGGCAGATCTGCTGAAATTCGCCGTGGAGTATGATGCGGCATACCGCACCATCCTGCAGTTCGCAGGGAATTTCGACCTGTCTCTGCAGGAGCTCAAATGGCCGCTCACGTTCACCATCCGCCAGGCAACCAACATCATCGGCCAGTACAACCGCATCCCCTGCTTCCTGGGCAACTGTGACGCTTCCCCTATAGAAGATACCAAGTAATCCCTGTCATTCACCGGCGAGAAAGATGGGGCTGCTGACCGGCATCCTGCTTGCATTGCTGGCAGTGACATTCTTGCAGGGAAAGTCCCCTCATCTCACGGCGCAGTTCTCTGCAGGAAATCCTGAGGACCATTACCCGATTCTGGGCGCATGCGGAAGGAGCGAGCACCTGAATCTCTTCCGATGGGTTCCTCCGCAGGAACTGGGGGAGGGAGAGGAAGATGTGATTGATATTTGGAGCAGAGAATACAACGAGAGAGTCAATGTGATCGTGGAAGAATACCGATCGATGGACGGCTCCGAAATCGACTGCCTGAGCGACTCGCTGGAAACCCTGTTGCCCGCAGGAAGAAACATGCTGGCGCTGGCGGGACAGCTTCCCCCCTGGGAAGACCCTCAGGATTTGGCGCAACTCAGCTACATGGACACGAACACCGTGCTGCTGGAACACCTGAGAATGTATGAGTGTGCGCTGGTGGGACGATACTTCTACCTCTTCGGGGATGTCATGAAAGAAATGCAGGCAATCTATGGGCAGAAAGACGCCATCCTGTGGTGGGGAAACGTGTTCCGGGAATTCCAGAAACAGGAACGCAAGATCCGGCACGAAATTGCGGTCTCCCGCACCTCGCTCAACCGGGTATTGCTGCTGCTGAACGGTTACGGCAGGCTGCGGTCTCTGGAGATGGAAGTGGAGTGTTTTGACAGAGCCACCAAAGATTTCCGCAATGCTCTCGCGGCGGCGGCAGAAGCATCTGCCTGCCTCCCGCGCGCGTGGGATGCCAAAGATCCCATGCGTGACCTGAAATGACCATGCGTTTCACCTTCATGAGTATCGGCTGCGTATCACTGCTTCTCCTGCCGGCGGGCGCCTACGCGCTGGGAATGGGAACCCTCTATGACGAGATGCGCATGATGACAGAGTATGACCAGCAGGATTTTGTATCTGAGTTGCCCATACAGAAATTTGCGCCACTCGTGCTCGGGGATGAGAAGTTCCCTGTTGAGGAGAAACATGTGGATCTCAGCCTGCAGAAGAAATACGCGACTGTCTGCGAGGATATCGCGCAGACAGTTGGGGATGTGTGGATAAGCGAATGCCAAGGGTTCGCCGAACAGTTGAGTGAACTGGCGAGGAAGGAAGCGTGGATCCGGGCGCTGGGGAGGGAGCTGCAACTCATTGCATCCAGCTACGAGCCGGAGATGGATGGCCATACGGGGAGGGAGAACGCGATTGCAACCAAATTGCCCAAGGCAACGCTTCTGTGGCAATCAGGCACGGACCGCATGACGAATCCTGTGGACCAGGTGCGCATGAAACAGCTGGAGCTGCCGGACACGATCAAGCCGCACGTCCAATCAATAGAGAGAATACTGGGCGGAATGGTGATGATAGAGAACGCGGGAGAGACGCAGAAGGAGGACTATGGCGAGCTTGTGGCGGCGTTCTTCCGCTACCGCAACGGCTACCAGGAAGTTCAGATGGAAGGGAAGAGCGCGGCGCAACTGGCGGGAGAAGAAGATGACCCCGAATCATTCGCCTACAGCTGCTCAAACAATGCGGCGAATCCATATGCAGGCACAGACCTCCAAATGCTCGGGAAACGATGGTGCGACTTAGAAAGAGAAATGCACAACATTTGGCAGAAACTGCCGCGGGAGGATTTCGTGGATTTGGGACCGAAAGATACAGCAGTCTTCCCGGTCAAGGGGCTGGGAGTCCCCGGAATGAGCGATGCGGTGCTCTGGGTGAAGAGAGATGACGTCGGCATCCTCTGGCGTATGCCCCTGGAACCCGTTCTCCCCATGCTGCACGCTGAAGGAACTCCTGTCCTGAGCGGAATATATCCGGAACCGCCCGCCATACCTGCTCCCAAACATGGCATATGTTCGCACCCGTTCGCCCAGAGAGGATACCTGTGCAGAAAACAGTTTGTGGAACATTGTCCGATCCAGGGAGAGGAATTTGATGGGGACGAGAACGCAATAACCCTTGCCGCCTGCAAACCGTACGCCTCACCGATTCTGGAAACAGCGTCTGGTCCGGATATCTGCCAACGCGGCGGCTGGCGCACGCCTGTAGATCTGGAAGAGCTAAGGAAGGACACCCCAGCGGAAGACGGGAATGCGCTCTCCCCGGGACCATGCGCGAACTGCGTCGTGGATCTCTTCTGTAGAGACATAAGCGGCGGCGCGACGTACAAAAAAACGGTTGATGGCATTATCCCCATTGCCATTACGCAACACAGCATCATGGATCCCCGTTACATTATCATCCATGAGCTGATACATGCGCAGCAGTTGTGCAACCTGCCGCCGGAGACAGAAATCAATCCCCAGACTAACAGGGAAACCTGTTGCGAGAAGGAGTACCTCCCCTATCTCATCGCCTGCAAGGCAACAGCAGAAGATGGCCTGCTGGATACAACCAACATTTCTATAGAAGAGTGCGCTGCCATGCTCGCAAATGACAGTTGCAGCAATTGGGAATACGCCTGCACCGGTCCGCCGGCGGATGAAGCGGCATACCAAAAGAGAATGGAAGAACTCGCTGAGGCGCTGAAAGACGAGAATGCGCCGAGCTGTCAGGATGCGATCACCAACCTAGACGGACGCGCACTCTCCATAAAAGAATCTCTGAGGGCAAGTTGCCGCCCCGGGTGCGAGGCCCAGTACGAGAATACGATTGGGAATAATCTCTGCTACATCGGACAGTGCATTGAAGAATCGCTGGAAGAACACAGGCTGATCCCGGGGCGCGTTCCCTACGTCACGCAGGACGAAGCCTTCCCCTGGGATTCCTGCATGAACGAGGATCCGCAGCTCGCGACATTCGTCACCGTCCCCCCGCTCACACGTACCTTCCTGCCGCCCTACAGAGGACAGGAGCTCCTGCAACAGCTCGATACGCTCCTCTGCCAGATGAATGGCCTGCCGCGTCTCTCTCCGCCTATTCTGTGCGCTTTTAGCCCGGGTAAGCGCCTTTCGTTGCCTTTGCAGACGTACTTCAGTACTGCCTTAAGCTTAGTCGAGCAGGACAAAGGGCAAATAGACGACACTGCGAACTTACAGGAAAGCGTGGGGAATATCGCGACAAGAATCGGCTCCACGCTCTACGGGGAGTATTTGGAGAAAGCTCTGAAAGAATTCAGCGAACTTCTCCGGGCGGCAGGCACGTTCGGAAGACAAATGGGTGAAACTGCTTTTCCGACCGTCGCCTGCCCCCGCAACTCTACCGGGGATTGTGAAATTTTCCGCGAATGAGAACCCCCTTCCTCCTTGCAATCGGCTTTTGCCTCCTCTCCTTCACGGGAGAGGCGCTGGCAGCCAGTTGCCCATCCGGAGTATCGGCAACGGTCTTGGGGATTACTCCGGTCTCGAGCCACTATACGAAGAAGGCAATCGAACGGGCGGAGCAGGGCATTCAGGCGGCAGAGGCTTTTTCAGATGTCAATCTGGAAGTGGCTTCTCTGTTCTTCCCGTGGCTGAGCGAAGTAACGGGCGCAATCGCCGAGCTGGTGGATACGGAGCTGCGCGTGTCGCAGGAGGAACGGGGATTTAGAGAGAGTACCCCCTGCCTGTTTGCCGACCTGCTCATTCTGGAGGCGGAAATGGAGAAGGTGCGCTGCAAATTGAGCAGTGAAACGCTGTCATCTTCCAGCGTGAATATAGGCAAAATCGCGTATTTGAAAGGCGTGTTGCGCTTCTTGAACGAACGATACCGCAATCTGCTCGCGGGCGCGAATGACCCGATGTACGTCGATGAGGGGTGGCATATCGTACAGATTTTTGAGGAACCGCAGCAGAATGCCGGCGGGCAGGAACAGCCTGATCCTGTTTGCCCGTTCCACAGCAACTACCTCCCTCCGACGGCGCTGGGCTACGGCTGCGATTTGGAAGCAATGGGGAATCTGAGGAGTATTGCTTCTGTAGGAGAAGAGTACTCCTCGCTGGAAACGCTACTGGCACGCAAGGATGAATTCCTGTCGAATGTGGCGAACTTGAAGGACATCATCATGGAAATGAATGCGTTCACCGGGAATGAGAATCCCGACATGAGCCACTGGGGACAGGCACGCGTGCACAGAGAGAAATTCGGATGCATTGACTCAAGTGAGACTGCGTCTCAGGTAACGGGCAAAATCCTGAAGAACGCTCTCTTCAAAATGGGGGGAACCCGCATGGAAAAACGGGGACCGTTCTCCTTCGTGAAAGACGAACCGACGCTGGCGCGGGAATTCATGGAAATGCGTACGTACTGGGGCGAGGTACGCCCACAAGCGGATGACTTTAAATACCCGGACGAATTCGTGGCCGATGCCGATCAGGCAAAAGCGGAAAAGAGGGAGGAGTCGCTGCCCTTCACGGAACGCGTCATGCGGGAATTCGGGAGGATCTTCTTCCGTGACTGGAATATCCGGCAGGCGAGGAAGGAAGCGGCAATCGTCGCGAAGGCATCTGACCCATATCTGCAATTGCAACGGGAGCTCGCCATGGTCCGCAAGGAGATGAGAGTACTGGCGGAAGTGGCGAGTAAAAAGGACATGGGCGGCAGGAATCTTGCAAGAAAACTGGCGTTCTTCCTGCGGACAACCTGCCTATTCCGCCCATGCAATACACAGTTGGATGCAGTGCTCAAATTTGTGCTGACAGATGAGTGTTTCCCGTATGTGGACGGCAGTTTTGAAGACACGAAACCCGGCGTCCCCAAATGGCACGAGGTACGATGCAAGCAGGAGGCAGGATTGTAGTAGGGGAAAGGGAAACGGAAAAAAGTAGTAAAGGCACATACGAATCTCGGTATCAATAAACTAAATGCATGGTATCCTTATGAGGAATATGTTTCCAAAAACGACCAGAACAACAATAACGCGACTGTTTGTATCTACGACCATAGGCTTGCTGCTCTTGCGGATCGGCGTTCTTATACTTCGAAGTCCGTTGCCTCCCGACCTTCCATTTGGCACACGGGAGTTACATACAATAGGAATAGCGATACGCTATTGGTCTAGATGGACAGTAGAAAATAGTAATAACCCATGGTACCTACCTGCATTATTGCAAAGCGGTGACAATACCGGAATTCTGCCAACAGAATTTCCATTGCTCAATTTGATATTGGCGCCGAGTTTTATGCTTGGGATAGAGAACGGAAGGATCATTGCATACCTTATGATCATCCTAATGTTTTTTGGTTTGAGCTGGATAAATTACAAAGCATGGAAAGGCGTCACAGTTGCCAATAGAGATATCAGCCCGGCTATGCTGATTCTTCCGATATTTTCAATTGCAGCATCTGTTTCTGGGAAAATTATGCCAGACTATTTTGCAATGATTCTCGGCACACTGGCCGTTGGACTCTTTTTGAGTAGAGAAAAAATATTTTTCCCCATACTGCTGGGGAGTACGGCGCTCTTGGTAAAACCCACCAGCATTATTGTATTTTTCCTGCTTGTTCTCAGGCAGAAACATTTGAGAGAAGTTTTTTCGACAAGATTTGCACTCCGCAATATGTGGGTAGGTATTCCAATGATTGTATGTTTGACATATTATACATTGGGTATTGGATACATTAAAAATTATCAGGACATCAGTGACCTCTTCTGGATGACTCTTGATACAAATTTCATTACATCACTCAGTAGTTTTCTCTCGCAGCCAATGCAGCTGATAACATTTATTGGCTACCACTGGTTCTTTATTTTGGGGGTACCTTTGTATGTATGCATATGCATATATTTACTCATTAAAGAAAAACGGAAGGTATTTTCTGCACTATGGCTTCTCGTCTTCCTTCAGGTAGCAATTATTACAATGCTCAATGTCCAACATCCGTTTATACACTATTATTACTATGTAGGAATCTCGCCTTTGTGCGCCATTATTTTCTATCAGTTTCTTCTTCGGGTACGCGTAAAGATGGTCCTATTTTTATTCATGGGACTTTTAGCGACGCACCTGCTGGTTTTAAGTCATTTTGATCTGAGGGGATACTACAATGTGATGCCAATGGTGTTTACGAAACACTTTAAAAATAAATTCGATTATATGACATACAAACGCAATGCAACCTACAGTGAATGTGCGCTACTCAAGAAAAGAAATCCCAATTTTCCTTGGGGCAGAGGTGAAGTATTCAGGAGTACATACTCTCGTATGGCAGATATTGGCGTCTGCTTTGGTGAACGACAAAACTCAACAGAGGCAGAATATGGATTCTATAAGTTCAATGATTCTATTCCTTCGGAGTGTATTGTAGTAGATCAAGAAAAACATTTTAAATTAGTACGATGCGATACTTAAAATTCCAAGTAAAAGTACGCTACAGAATCATTCAGACAATTGCGTAGTCTCTACTACACTTAATATAGTCGGTTTTTGCTATACGATTTTGGCATCATGCAGCCCTCGCTTCTGAATTGGATGCAGTGCTCAAATTTGTGCTGACAGATGAATGTTTCCCGTATGTGGACGGCAGTTTTGAAGACACGAAACCCGGCGTCCCCAAATGGCACGAGGTACGATGCAAGCAGGAGGCAGGATTGTAGTAGGGGAATTCTCAATATGCCAAATATTGTTTGCGTTCCGTGCAATGGAATATTCTACACTCCGACTAGTGATTCTGCTGAAAAACAGTAAAGCTACTTCGCATAATCACTCGGTGGGAAATATTCCAAAATGCCAAGAGTATATAAAAGTGAATTTGCATAAATTCCCACCAGAGGATGAGCAAAAATTGTTTGATGCTTTCTATGCACAAGCGCCAAAACCTACTCAGGCTTTTTATGACTCTTGTATAGGAACGCCCTATGAGGCTCACTATCATAAATTGCTGGTGCGATATTTCAGCTGCAACAGCAGTCTGACCGATGTTCTCAGGATAGTCGCGTTTAATATTCATTGCGCTTCATTCGAATGGCATCAGCACATATCAAAATCTTACATTCGGGATTTTGAAATTCATCCCACAACACGGATTACTCGGTTCACCATTGCTCCGTTTGAGATTTCAATAGAAGTCACAACGGCTCTCCCAAATGCTGCGGCTGTAGACCGCAACAAATTGTATTGCCTTGCACTCTGTTTCGGCTGGCAGGTCGTACAAAGCGAAACGTTGGAACCTACGAAAACCTGTCCCGAAAAAGCACTTGCAGACTACTATGCGAAGTGTACATTACGTCCGATGTTAGATGACCTGTCAAATCTGCACTACCCCTCCGGTAGGGACGTAAACGTCTTGGCTCTTGTAAAGGGTAAGGAAAGATACGTGTTCCTCTACACAGATGAAAACAGGGCTGAGTGCCTGAGAGTGCTTGGAAGATACGCTACAAATGAAGATCTGAGTTTTACGTGGTACGATGCCGCTGTCTTATCGCAGAAAATCAGACAAGAAAAAGGAAGAGAATCCGAGCAACTCTACGGCAGATTTCGGATTCCATAACAGCGTATGCCTCGACTCGGCATTCGCCCAAATCTCATACACGCGGACGTTATGGGAAATATGAATCTCCGCTCCTGGGTCTTCGTACTGAGAACTTTGTCCTGCTACACTACACTTCCTGCATATGAAGCCGGAAGATTTCGTCCATCTGCACTGCCATTCCACCTACTCGCTGTTGGAAGCCCTCCCCAGCCCGGAGGAAGTCGTTCTGCGGGCGGAAGAATTGGGGCAGAAAACGGTGGGAATCGCAGATAAGGGGTACACGTACGGGCTCATTGAGTTCTATAAGGCAGCGAAAGCGCATGGAATGAAGCCGGTACTGGGACTGGAAACATATGTCGCAGCACGCACGCGCTTCGATAAAGAAAGCGGCACAGATACAAAGCGTTACCCGCTGGTCCTGCTCGCTGAGAATCAGGAAGGGTATAGGAACCTCCTGGAACTCGCCACGCACGCCGCGCTGGAAGGCATGTACTACAAGCCGCGCATTGACCAAGAACTCCTGCAGAAGTACGGGAAAGGGCTCATTGCCCTGACCGGACCGATCGGGGGGGCAATCCCGCAGGCGGCTCTGGCGGAAGACGGTGAGCGCATCAAGATGCTCACGGAGCAGTACCGATCATTCTTTGGCGCAGAGAATGTGTACTTCGAGCTCATGGACCTGCCGAATGTGACGGGGCAGGCAGAGGTGAATCAGCAGCTGATTCGATGGGGGAAAGAGCTTGGCGTGCCTCTTGTCGCAACGTGCAACGCACACTACTGCAGACAGGAGGATGCGGAAGCTCACGATGTGCTGCTCTGTATCCAGAAGAACGCGCGCGTAGATGACCCGAGCAGGTTCTCTATGCGCGACAGTGATTTCTCCATGCGCCCCTTTGCGGAGCTTGAGCGGGCATTTGCCCATGTGCCGGAGGCTCTTGAAAACACGGCTGTCGTCGCACAGCGCTGTAGTGTGACGTTGGACTTTGGCACATACCACATCCCGCGATTCCCTGTTCCGGAGAAGAAAACGGAATCACAGTACCTGCGAGAGTTGTGTGAGGAGGGTTTTGCGCAACGGTATCCGAACCCGACAAAGGGGCATGAGGAACGATTGGATTATGAGCTCTCCATTATTGAGCAGCTTGGATTCCCGGGGTACTTCCTGATCGTATCGGACTTTGTGAAGGAGGCGAAGAAGCGCGGCATCACAGTGGGTCCGGGGCGCGGATCGGCGGCAGGATCAATCGTGTCCTACTGCCTGGATATCACAACCCTGGATCCTATTGAGCACGGGCTCCTCTTCGAACGCTTCCTCAATCCGGAGCGCGTGAGTATGCCGGATATTGATATCGACTTTGCTGACAACAGGAGAGACGAAGTCTTGAATTATGTACGGGAAAAATACGGGGAGGATCATGTCGTGCAAATCTGCACGTTCGGAACGCTGGCCGCGCGCGCCGCGGTCAAAGATGTGGGACGCGCATACGGCGTGCCGTTTCTGGAGATGAATGCGCTCGCCAAGCTCATACCGGAACGCCCTGGCACCAAGCTCCATGAGGCATTGGAGACAAGTGAGCTGCACACCGCATACGCGAGTAGCGACACGTATAAAAAGATTATTGATACGGCGCTGAAACTGGAGGGGAAGGCGCGTCACGTTTCCGTTCACGCCTGCGGCGTGATCATCACGGAAGAGCCGACCGTACGGTATACGGCGCTGCAGCGAGCGCCCAAGGACGACCAGACAATCATTACGCAATCATCCGCCAAACCGCTGGAAGCACTGGGATTGCTCAAGATGGACTTCTTGGGACTCATGAACCTCACGGTCATTCAGACGACGCTGGAAATCATACGTCGCACGACCGGCGAACAGTTGGTAATCGCACAGATCCCGCTGGATGACGCCAAAGCATTCGCGCTGCTCCAGCGCGGGGATACGACCGGCGTGTTCCAGCTGGAATCCGCGGGAATGCGCAGGTACCTAAAGCAGCTGAAACCCACGACATTCGGTGATATTACAGCCATGGTTTCACTCTACCGCCCCGGGCCGATGGAGTGGATTCCCAGCTACATAAAGCGCAAGCACGGCAAGGAGGAAACGCAGTTTCTCCACAAAGACCTGCGACCGATTCTGGAACCGACGTACGGCATAGGAATCTATCAGGAGCAAATTCTGGAAATCGCACGGGTGTTCGCAGGATTCTCTCTGGGGGAAGCGGATATTCTCCGCCGAGCCATCGGGAAGAAGATTAAGAAGGAACTCGATGCTCAACGCGACAAATTCATCGCAGGAGCCTGTGCGAACAACTATGAGAAAAAATTGGCGGAGAGAATTTTTGATGACGTGATCACGCCATTTGCCGGATACGGATTCAACAAATCGCACGCAGCGGGATACGCACGGGTTGCGTATGAAACCGCCTACCTAAAGGCGCACTATCCGACGGAATTCATGGCGGCCCTCCTGAGCGCAGACGCACAACGCACAGACCGCGTCATGATCGAAATAGAGGAGTGCCGCGCCATGGGAATCGAAGTGCTGCCGCCGGATATCAACGAATCGCTGCGGCATTTCACCGCCCTGCCTCACAAGAAGACCGGCCAGGAGGGCGGCGAGATCCGCTTTGGGCTCACTGCCATCAAGGGTATAGGAGACAGCTCGGTACAGGAGATAATTGAGGTAAGGGAAGAGGGGGGCAGGTTCACAACGATCGAAGATTTTGCACGGCGCATTCCCAACAAGATTCTGAATAAGAAGCTCCTGGAATCGCTGGGAAAGGCAGGCGCATTTGATTCGCTCATTGAGCGCAAAACCATTGTGGACCATTACGAACGGATCGTGGAGTACGGTAAATCGAGCCACGACGTGAGCGGCACACAAACCGACCTGTTCATGCAGATGGAGAGC
Organism: Candidatus Peribacteraceae bacterium; assembly: GCA_028699155.1. Classification (GTDB taxonomy): domain Bacteria; phylum Patescibacteriota; class Gracilibacteria; order Peribacterales; family Peribacteraceae; genus STF1-71. The sequence continues at coordinate 21,228 of JAQVVD010000002.1, read as the reverse complement.
ACGCCCGATATCGCGAGTATCGAATTCCCGCAGACGCCGCCGGCAACGCACCTGCAGAAACTCCGGTGGGAGAAAGAGACAATGGGTCTCTATATCTCCAGCCATCCGCTTGCCGGGCTCAAGAAGTACATAGGAAAAAAGGCGCATCTGATCGCGCAGCTGTCGCTGAAAGACACGAAGAGAAAAATCACGATCGCAGGGATCGTGGAATCCATGAAGAAAATTACGACGAAGAAGGGGGAAACAATGGCGATACTGACTATAGAAGATCCTACGGGAAGAATAGAAGTAACCCTGTTTCCCAAGACGTTTGCAGAAGCAGCCGGCTTTCTGGAGGAACCGGATACGGTGCTGGTTGTCGGCGGCGCGCTCGATCTGCGTGCAGGACAATTGCAGGTGCGCGCAGACGCTGTGAAGAGAGCCTCTCTCCCCACGATGATAGAGAAAGCCAAGGCAGACGGCATGTACGATGAAGAGGAGGCGTCTCAGGGCATCGTTGCGAAGAAAGCAGTCCCCGCATTGGAAGAGGAAGAAGTGGAACTGCTAGATGAAGAAGGCAATGTGGTGGCGGGTGAAACCGTAAAACTCGGGAAGGAAGAAACGGAGAAAGACGAATTTCTGGGACCTCTGGGTCAGTGGATTCTGCAGGGAATGGGTATTGCGGAACCTCTTGAGAAAATACACATGCAAGAGCAACGCCCCGCGCGAGAACGCGGGAGTACTACACAAGAGAAGCCGCCCGTTGAACCTGTGAACATTTCGATTCATACGATCGACCTGCCAATCCGTGCCCCGAAGAAACTACTCATGGATCTCAAGGCAACGCTGGAGGCATTCCCCGGCAGAGAAAAAGTTCAATTAAAGATAGGGGAACAAGTCCTGCCTCTGCCTCTCACCATCAATATGTCTACGATCCTGGAGAAAAAAATCTCCGATCTGCTCGCTGCGTACGACAGCAAAGAGGCTGCCTGAAAATCATGAGCATTGAGCACGCCGCCGGAAATCCCGCTCCCCTCACGAAAAGAAGTTCTATACTGGCAGCATGTTCGTGATGAAGAGCGACGAAGACTGGCTGCCAAAAGCTCTTGAGACGCTTGCGCAGGGGGGCTGTATAGCTCACGCGACGGAAACATGTTACGGACTTGCATGCGATATGACGAACCCGCAGGCAATTGCGCACCTTTTCCGGATAAAACAACGAGGGGAAACGCAGCCAGTGAGCGCGCTGTTTGCATCTGTGAATGAAGCGAAGCAGTACGCTGAATGGAGCGACCGTGCGGAGGCACTGGCAAAAGAATATTTGCCGGGTCCGCTCACGCTCATTCTGCCATTACGAGAAGATGCGCCCTTTTCCCTTTTCCCTTTTACCTTGCCCCTTGTAGGGAAAGAGAAAAAGGGAGAAAAGGCGAAAGGGATAACAATCGGCGTCCGCATTTCACCCCACCCGGTTGCCCTGGCACTTGTGCGCGCCTTTGGGAAACCTCTTAGCACCACGTCGGCGAACGTGCACGGCGCGCCGAACCCGTACGATGCGGCAACGATCCTGGAGCAATTTGAGGGATCGCCTGACGCTCCGGATATGATCATTGATAGCGGCACACTGCCCAAGCAACCGCCATCGAGAGTGGTAGATATAACAGACGATACGGAGGCTGTAGTACGGGAATAGGCAAAGAATGCCAGATTTACAAATGAGAACAGGAGAAGTACAGTTTCTTGTAAGGTGAATCAGATAGTAACAACGCTGCTTCTTTGGCCGCTGCTCCTTGTGAGCGAGGTGGGTATGTTGCACACGAGTTCTTCCACGGAGCTCCCCGCGCAAATTGGAAATGAGCCGACGCGATTCCTGGCACAGGTCTCTCAGCAAAACACGAGACTCCTGGGGGGTCCCGATAGCAAAGTGCTGGCGAATCCGCGCATACACCCCTATGGAAACTACACAATGGGGTACAGGTTTACTCCTACGGTAAACGGGCGGGTAACAGAGTTGGGCATACGCTGCGCTGCAGGAACGCGCACGGTTACCCTGTATGACATGAACGGCTCGGTGCTTGCGAGTGCGAATGTCCAGGCGCAGGGCGCAGATCGTTGGACCTACGCAACAATTGCCCCCGTTGCGGTGCAGGCAAACACTTCCTATGTTGTCGGGAGTTACAATCCCACAGGGCAAAGCTGGTGCTATCTCCCGTTTGCCACCCCGGTCACGCAGGGAAATGTGCGCATTGAAGAGAGTAGATGGGTGAGCGGAAAGGTGATGCCGCGCCATGCAACGCGGGGAACAATGTACGGTCTGGTGGATATCGGGTTTACGGAGGGGGCTGCGAGCAGTTCTTCTTCGTCTATCCCAACAGAAAATGACTCGCGCCTTCTCGGCAAGAACCCCATCTTGCCCCCAAGAACGTACTCGCGCGGAAACTACACAATGGGGTACAGGTTTACTCCTACGGTAAACGGGCGGGTAACAGAGTTGGGCATACGCTGCGCTGCAGGGGCGCGCACGGTTACCCTGTATGACATGAACGGCTCGGTGCTTGCGAGTGCGAATGTCCAGGCGCAGGGCGCAGATCGTTGGACCTACGCAACAATTGCCCCCGTTGCGGTGCAGGCAAACACTTCCTATGTTGTCGGGAGTTACAATCCCACAGGGCAAAGCTGGTGCTATCTCCCGTTTGCCACCCCGGTCACGCAGGGAAATGTGCGCATTGAAGAGAGTAGATGGGTGAGCGGAAAGGTGATGCCGCGCCATGCAACGCGGGGAACAATGTACGGTCTGGTGGATATCGGGTTTACGGAGGGGGCTGCGAGCAGCGCTTCGTCTTCCAGCAGTTCGAGCTCTTCCAGCTCCAGCAGCTCTTCTTCCAGTTCAAGTTCGAGTTCCAGCAGTTCTTCGAGTTCTTCCTCAAGCAGCTCATCAAGTTCCAGCTCAAGTAGCAGCAGCTCAAGTTCCTCATCCTCCAGCAGTTCTTCTTCTTCCTCCAGCAGCTCAAGCAGCAGCTCCTCGAGATCAAGTTCATCCCAATCGGTCATAAGCAGCGAATCAAGCGCAAAGAGTGATGGAGGTGAAACAAGCGCGGGATGGAGTGAATCCAGCATGCAACCTACAAAATACTGCTGCATACATGACGGCAATGCGTTTTTACAGAACAGATGTTCATTCGAAAAAAGGACAGAGGCAGAGTGTCTGGCAAGTGTGACCAAGGGGCCAGATGCATGGGCTGTTTGGTTTGATGAGGACATTGATGGTTGTCTCATGGGCGAAGCATACTATGACTGCAAGTCCGTACAACGATGTTGCGTTGGGAAAACGGGGAGCGCACCTGCGTGTGACCCCACGTTTAAGATTGAATTTAATGATACTTTAAAACGCCTGTCCTGTGCGCATGCGGATGAGCAGTCGGACATTGCATGGTCTAAGTGGTTTGATTCGGATGAAACATGCGCGACGGAATGTCCGAAATTGGGGAACTGTTGCGTTAAATACTATAATGTAGCTACCAATAGCTATCAGGGAAGCTGTGATCTTGAACCCACAACGGAGGAAGAATGTATAAGGAATAAGGCAGGAATGTCCCGCTGGTACGCCGACCAGCAACAATGTCTGGCAGCAGAAAGCCAATTAGAGAACCCTTGTGGTATCGAAGGCTCTGGTGTCTGCTGTGAAGACAAAATGGTGTTAAATCAAGAAGAATACACCTGGAAAATGAATTCGACATGTTCGCCGAAGACAGGAGAAACTTGCGATGGTGTTGTACTGACAACCACTGAAGAATGCACGCAGTGGATTCAATCAGAAGGGGTATGTGAGGCGAGATGTGGAGATGCTGTTGTACACGAATTTCTCGATGAAGAGTGTGATGATGGACTATATGCGCCTGGTCAAAATATCGTGAACGAAAAAACGCAGAGGCGCAACATCCCAAGCATCACAAAGCCATCGAGCGAGATGAACACCGAAGAATTTATTGATGCCTTGGTAGGCACATGTAAGACTTCCTGCAAAAAACCAGCATGTTCAGATGGAAAAGACAACGATAATGATGGTCTCATTGACCAATATGATCCTGGCTGCATTGTTTCAATTGATGAAAAGGAATTTGTTTTGTATGGGCGCGACAACGAAGATCACCCCGGCGAATGCAAACTGCTGTTCCCGGAAATGAACGCATCGGAGAACGCCGATGTGGTAAATGTGGTTTTCGTGCTGGAGGGATACGGCAATCCGTTACCGCAAGAGATTTTGGAAGACACAAAGCTCCCGAGGGAATTGCAGGCAATGAAAGACGCAGCTTCTGCCTTCCTGGCTATGGAACCGTTCAATGGCGTTGGTCCGGCAATAGACACATGCGAGCCAGAGACGGTTGCAACGAAGACCGCCGTTCCTGCCCCGCTTGCAACACTGAGTACGCAGGTAGCAGTGAGTTGGGGAACGAGTGGGTGGAGGTCGTCCTCGTCTTCTTCCAGCTCACACTGGCCTTCGGACCACAGTCCCCCCTCCAGCAGCAGCTCAAGCAGCAGCGTGAGGCGCGTACAGTGCTGCGTAGAAATCTACAGCGGCAATTCCCCAAATTGGTCATGCAAAGACTGGACGGAAACACAGTGTAAAACCGCGTACGGCTTCCCCTACGATACTGCAGAACAATGTACTGATGAATGCGGACCCGACAGTACATCCAGCTCCTCAAGTTCCAGCAGCAGCTCCCGTTCTTCCTCAGCAGATGGATGGTGCTGTATGAAGCTTTTGAACAACGATACGGATGAATACACATGGGGATGTCGTGCACGCGGTGCAGATGGGGAATGCCCGAATCAAGGTGATATGCTGGATGAAGAAGGCGGACTCATGATCGTGAGCGATGTGCTATCTGAACATGATGATCTGACCCAATGCCGACAGGAGTGCCATCCGCCTAGCTCCAGTAGTAGCTCCTCCAGCTCCAGCAGCAGTTCTTCGAGCTCTTCCTCCAGCTCCTCCTCCAGCTCCCCAGGGAGAGAATGCCCCTCAGATAAGATTCGATTCTGGTACTACAACAAACCTGTTTCACTTAAAGATTTCACAGGAACTGCAGAAGATCTGCAAAAGAACTTGTGCAGCAGTTTTGCTCGCTCTGTGTACTGCGAACAATCGCTGCCCAATACCATATATGTCTATTCTTTGAATAGGATTTGCCGCGCAGTAGGAGATTTCGGCAATTACGATGGAAAACATGTGGGCGCCTCAATATCTCTGGATAAATCTGCCGATGAAAAGGTTTTGGCCCATGAGCTCGGCCACAATTTCGGCGGCCTAAACGATGAGTATACCGAAGCAGCCTTGGGCGATCACCCCGGTCGCCCAAATTGCGCAGGCTCTCAACAAGAGGCAACCAGCTGGTGGGAGGAGTGCAAAGGCAAGGATGGAGTAGGAGAATTTACAGGTTGCAGCTATACGATGGATAATTACCGCCCACATGTTGATTCGATCATGAGAAACCATCTAACTGGCGATTACGGGCTAGTAAATAAGGTAAGTATGTGTAATAAGTTAGAGCTATTTGCTGACAATGTTTCCGGTGCAAATGACGGCCTCGCACTCGCGAATAACAATTGGGCCAAGCGCTTCCTTGCGCTCTTGCGAATGCCTGAATGGATCGGATCCATTCTCGGCATATCTTCTTCATCACAATCAAGTAGCTTGGCAGAACAAAGTGCACATACGGAATATGCAGTGGAAATTACCCTCTTGCGACAAGAGGAAAACTTATTTTCCGTATACGCCATCGAACCCCTGGGGCGTGTTACGAATGTCGGACCGTATTCTCCCAGTACAGGCTGGCTGGTAAAAATACGTATTGGTGATGAGCAATTTACGCAAAGTTTTGCCGTAGAAGAAATAACGGTCGCAGAAGATTTTGGCGAGGAAGGAATATCTTTGGTCAGCTATGATGTTACACAACTCGAAAAAATAGACGTTCGCATCGGGACTGGTGAAATGGACGTGCGTAGCATCGACTTAGATCGAAGAGAAATTCAACTCTCTTCCGGTGAAATCTACCCCATGGAACTCATAATACAAAAACCGACATCCAAAGATACCAACCCCTAGAAAAACGCATTCAGGAGCGGAAAAGATTACTCAATTACCGTCCATGTAACAAAGACGCTAACCTTGCCCTTGTTCTTCCCTGCTGAAAGAACTTCTTTGCGCACCACTGGGTTCTTTCCTTCTTTTGCCAAGCTCACAAATCGTGAATCCTTGGTAATCTGCTGCATGAAATTTGCAACACGTGTATCCCAAGCCCTCTCGACCGCCGGATCTACAGGTCGATCGGGATTAAAGCCTTCTGGATATATCCAAAAAGATGGCCAACGATCTTGAATAACAATGGCGGGGATTGGCGCTGTTTCGGACACAGATTCGCCCGGTTGTTTTACTGTAGGCCCCTCCCTTTTGACGGGGGCCTCTGGCTTATAATTGGATGCAGTACTGCATCCAGCAACCAAGGCACTAGCAGCAAATAGGGTGGCAATCTGACGCTTGAGTGCATCTCTTCGATTCATGGGTTCATTATCCCCTCGCTCTTCCGAGGGACAATCTACTCCCGGCATCTTTTCTATAGGCATAGCCGTATTGTAAAACATTGGCACTATAATGTCTAGTATTTTGTACATGCCATCGGCAGATTCGTTTCTTCTTTTCTTTTAGAAATCTGCGATACCACTCTAGAATTTGCATGTATGCACTGCCCGCGCTGCAAATCCACGGATACGTCGGTCATTGATTCGCGCCTCGCCGAAGACGGGAGGGCGGTCAGGCGCAGGAGGGAGTGCCCCAAGTGCGCGCATCGATTCACGACGTTCGAGCGGCAGGAACTGAGCGCTCTCATCGTGGTAAAGCGCGATGGAACGCGGGAACCCTACAGCCGCTCCAAGCTGGAGCGCGGCATCTGGATCGCCTGCACCAAACGCCCCATCTCCCAGGAACAGATAGATAAAATGTTGAGTAAGCTGGAAGAGAAGTGGGCGGCGAATAAGAAGGAAGTAGTGAGCGCAACCATTGGAATGGATGTCATGCGGGCACTCAAGAGCATCGATCAGGTCGCGTACATCCGTTTCGCATCAGTGCACAGAGAATTCAAAGATGTGGAGGAATTTAAGGAAGAGTTGGGGAAACTTTTTAAATAATTGTTGTATTGCCATATGGCTCTATTGTTTTTTGCCAGAGCAATTTGGCAATTGAACAATGCAGCCTGCAAACAACAGGAAGAATACTGGCGCTCATACTGCACATTTCTTACACTCTCAGCATGCTTCGAACCCACACCTGCGGTGAACTGCGCCAGAATCATGAAAAAGAAGAGGTGACGCTCTGTGGCTGGGTCCACCGCCGCCGCGATCACGGAGGCCTCATCTTCGTGGACCTGCGTGACCGCTACGGGTTCACACAGATCGTCTTCGACCCGAAGAAGAAGGGGGTTTTTACCGCCGCCGAAAAGATCAGGTCTGAATGGGTGATCAGAGTGACGGGGGGAGTCCGCAAGCGCCTGGAGGGCGCAGAGCGGAAAGAGAACCCTACGGGGCAAATCGAAGTGGATGTAAAAACGATGGAGGTGCTCAATGAAGCAAAAACGCCGCCATTTGAGATTGATCAGGAAAAAGACGTGAGCGAAGAACTGCGCCTGGAGTATCGCTATCTCGATCTGCGCAGGGAACGCATGCAAAAGAACATCGCGCTGCGATCAAAAGTCCTGCAAATCATTCGTAAATATTTCGTGGAACAAAATTGCCTGGAAATTGATACGCCCTGCCTGATCAAGGGGACGCCGGAAGGCGCACGGGAATACATTGTCCCCTCGCGGATATATCCTGGCACATTTTTCGTCCTGCCACAGTCCCCCCAACAGCTCAAACAACTCTGCATGGTAGGTGGACTGGATCGGTATTTCCAAATCGCACGATGTTTCCGCGATGAAGATCTCCGTGGTGATCGCCAGCCGGAATTCATACAGCTGGATTTTGAAATGAGCTTCTGTGAACAGGAAGACGTGCTTCATATCATCCAGGGATCATTGGAAGCAATTCTGAAGGAATGCAGCGCGAAGCCGTTACGGGGGGGGAAAGTTGGTCGCTACACCTGGCAACAGGTGATGGATACGTATGGATCCGATAAGCCCGATCTGCGGTACGATGTGCCCATCGTCGATATTTCTGCGTTAAGCAGGGGGTGCGGATTTAAGGTATTTGAAGATGCATTGAAGAATGGGGGCATAGTGCGAGCCATACGCATTCCCGGTGGAGCAGAACTGTCCCGCTCCGAAATAGACCATTGGACGGAACTTGCCAAAGAGCAAAAGGCAAAGGGGCTTGCGTACATTCTGTTCAAAGAGGATGGCGCACAATCCCCGCTGCTTAAATTCTTCGCCGACGGCTATCTGGAAAAACTACAGAAGGAAACAGGGGCACGCGCGGGGGATGCGCTGTTCTTTGGTGCAGATAGATTCTCTGTTGTCTGCGCAAGTTTGAGCGCTATACGCAAAGAGGCGGCACAGAGGTTCAAGCTCATTGATACCTCCGTTCACTCTCTCTTTTGGGTAACAGATTTCCCCCTGTGCGAAGAGGCGGAAGATGGAAGTATAACGTTCGCCCATCACCCATTCACGCACCCACGCCTGGATGAGTGGGAGAAGAGACACACAGAGCCCTATGCCATGCATGCTATCTGCTACGACCTTATATTGGATGGCTATGAACTGGGTTCCGGCTCCATTCGAATCCATAATAGGAAACTGCAACAGGAAGTGTTTGATCTGCTCGGCATTCCGCCCGAGGACCAGCAGAAGCGATTTGGCCATCTGCTCAATGCATTTGAGTATGGCGCGCCCCCGCATGGCGGTTTTGCTTACGGCATTGACCGCGTAGTAATGCTTCTCGCAGGAGAGCCCAACATCCGCGAAGTGATTCCATTCCCCAAGGACCAGAAAGCGAAGGATCTGATGCTCGGCGCCCCCTCCGCCATGCCAAAATCACAGCTCGATGAGCTGGGGGTTCAGGTAAAGGAAGAGCCAGAGGAATAGCTAAAAATAAGATTTTGTGGTAAAATTATACTATGGCTGACGTAGTGCCGCCGACACAAAATGCGAATCAGACAGGAGATGGCAAGCAGGAAGACGTGAATATAGATTCGCGCCTGAAGCAGGATAACGACAAGCGCCGCAAGATGGAGTCTGCGCTCAAAAAGCATTCGGAGCGCAGAAAAAAGGAGGCACAGGAAACTGTGTTGCGACAGCAGGAAGAGGTGCGAAAGGAGCAATTATACGAGAAAGAACGCCAGCATGAGATGGATGATTTTCGCAAGAGAGAAGCGGAACGCAAGAGGGAGGTAGAGGAGATGAAGAAGCGCAAAACACAGGAACAGGAGCTCATTGCGCAGAAAAAGAAGGAGAAGGAAGAGTACGAAAAGCAACATAAGGAATACATGCAGACGCTGCAGTGGGCGTCCCGGATGAGCGCCCTGAAGGAGAAGAAGAACCAGGAGGCGCACAGAGCAAAATTAGAAGCGATTGCTGCAGCGGACCTGGAAACGAAGCAGAAGAAAGAAACCGCGCGCCAGGAAGATTTGCGCCGCCAGAGGGAAGTAGAGGCGCAACACCGCAAAGAGCGTGGAGATACCGATTCTGAAGAATTGGGTCAACTGAAGGAAATCAATGAAGACATCCAGCAGCGCAAGGCGAAAGTTTATGCCAGGGAACAACAGGAAATGTCAGCCCTGGAGGCAGAACTCATGCGGAAAAAGAGTGTGCTGCGCACCATACCGGACCCCAGCCTGCTGCAGAGGACGCGGGATGAGCTGGACCGCATGGAAAAACAGATGCGCAGCCGCCTGAGAGCCAAATACCAGAAACAGCAAACAGACCTGGAGGTGGAACGTACGCAGCGTACTGACGCTATCCGTACGCTGTACAAGAAGGCGCGTGAGGATTCTGCAGCCCAGGAGAGGAATATGAAACAGGCAAGCAGGCAAATGGCGATGCAGACCGCCACTGCGGCCGATCTGGAATACCGGGGCAGGGTGAAGGGCGCCAAAGAGCTGGAAGCAGAAATCCTCGCCATGACGCCGGAGGAGGTGGCACAGTGGAAACAGGAGCAGGAAAATGGCTGACGCACACGCGGAAAGCTATAGAATGAAGATAAGCCCAGGTGGCGGAATTGGTAGACGCACCAGCTTTAGGAGCTGGCATTCGCAAGAATGTGAGAGTTCGAGTCTCTCCCTGGGCACCAAGGAAGTGTAGCGCACATCGTACGTATGCTTACGCTTGTTTTTGCTCCTTCGTTGGCTCCAGCTCAGCCTGCTTTGAATCTTCCGGATGAGCAGAGAGCCACTGGGCGTTTTTAAGGTCTAACTGATATCCATTTGCAGCATCTGTATCGGCATCATGAGATTCCAGAACGCCCTTTGCCCAACTGGGCGTGTCTTCTGAAAGCTCGCTTACAACCATGTTTTGTTTACCGTCATCAATTTCGAATTTGACCTTGGCATGTAGAAGTTTCTCCAGTGTTTTCTCTACTTTGCCCACCTGTTCTATTGTGAAGTCTGTGCCGGATTTCATCTTCTCTGCGGTCTCTTTCTTCTTTGTAAGGACGGCGTTTTCTTCTTCCAGCTTCTTCTTAAGAACCAATTGTTCTTTGATGGTTTGTTCCACTGCGGTCTGCTCCCTCTTGAGCCCATCCAACTGTGTTTGTATTGCGCTTTCCACATCAGGGTTTCGCTCGTTTTCTGGCTTGCTCTGCTCAGCAAGCAACTCTTGTTCTCCTTCAAGAATGCCTGTGTCTAACTGCTTTTTCTTGTCGGCAGAGGATTTCAGATCCGTGCCGATTCTCGCAATAGCAGTTTCATTCTTCTCAATGCCTGCTTGCGACTCCTGCGCTATCTCGGTCAGGGCTGTGCTGCGCTGCTCCAGCGTTGCGGCACCTTTGGCTTGTAGATCAGCCTCTACGGCAACCTGAGGAGTGGCAGCCGGCGCGGATGCAGGCGCGCCTGCGGGGGCTTCTGCGCTCTTCTTGTCCATACCATCCTGTTCAATAGACTCATCCAGCGTGCCGCCGAGAGCGCGCTTGATCATCTCTACAATCGTTCCCAGCATCTCCAGCGTCGTTGTAAGAGCTTCCATGCTTTGGAGATTCGGATTCTCGAGCTTTGCGTTTAAATCCTTCATACGCTGCTCAAGAGCCTCTTTGTGTGTTTTTGGCTCTGAGGTTTCCGGAGCCTGTTCTGTTGATTTTTGCATTACTAATGCCATTCGTTTCAGTAGTTCCTTCTCTGGCTCCTCTAAACCTAAAGCATCTAATTGCTGTTCTGTCTCCTCCGACATATTTCCATCCTCCCCCAGAAGAGGAAGGTTGATGATTCGCGTAATCTCCTCCGGAGACATATCTTTGAATCTCTCCATAATCTTCATGGCTCCACTTGTAAGCGTGCTCAATTCTTCCGGAGTCATAGCATTGATAACCTCAGTAAGAGCGCCCTTTTCATCTGAAGAAAGAAGGGATTTGAATTCCTGTACAACAGCCGCCTGCTCAGGAGAAAGAGCCTTCATCGCAGAATCAAGATTCTGCTGAAGTACCGTCGTGTTGTCTGATTGTGTTTCCGGAGATTTGGTTCCATCTTCTGCTTTGGATTCAGGGGTTTTTGGCGCATCTGGGTTTGTAGAAGCAGAGACGCTGGCTACAGGCACTACCGTAACAGCAATGTCTGGCTTGTCCTTTGTGCCTGGAATGGTGACCGTTGCTGTCTCCTGAACCGCCGGAGTGGCATCCGTTGTCCGATTCGTCTGAGCTATCGCCATACGGCGTGCATCTGATGCTTTGTCCGGATCACCATCTGCAAGCAACGATTCAGCTGTGGTGTGTATTTCAGGAGTAGCCGGCTCTTGATTGCTATTGGATTCTGGCGTTCCCCCTGGAACAACCACGCCGCTAATGAGCCTCGCCTCATCTGGAGAAACAGACCGATTGCCCGAGAACGTCTTGTGATACTGCATAGGAAGAATGTGTATTGATTACTGGATAAACAGTGTTTCCATTTTCTCTAGCTCCGCTGCTTCCTCCTTGCGGGAATCCGCCTCTGCGGAGGCAAGCGCTCCACGGCGCTGCGTGCGTGTGTGGTCGCTGATGCCTTCGGTCAGCTGGGCAAGCATGGACTCATACTGTCCATATGCCTTCTTATAGCGCTCTCCGCGCTCTTTGCGCTGCTCCGACGATTCGCCCTTGTACTTCTCTTGCAGCGTGGGGATTTCTGATGTGACGAGCTCCGGGTCAATCTGCGCCATCAGCGCATCATACACCTGCACGGGATCCAGCTTGCCGTTACCATCGGTAACAAGAGTGATATTGGAAATCGCTTCTGGCATGGATATTTGTATGAATTTTCATGCATATTATAGCATTTTTACGCAAAATCTTCAATTAAGCCCATCACTACTATTCCTGTTTTTTCTTTTTCGACGAAGCTTTTTTAATCTGTAGAGATTCCACTTGTTTCGCTAACACTTCCATCCACTCCACATCATTCTTGCCACCGGCGCGCACAATCTCCGCCTCATGTAAACGCAACGTAGAACCGCTAATGCGCCACTGGGAATTCACCCGGAGCAACTGCATGATCTCCTTAGCGGTGACGCGCGAGCTCAACGTCAGCACCACTTCCCGGGTATCTTTGCCGGATTCCTCCACCTTCACCCGGACCACCCCTGCGCGGCGACATGCCATCTTGAGGCGCAGAATGGCAAACAGGTTCTGCACTTCCTTCGGGGGTTTCCCGTACTCCGCGTGCAGGTCTTCTTCGAATTCCTTGAGAATGACCTCATCCTCGCTCCCTGCCAGTTTCTGGTACACGGAAATTTTCTCCTGCTCGTCGGGAATATAGTACGTGGGAATGAGCGCCTGGAACGGCAGCAGGATCTCCACAGTGATGTCTTCCTCCGTACCCTTCTCGCCGGATTTGAGCTCCTCTACGGCGCTCTTGAGCATGCGCAGGTAGTGGCTGACGCCGACCGTCTGCATGTTGCCACTCTGGCCCGCACCAAGAATCTCGCCTGCGCCGCGGATCTCCAGATCGCGCATTGCCACCTGGAACCCGCTCCCCAGCTCACAGGCTTCTACAATTGCCCTCAGACGCTTGCGGGCATCGTCATGGAGCTTCTGTGTGTGGTAGAGGAAATACGCGTATGCCTGCACGTTGCTGCGTCCCACGCGCCCGCGCAGCTGGTAGAGCTGCGAGAGCCCGAAACGTTCGGCCTCGTTCACAATGAGTGTGTTGGCGCGCGGAAGGTCGATGCCGTTCTCAATGATGGTGGAACTCACCAGCACGTTGTACTTGCCGTCTTTAAAGTCCACGATGCGTGCCTCCAGCTCATCCGCCTTGAGCTGACCGTGCCCAACGATGAATGTCGCCTCCGGAACGAGTCCTCGCAACTTCTCTGCGAATGCATCGATTGTTTCGACGCGGTTGTGGAGGAAGTAGATCTGCCCGCCACGCTCGACTTCTGTGAGAATCGCCTTACGCACAAGCGCCTCGGAATACTTGCGCACCTCCGTGATGATCGGCAAACGACCGGGCGGCGGCGTAGTTATGGTGCTGATGTCGCGCAATTTATGAAGCCCCAGATTGAGCGTGCGCGGAATGGGTGTGGCTGTGAGTGTGAGGATATCGATATTCGCCCGCATCTCCTTGAACTTCTCCTTCTGCTTCACGCCGAATCGTTGTTCTTCGTCAATAATCACCAATCCCAGATTCAAAAACTGAACATCATCCTGGAGGAGCCGGTGCGTGCCGATCACAATGTCTATATCGCCTTTTCGGAGTTTCTGGAGCGTTGCCTTCTGTTGCTTCTGGCTACGGAACCGGCTGAGCATGTCTATGCGTATGGGGAATCCCTCCATGCGTTTGGTGAATGTTTTGAAGTGCTGATCGGCCAGAATGGTGATTGGAGCGATGACAGCCACCTGTTTCCCGGACTGGGCCGCCTTAAATGCGGCGCGCATAGCGACTTCTGTTTTTCCGAAACCGACGTCTCCGCACACAAGACGATCCATGGGGTGTTCGTCTTCCATATCATTCTTAATGTCTTCGATAGCCTTCACCTGTCCCGGCGTCTCCTGGTAGGGGAACGCCTCATCGAACTTTCTCTGGGAATCGGTGTCATCCTCGTATGCGTGCCCCTTGGATTTTGCGCGTTTCGCATAGAGCGCAAGCAGTTCTTTTGCGAGTTGCTGCGTTTCTTCGCGCGTCTTCGTCATCAGGCGCTTCCACTCCTGCGTCCCGAGGCGGGTGAGGACCGGCTCATTACCCTCCTCATAGACGTACTTACTCAACTTATCCGCCTGATCAACCGGAATGAAAAGTTTGTCTCCTTCCGCATAGGTCAGCTCCAGGTACTCACGCGCAGTTCCATCCACTTCCTTCTGCGTCATCCCTTCAAAGTGCCCGATGCCGTGTTCCATGTGGACGACGTAGTCGCCGGGAACGAGAGATGTGATGAAATCGAGCGCAAGCTTCTGGACGCTGCGCTGCTTGCCCGCCTTCTTGAGCGAGAAAATCTCGCGATCTGTCAGGAGGGCGCACTGCAGGTCGGGGTTCTGAATGGAGTGAGGAAGCAGATCATCGCTCTGCGCGGGCAGTAACGTCACCGCTCCGTGGCGGTTCTCCCCTCCGTCGGTAAAGGGAATCTTCTCTTCCCTGAAGATGCCCTGCAGCTCCTCCATTCGCTTCGTCACAACGGCGAGTGACCACTGCTGCTGGAGCTTATCCCGCACATCATTGAGAAAATCTGTGAGTGTGTAGAATTTAAGAACAGAGAGATAGCGTAAATGCACATGATTCTCCTGTGATTCAGGAAAAGCTGTGTAGTGCAGCGTCGGAATCCCGGCCGGAGTTTCTATGTCATCCTGATCATCCAAAATGAGCATAGTACGAGGGGAGAGCTGCGCTTGTAATGGCTCCGAGTGGCTGTATGTAACGGGAAAAAGTTCGAGCGTCTCCCCCGCATCTTTCGTTTTGGAAAGATCTGCGGCATCAACGGCGAAGATTGCATCGACCGTCTCAAAAGAGAAGGCGATGCGATAGGGATGAAGGGCTTGTACGGGGAAAATATCGAACGTATCACCGATACGGCGATACTCTCCTGGATGAAGGTATAAATCTGCGCCATGGTCGTATCCCCGTTCCACCAATGCCTCAATCGTCGCAGTGAAATCGAGTTTCTCTCCTTTTCGAAACGTCATGCGCCCCCCAGAAAGTTCCTGGTAAGAAGGAAAAGGGGTATCCCATGTGTCTCTGGTCGCAATAAAGACGGTGTTCTTCGTATCGCCGGACATGAGCCGCAAGTATCCCCGGAGCGCCTCTGGCTCAATTTCTCCTTCGCTATTCTCTGGGGGAACCAGGATTTCTGCTTGTCGTTCAAAGAAGGAAAGCCAGTGCTGCAGCGTCTCCGCTCGCTCTTCCTTCCCTGTGACGAACAGGGCGGGGTGCTCATTGAATGAAAGGAGCATAGCGGTGACAAGCGCTTTGGATGTCTCATTGGAAACACCGGAAAGAGTCAGCTTTTTATTCGCCTTAAGGAGTTGTGCCAGATCACGATGTGTCTCCCTTCCCAGGAGAAGAGATGGATGCATAGAAGGTCTATAGATGAGAACCCTTTTACTCTTCCTGAATACGCAGCGGCATAATCAGGTGGAGTGAGAGTGGATTTGATGGGAGATGGAATACGGCCGGATGCATGCTGTCTGTCAGGTGCACTTCGACCTTTTCATCTTCCACATGCCCCAGGAAGTCTAGTAGGTAAGAGGAGCTTAATGCAATCTTGTTTTCCTTTCCTTTCACCTCTGCATCCAGGGTAGTCTCGTCTTTACCGGCCTGCGTTTGGGGTGTGGTGATATGAACGCCTTTCGTTGAGAATGTGAGTGTGAGATTGTTGTTAATCTCTTTTGCGAAATAGTGCATTCGCTTCACGACTGTGAGGAGTTCCTTGGTTGTGAGGAACGCTCTTGTTGCAGCTTCTCGTGGGATTATTTGTTGATAGTCAGGGAATTTCCCCTCAATAAGCCGTGAGAGAAGACGCGTATTGCCGATGGTCATCTCTATTTGTTGGCTGCTGAGTGAGATGGAAACTTGTTGCGGTTTTTTCTTCTTTCCATCTTCTTCCTCTTTGTCCCCTTTGCGCCCGCCCAGGATCATTTTAAGCTCCTCGAGCACCTTAGTAGGAATAATACAGGAAACATCAGCCTCACCTACATTGGCCTCAACACAGTATTCGGAGAGGCGGTAGCTGTCTGTGGCAACCAGAATGAGTTTTCCTTTTTCGGTTCGCACATACACGCCGGATAGAACTGGTCTTAGAGTGGATTTGGCGGAAGCAAATGTGACTTTGTGGAGCGCTTCCAGAAGTGGGGCACTTTCAAGTGTGAGAGTTGTCTCTTTTTCTATGCGCGAAATAGTGGGGAATTCGCCGGAGGCTTCTCCTGCGATCAGTGTTTTTGCATGTTTGGATGTGCACTTGAGTTGTGTACCCTCGCTTGTCTCTAGCAACACATTGCCATCTGTATTGTATTGGGCAAAGTTTAGGATGGCTTTGGCTGGAATAGTGATAGCCCCTTCATTTTCAATATTGGCCTCAAAATGCGTGACAATACTCAGCTCAAGGTCTGTTGCACTCACTGTGCAATGTTTCCCCTCCACTTCCAGAAGCACGTTATTGAGAATGGGGAGTGCCTGCTGCCCGCTAATCGCACGGCTTACGAGTTGGAGAGCCTGGAGAAAGTCCGCTGTTTTACAGGAAAACTTCATACGTATGTGTAGAGGAGAAACTATCGTATGAAATTCTATTGGCTCTGTCACCCCATTTCCACACTTATTAGAAAGAGAGTTATAGATATTCTATAAAATTCGTCGTCATAAGAGGGGTATTGACAGAACACCTTCCAACATTCCAAAACAACACACACTCAACTGATTCTTCTAGAGCAAATAAGCAGTAAACCTCAAATATTTATATATTGTTCAAAAATTGTATGTGTTGGGGGTGTGGAAAACTCGTGGAAAACCCAAGGTGGAGTATGATCAGAAGCCAAAACAATGGTTTGTGGCTCTACGAAGAGAAAAGATAAATATCCATGTGTATAATTCCCACGAGAGCCACCTAAGGTGGGGAAAGGAGTATCCACAGGCTTTGTGGATAACTAAGAGAAATCCACTGGCGTTATCCGGCGACTTTGCTGCGATACTGTTGGCGTGAGGCGGAATCTGGTGGCTGCATCCGATTCGCCGAAATCTGCAGAGATCCATCGTGCATACGGGCGAAACTCCCTTCGGGGATGTCGCTCTCTACTAGAGAGCCGCTGCTCACAAATGTGCCGCCGCCGATTTTAATGCCAGGATTCATGCTTGTGTGAATGCCGAATCTGCAGTGGTCGCCGACCACCGTGCCGAATTTAGTGAGACCGGTTGCGATTTTCTCACCCTGTACGACAGAGGAAATTTCGCCCTCATCCAAGCGCAGATTCCCTGTGGCACTCCCGCCGCCGAATGACACATTGTGTCCGATGATGCTATCCCCAATGTATCCCATATGTGTCCAAACATGGCTGTGGAGAATGCTCGACTTCACCTCGCTGGAAAATCCAATCACGCACTCTCTCCCCACGCTCGAGCCGCGTACGAGGGTGTTGTTTGCCACAATACTGTTCTCTCCGATGTAGCACGGGCCGACCACAGTCGCATGCGGCAGCACCTTCACTCCTTTTGCCAGAACCACGTTTCCGGTGATGACAGCCGTGGGATGAACCGTGGCAGTCGCATGGATATTCTGTGCGGTAATTTCATTCAGGAATACAGGCAGCGCGGCAAGCAGATGCCAGGGGTACTTCACCGCCTGCCACACGCCCTCGTACGGGGCAGCGCGATAGTCATAGGAATGGAACAATTCCTGAAGCGCCTGCTCATACCCGTCATCGCGGCTCTCATCAACATGCTGGAGCGCTTTCAGGAGGGCTGCAGGATGCTTGTGCACATGGGCGACGATATTCACCAAATCACTCGGTTCATTCCCCTCGCCCGGCTTCTCCACAATTCCTGTAATACGTTCCCCCTTCAGCGTCAGGTATCCGCCGGGGAAATACCGCGACACCCGTTGGGCGAGCAATGCGCCGGCTACATTCTTTTCGTCAGCGGCTCGGAGCAAATCCACATACCCTTTGGGGGCGATACTGTCATTCCCGGATACAACCAGCACAGGCTCATCGCCGCACTGGGGCAGCGCGCTCAGGAGCGCGCCTCGCATTCCCAACTCCAACCGCTCCTGCTGGCAGGTGGGGAGGGCGGGGTAGAGCACGCGAATCGGCGCCAGGTTATGTTCGCCTCCAACAAGGAGAATATCCGTAAGGCCGGCCGAGTGGAGCCGGGCGATTTGATGTTCCAGGAGCGTCTTTCCGCAGACGGGGAAAAGGCTCTTCTCCCGGAGAGGCCAGAAGCGCTTGGATTGGCCTGCGAGGAGCAGGAGGACCTTCACAGGAACAGTGTCATAGAGAAGGGGCATTTTTACCAGTGAATTCCAGGGAAATCGTGCCGTCACGCGCAGTGCTCCGAACAGGGATAGCAAGGTGGGTATAGCGTTCCAGCACATCAGGGTGCGGATGCCCAAACGTATTTTCTTTGCCGACAGAAATCAGGGCGATTTCCGGGCGTACGGCCAGTAGAAAGCCGGTAGAAGATGAGGTGCGGCTGCCGTGATGCGGCACCTTAAGTACCGTTGCGTGCACATCTGCTCCAGAGGCGAGAATAGCGGTTTCCTGCTCCGCTTCGATATCTCCTGTACAAAGGAGACGCTGTTCGCCGTAGCGAACCAACAGGACAACGGATGTCTCATTCGAACCGGCAGCACGCGCGAAGGAAGTCGATGCCCGCGGCCACAGAACATCCAGTTCCACGCCGTCCCCTATCACAAGAGTAGAGCCGGGTTTTGGTAGTAAGGTAGGGATGCGCGCCTTCTCCAGGCCGGCGAGGAGAGCGGCATACCGGCTGGAGCCGTACTGGACGCCGCTCAAAAGCATTCGTTCCACTCTGTATCGTTTCAGGATTTCCGGCAGGGCGGAAATATGGTCTGCATCCGGGTGGGTGAGGACAAGCAGCTCGATGGTTCTGTCAAAGAACGGCATGTGCCTCCCCAGGCGTTCCAGAAGGGAGAGATCGGGTCCCCCATCGATCACAACCTGTTTCCCTGATGGAGTTGTAAGTAGCAATGCATCTCCTTGTCCGACATCAAGCAGATGGATGTGGAATCGCCCATCCGGGAGCAGAGAGCACTCATGTGCTGCGAGCACGAGTACCCCCGCAGAGAAAGTGAGGACAGCCCATAGTAAGTGCTTTTGGGGCATGGCAGATATTCTAGATTCCGGTTCCAAATCGCAGTGCCACTCTCTCGTCAGAAAGAACAGGCGTTCTTTTCCTGCAGAGAACGACACGCATAGCTCGCCTCAGCGCACTTCAGCGGCTTGCTTGCGGAGTTTTTCTCTTCAATTTCCTCCACCCCAGCGTGGCACCCATAACCGCAAACAAGCCGAGGAGAACGGCGGTACCCGATTGGGGCAGGCGTTCGGGTTGCAGGGCGGGAATCACCTCCTGAGAGGATAGGACAGGAAGGGTTTCCACAGGCGCAATCTGCGCCGTTGGCGCAGAGGCAACCTGCGGCAGCGCCTCTGCCCCAAGGAGGACAGATTCAAACACGCCTGGAGCAACGCGACCCTGCGCATCCATTGCCTGTACGAATACCCCAAACATTCCTGCAGGCACGCCGGCGACAGTCGCACTCAGGGCATTCGCCGGAACCAGGTGCGGATAGACGATAGTCGCCCCCTTATCGAAGCTCTGTCCAATGACCAGGAAAACAATCTGCGAAGAAACAGAAGCAGGGTCCCATTCCGCCTTCACGCTGTAGAGACCGTCAGCAGTCTGTATCGTTTGAAGCACAAGACCGCGAATATTGGGTACGGCGCTATCGCTTGGCAGAATGCCTTCCTGCAGTGGCGTACTGCCAGTAGAGGTGGCAAAGGAAGGGGCAGAAGATGCTGCCACAGGATTCTCTCCTGCCGAACTGTAGCCGGCGAACAGGGAAACTCGGCTCGCAGCGTCAATGTAGAGTCCTGTTTGTTTGGTGAGCGTATCTGCCACTCTCAATTCATACACAGCGCCAGGCATCTGTTCATTCGTGGTGAGCACGATGGTTGTGCCATCCACGGTCACAGAAAGAATCTCGAGTTGCCCGCCCTCGGTTTGGCGTATCACAAAGGCAGATTGTGCGTTCTTCGTGCGAATCTGCAGGGGCTCAGAGAGCGTCAGCCGAATCTCTGTTGGGGAGACGGCCGTCACTGAGAGCAGTTCCAGTGGGCGGGGGGCAGTCTCCGTACCATCCTCTTCCTCTGCTGCTGGTTCCTGTATGGGGAGCGCAGATGGAATACTGCTGGCTGCGTTTCCCACATCGGAGATCCGTACTTCTTCAGAAAAGAATTCACTCTCCTCGCCGGCCACGTTGACCGCCATGACCGCAACGTACAGATCTTCGCCGGGAAGAATGCCCTCCAGCGTGTATTCCGGCAAAGGTCCTGCAGTCTGGTCAAAGTCGTCGTATTCTCCCCGGTGCTCAAGGATAGAAGTTGTACTGTAATAGACGCGGTAATAAGCAATATCCCCCGCAACAGGATCCCAGCGGAGCACTGCGCGCGAATCATCTTGTATTTCTGCGCGAAGCCCCGTGATGCCCGGCGGCTGTGCGGCAAGCGCGCTGCCAGTCATACTCATGGCCAGGGTGATGCCTGCAAGGAGAGGAGAGAGACGCATGAAAAATGTGAGTTTTCATTCAATTATACCAAATTTTGCGTCTTCTGCCAATACTAGCTTCTGTGTGGTTTCACCAGGAACGCATGGTGCAAACCAAAAATTCCGCCCAAGACTCCCATCAGCGTCGTGATGCTCACGAGCCCAAAGATCGTTGCAACCTCCCCCTGCAGAAACGGCGCATATGTCCAGAGAGCAATCGCGAGGAGAGCAGAAAATCCTCCCCACCGGAGGATGGCTCCCTGGGGGAGGCGAATAGGCATGACACACAAGCTCTTCGGCAGGAGAAAGGCGGCAAGGACGCTCTGTACGAGAATGGAAGTTGTGGCGGCCCCGATAAATCCATACAGGGGAATGAGAACGCTGTTGAG
>JAQVVD010000001.1 GCA_028699155.1 Candidatus Peribacteraceae bacterium | reverse complement strand
ATCGCAAACAGTCTCACAAGCTGTCGAAATTTCTTCTCTGAAATTCGGGAACGGAAGGAGTAACGGTTTTTCATGAGCAGGATGAGGTAAATGATACCTCAGATGCTGCTTAACGTTTCATGAGCCTAACATATTTGTGCGCCTTATCAGCATAAGAATATCTGCCAAACCCTTCGGCGATATTGGCCACAATACTGGTCGATGCACGCTTGAGCTGCGAAGACAACCCAAACTGCTCGGACCTAGGCAGCAAAGCTGTAAGACGATACACCTCTGCAACAAGATCCATACCTTCCTGCCAAGCTTTGAGATCTGCGAAAGATTTCATTGGCAAATCATCGTACATCCCAAATCCCTAGTACTCAAATCCCTCATCCCTATACGGCTATGGGAGCTTTAATCCCCGGATGCGGATCGTAATTGAGGATCTCAAAATCCTCGAAGGTGAAGTCGAAGATGGAGGTGCGCGCAGGATTCAATGTAAGCTGCGGGAGCGCGCGAGGCTGGCGCGAGAGCTGCTCATGCACCTGCTCCATGTGGTTACTGTAGATGTGCGCATCGCCGAACGTGTGTACGAAATCCCCCACCGCATATCCGCAGACCTGCGCAATCATATGGGTGAGGATGGCGTAGGAAGCAATGTTGAACGGCACGCCGAGGAAGATATCGGCGCTGCGCTGGTAGAGTTGGCAGGAGAGCCGTCCATCCACCACGTAGAACTGGAAGAGACAGTGGCAGGGAGCGAGCGCCATGCGTCCTTGTTTCACATTCTCCTGCGGGCTTACGGAGGCATCCGGTATGTACTGCGGATTCCAGGCAGAAACGATGAGACGCCGGGAATCGGGATTCTTTTTCATCTCATTGAGCACCCAAGAAATCTGGTCCACCCCGCCAAAATCGCGCCACTGTTTGCCGTAGAGCGGCCCCAGATCCCCGCCTTCCATCGCCCACTCATCCCAGATGCCCACTTTCTGGTCGTGGAGGTACCCGATATTCGTATCCCCTTTCAGGAACCAGAGGAGCTCATGGATGATCGAACGGGTGTGGAGTTTTTTCGTGGTGAGAAGCGGGAAACCGTCATTCAGATTAAACCGCATCTGGTAGCCAAAAATACTCTTCGTACCCGTGCCAGTCCTGTCGGATTTTTCCGAACCGTTCTCCAGGACGTACCGGAGGAAATCAAGGTACTGCTTCATAGATGTAGTGTAGGGGATGATTGAGGATTGTGAAAAGAGCCAAAATTTGGTACAATACTACGATACTCACACAAATTTCGTATGACGGACATTGAACTTGCATCACTCGTCCAGAAAAGCCAACTCCTCACAGAGGCAGAGAAGTCCTACTGGGCAACCAGCCTGCCGAAGATGACCCCGCAGCAGAAGGAGCGACTGATCGCAATCCTGCATCGCGCAGCGAAAATCCAGTGGAACGAGCAAATCCAGAACTATCTCTCCCTGATCGGAAAAGCGACGCAGTCATACTTCCGTAAAGGCCAACCCGCTTAATTACAACCATCCTGCCATGACGACACCTTCACCAGAAACGCCGAGGATTCCGGAAGGCAAAGAACAGGAAGCACGCAAAGTGGCGGAGCGGATAAGGAACGCACTCTCCGCGCTGAGATCCTCCATCGGAAATCCGGAACAGAAGGAGGAGGAGCAGGATCAAGCGGCGCAGGAGCTGATCGGCGCGCTCGCAGAGGCGGGAAAACTGGAAGAAATCGTAAACGGCAGTGCATTCAACGATCCGGAACTGCTCGAGCTCATTGAGCACATAGGACAGGAAAGCACGGCGCCGGATACAACGGCAATCGTAGAAATGCTCAAGGAGCAGAAAGACGCCCGAGCGGACATAGACCAGCTGGCGGATGAAATCGGCGCCGTGGACACATACCTCGCGGGTACGGCGGAAACTGTGCCGGAAAAGAAGTCCTTCTACACGCAGATCTCCGAACGGATTGAGCAGTTCGCAGCGGAGAAACTGCCGGATGGCGCAATCAGGGAAATAGCCGAAAGATTCAAAATGAATTTGACGCCTGAACAGATCGCCAACGTACGCGACTTCATCATTGGCATGATCAAATCCTTCGTCGCCGGCATGGTGGAAAAACTGCCCGGCATGGAAGACACGGCGGGCAACCTGCGGTGGGATACGGCTCTCGCTCGCGCGAAGTCTCCTGATGGCGGCCTGAATGTGCAGCAGAGGAAGCAACTGGAGAATCCCACAGAGCTCGCACAGGTGAAGAGCGAATGGATGCGATCCTACAAGGCATGGCTCCGCAGAAAGAAGGAATTGTCGGCAAGAGGAGAGGCATTCACAGAGGAGGCGCCGACAGTCGCGGGGATTTTTGCGCAGCGCGAACAGGTCGCGGTACAGGAAGCAGCACAGGGAACCAAGAAGCTCTTTGAGCTCGAAGGCCTGGAACAGAACAAGGAATTTGAAGTCACCAAAGAAACGCCGCTCAAAATTGAGGGGAAACAGGTCACGATTTCAAAGGAGAAAATCACCATCGATGGTAAGAGTAAGAAAATCACGGGAACGGTGGAAGCGATCAAGCTCCTCGCACCCACCGATGTCGCCGCGGATCTGCGCATCAAATTCCAGGTGGCAGGACTAACCGTGGAGAAGAAATTGGATGAACATATCGTGAAGAAATTCGGTAATGCGAATATCCAACTGAGCGACAGCCCCGCACTCGCCCTCGAATCCATTGCTTAAAAAAACTCTATGCCAGAAACACCCACACCAGTACCGGCTCGGAATCCAGCGGAAATCGTGGCAGAGGTCATCGCGCTGCAGACGCCGGAAGAGCGTCGGACTAAAATCGAGGAACTGATCAAAGAGCAAACGATCGACGACTTAGAAGCCCTCGCGAAGGAACTCAAGAACCGCGAGGAATTGCAGGATGAAACAAAGCTCCAGGAATTCAGGGAAGAAATAAAGAAACGCATTGACGCAATCACACAGGGGAAAGAAATCAATGAACGACTCACGCTCCTTGAGGGCAGGCTTGCACTCATCGAGCTCCTCCCCGAACTGGGCAGAAAAGAGACGCTCACAGAGCGCGCATCGAACTTCGTCGTAGAGCAAGCCAATACAGTCATCGGCTTTTTCAAAGACGCGGGCGGGTGGATCGGGGAGACGGCAACGGCGGCATACAACTACCTGGCAGATCCGGAGAAGCGCGCCGAATTGGGCAGAATGATCGGAAACTACGCGAAGCGCGCATGGTACTGGGCACTCAAAACGCCATCGGTACTCGGCATTCCGGAAAACACTCCGGGGCTCGGCGGAATCGCAGCCAATGCCACAGAGAAACTGGCGCAGATGGACGCAGTGGACGCGATCTACGAAATTGTGAATGCGGAGAAGGGCACAGGCGCCAAGCCGCTCGTCACCTTCGACGGAAAATTCGACAAGAGCGTCTGGCTGCGGTGGAAACCGGAGGAACGCACGCCGGAGGCAATCCAGCAAATGGCGCTCTCCTTTATAGATGTACAGAAGAGCGCAGGCCAAGGCACAATGACTCAACCGATTGTTGTGACCATGGCTGCGCTCAGGAACCCGGAGGAAGCAGCCAGAATTGCTGCAGAAACGCTCCAGACGGAACTGGCAACCGCACTCGGAGTGGAGAAGATTGACTTTGGTTCCCCTGCATCTGCAAAGAAAGGAACGGATAGGAAATGGTCTCTCACAATCGCAGAGAGTGATGTGGATAAAGCAGCCAAGCGGCTCAACACAGGCTCCACAGCAGAGAAACTGGCGCCATCAATCAAATTCATGCCGACCGTAGACGAAGTGGTTATTGAGCCGGGGAAGGAGGAAATCGAAGTGCGCAAAGAGGGCGGCAAAACCAAAGTCACGGCATCGATTGAGAAGATCTCGTCCGAAGCTGCACACATCGAAACGCTGGCAAACACCATTCAGGGGGGGCGGGTGACCGCACTGAAAGTCGGCGACCCATCATTGAAAACAGATGTGCCGCGCGCCGTCTTCTCCCAGACGAACCGCATGCTCGCGACCAACGAGAAGAGTATGCAACTTGGCGCGGAACAGATCGCCAAAATCCTTTCGGAGAAAATTCCTGAGGCGGAAGACAGGCAGGAATGGAGATGGGACGGATCCGCATGGATCGATGAACCTTTGCCTACCGCATAATCAATTCCCCACTTTTCTACCCCCTTTTATCATGGCACCAGCACCACAGGAAACGCCGGCAGAGAACATACTCAGACGAGTAGAAGCTCTCGAAAATACACCGACAGAGGAACAACTCGCCAACCTGAAACAAGAATGTCAGGCATTGAATTCAGACCAAAAGACAGATCTGCGCCAGCAACTCGAATACATGAAGAGTGTAGTAGAAGTAGAAGAAACGACAGAAACTGATAAGAACATCATCCGGCTGGAGGTAATTACTGCACTGCTGGAACAATTGGCATCTTCCACCGCACCAGGTGAAGCACAACCTCCCCCGCCTGCCGCACCAACACAGACAGAGGCAGCGCCAAACGGAACGGGCAGCTCAAACATTATGTCGAGGGGACAGGAATGGGGAACGGCAGCTGGAGCAGTCGTCGGCAATGTTGCCGGCGGAGGAGTAGAGGGCGGATGGAATTTACTAAGGAGGGAGAAGGCCATATTCACGGATCCGACCATTCACACTTCGGATAAAATCTTGCGCTATACAGGTATTGCCGCAGCAGGTGTAGGGCTTTTCTACCTCTTGCGGAGAATTGTCCGTGGTCCCAAAGACGCAGAAACAGGCAAGCGAAAAGGAGGTGCGATGCGCGGCATCCTCGCAGCGCTCGGCATTACCGCCCTGGCGGGATGGGGTCTCAGCACAGTGCGCCCGTGGGCGGAGAAACAGATAGCCAAAGAGGAAGACTGGCGCAAGCACGCAGAAGCTGCAGTAGCGGGAGGCGGAGCCACGACAGCGGCACCGTCATCTGCGCCTGCCCAGGCAGAGGCTCCGGAAACCGTTCCGAGCCCTGCAGACATCGCAAAACAATTACCGGAGGACACAGATCTCAAAGCAGCCGAACAGGAGATCATACTCAACGATGAACAAATGAAATTCAAGGTCACAGATACAGGGATCATGCTCAATGGAACTACATACAAGGTGAGCGCAGAAAAGCCTATAGACTGGGTGAATGTCGTTGATACGACTCTGACACCGCATATCACAAAGGCGGTATGGACGAGTGAGGGAATAGTGATAGATGCGACTGTATCGTATAAGAAGATGGAAGGAATGCCCTGGAACCGCAGAGAAGTTGACGGGCAAGAAACGTATACGAACACAGTAATCCCCTTCGAGAAAATTCCTGCATTCTTCGCACAGGCAAAAGAAGGAAAACCATTCACCTACAAGCATGCAGTATTGTGGGGCATAACGAGCCAAGACTTCTCGTTTGAACCAATCGAATAGGCTTCGTAAAAAACACAAGAAACCCCCTACACCATGACCACATCCACCACACCAGAGGCAGAACCGAAAAACAAAACACTCGCGCAGTTCAAGGGGGAACTGCAGGTACTCTTGCAAGAGCACCTGGATAAATCCAGCGCATTGGCACATGCGACACGAAAAGACAGACCAAAAGCACAAGAGGAATTGAACAGCGTGAAAGTACGCCTCGGGAAACTCA
The DNA here is from genome assembly GCA_028699155.1 of Candidatus Peribacteraceae bacterium. GTDB lineage: Bacteria > Patescibacteriota > Gracilibacteria > Peribacterales > Peribacteraceae > STF1-71. Next base: position 87,945 of record JAQVVD010000001.1, on the reverse strand, counting down.
AGGTGAAGGCGGGCGCAGCACTGGACGACAAAGAATGGTCTCTCTTCCTGGAACACTTAGATCAGGGGCTTGAGAACGTGGAAAGTTTACAAACAGCGCAGTATGTCGACCTGCACCGCAGGAACACGCGTGAGAAAATAGTGGACGTAACCGGAGAAGTTGCTCTGGGAACGGCAGAAGTAGCAAACCACGGTGTACGGGCACTCGGTTCATTCACCGCAAACACTATAGGATGCATAGCAGACACAACGGCAATCGCACTGGCAAAAACGTTGAGGGGAATAGGAAAAGGGTGGTCTCACCTGAATGAAAGAAGCAAGCGTAACCCAAAATAACCACGCTCTATGTTTCCAAAAAAAATACAGTTCCGCACATGCGAGCATCTGTTCCGGGAGCACCGCATGCTCGCACGGGCGAATGCGCCGGAAGTGCAACCTTCCGCACCTGTAACGCGCGAAACGCTCAGGGAAAAGGCAAAGAAGCCGAATGCCTTAGAAGAACTAAAAACGCTGATTATCGCGGGGAGCACTGAACGCGCAGAACGTGTCAAGCGCGCGCAGGAAGCGGCGGAAATGGCAGGGGGTGCCACGACCGCGGAGATGGCGGATACGGAGAAAAAGACGGTGATAGAAGCCAGCCGCCAGATCATTCAGGAAGCAATGGAGCAGGTTGCAACGGAACTGCGGGAAGCAACGGTGGAAGCAACGCGCGCAGCGCTGCAGAAAGAACAGGAAAAAATCAGCGAATCAAAAGAGAAGGTGCTGCAGATAGAAACGAACCTCGCAACACTCGCAGAGAAGCTGAAAATCGGCGGACGCGAGGTGGCGCATGACATGAGCAAGGGCAACTGGTCAGACCGACTGCTGTACGGAGGAATTGCAGTCGGAGGCATGATGGCAGCCAAGTGGGTGTGGGACCACACAATCGGATACCTATGGGATAAAACGATCGGGGATGAAGAGAAGCCGGGTTTCCTACGCAAGATGGCAGGAGCTCTGGCGGCGGCAGGAGGCGGGGTACTGGCAGCAATCGGACTGAAGTTGGCGCTACAGTCACGCGCCGGCAGTAAAGCGAAAGATGCCGGCGAGCACATCAAGAAAGGAGCAGACGAAGGAATGCAGCAGGCCAAAACCGTATTTCAGGAAACATTCGGAGATCGCTGGGAGAATTTCAGGGAATCGAAAGACTGGCTGGAATGGGTAAGTTCTGGCGGGGATTTAGTACTCATTGGCTCAACGCTCTACCTGGCACGGCAGGGGAAATACCTGGTATGGAACAAGGGGGGCGAAGTGTTGGAATCCGCCAGGAAGTTTCTGGCCGGTGACCAGGATGGATGGGAAGCAGGGTGTGATGTCCTACAGATATATGCGGCAGGAATCCCTGTCTACGCAACCAGCTTCGGTGTGATAGATTTGCTGGCAACAAAGGGAGGACTCATGGATCGGCTGAAGGTTGTGGGAGGCAGATCGTTCGCATGGCCCTACCAAATGTACAGGAAGACAGGAATGCGCTACGCGGTAGGATACCTTTCTCCCACAACGAACGGGCAGATTGTACGCATAGAATCGCAACTAGCATTCAGGAAAATGAAAGATGTAGCGACGCTCAGGGGCCCCCGCCTCGGAGCGGTGCGGGCGCTTGATGTCTGGAAGACTGCACATATAGACGACCTGCACGCGGAATGGAAGGCATACAACGCGCTCCTGGCAAAACTGCCGATCAAGAAGGAGGCAGAAGCAGCAAGGATGGTACTACTGGAGCGCATGCGCCGGGTGGAAGAACGAATGAAACCTGCAATTGAATCTGTCTATAAGCGAACAGGAAATTTGCCGAAATTTGTGACGGAACTCGGTGATCCGCACTTGACTCAGCAAATCACAATGGGGCAATTAGACCCAGCATATCTGCAAGAGAAGTTAAAAGCCACAATGAGAGCGGAGGATCTGAGCACTATAGAGAAGTCACTGGCAGAAGGTACAGATGTCGCAATGGCCGGACGAACCGTGGATGGAATGCGGGCGACTGCCAGGGAAATACAAACTGCTCTGGCAAATTCGGATGACATTGCGAGAGTACTAAAAAACGGAACCCCCCTGACCGAATTGCTCAATCAGGCTAAAAACACCGATGATTATGGGCGAATCGCAACGGCATTCAAAAGTTTGGATCAGGCTGAACGCATCAAACAACTGCAGGGCGCCTGCGCAGTCCACAGTATCGAGTCCCTACAATCGCTGGGGTTGGCAGATTCTATGGATGATCTCGCGAAAGCGGTCGCACAGCTGGGGAATGGTGCGACGCGGACCGCGAGGCTGAAGGAACTGCTGATGCTCGGCGTGAAACAGGAGCAACTGATTGCTGCAGGAGCGAATGTGGATGAAGTAGCGCGAGCTATAAATGCAGTTGCATCGGCAGCCGATGACACAGTGCGAGGAAGCGGCAGAATGGCAGCGGCAGCGGCAGTTGTGCACGGACAAGGCGCGCCCGCAGTCGCAACCAGCGCCCCTCCGAAACCGGCACCGGTCGCCGCGGCAGCGGCATCCGGCGATGATGCCGCGCGCGCGGCGCGCGAAAGTATCGAAGTGCTGGAGAACGGCGCGTTGCTCAGGCACGCGCCGACGCGGCTCCTCCTGGCACGCAATCCGGAGGAAGCCGCAAGAGTCCTGCAGATCGCGCAGAAGGCGAACGGTCTTGCAGGCGCAAAACGTGCAGCGCGGTACATGCTCGCGCTCGCAGATGACGCGGATACCTCCCGCCGCGCAGCGATGCTCTCCCCGGAAGTGCTGGAGCTCGTCGCCAAAGGCGACAGCGGCAACCCGGCTGCGATCGCGCGCTTCCTTGGCCGCGTGCCGATGAAAGCAGGAACGGAACTCACGAGCAATGCGCTTGCGAAAGCGATCGGGCAGATGACGCGCTGGCAGCGCGCTGGCAGCACCATGCGGACGCTCTACGTCGCCGGTGCAGCCGTAGAAGTCGGCATGGTCGCATGGGATACGTACAATTTGTTAGACGCCGTAGGCGAAAGGAAGAAGCAACGTGCAGTGCTTGGAAAAGCACTGAAGAAAGCAGGCTTGACCTCCGCAGACGGGGAAACGTACACGGGATGCGGCGTGGAAGTGTCGCTCACCGAGGTGGAAGATACGGACGTAGAGGAGTACGCGTCGCGGGTGGCCGTCGGCGCCGGGGCGCTGGGCTTCACCTTACTGGCGCCATCGCTCTGCCTCGGTCCAGCGGGACTCGTCGTTGCTGGTGTTGTCATTTCGGCACACGTCACAATCGGCGGCATTACGAATGCATTCGAGCAACGCAAACACCAGGAATTCCTCCTGAAAGCTCCGCACTGGCTCCTCGCGATGCTCGGTACGCAGACAACAATACGCCAGAGCGAGCACCAGACGATGCGCGAGTACACAGGAGCCATGAGCCAGGATTTCTGGCCGTCCAGCTGGACGGAACTGGCACTGGCCGCCATACCTATGACGGGACCTGCGATATTCTCAATCGAAAAACTCATGACGACTGGCGATGTGGAAACAACACGCAAGAACCTGCGCGAAAAACTGCTGCAATCCATCAGTTTCCGCGCGCTCGCGCACGGCTATCCTGAATTGCTTACGGAACTGCCGGGGATGCGGGATGGCCTGGAATCATTCATGGATCCTGCGGGAGAATTCCTGAGGGCAGGCGGCGATTACGAACGCATTGTGCGACCGTACATCGTCCTGCGGTTGCACGGGCACACCGAAGGCGAAGGCATCGCATTCCGGCAGACGAATCTCCTGGATCTCACGGATAACAAGGGCGGGTGGTTCGACGGATCATGGCTGGGGATGGAAGCACCGACAGTCGACCAGTACGACCTTGAGCGCGCCGTGGAGGAAGCAATGCTCTTCTACGTGCACCACGTGCGGGAGAAGCACTACCGCGCCGCCGTGCAGCACCTGGAAACCCTGGCGGGAAAGGAAGAAAAACGCCTTGCGGCGCAAGCGAACCTCAGCGAAAGCCAGAGAACAGAGAAGCTGCGTGCTTACAGGGAAGCACTGCAAACCGCACTTGCGGAGGAAGTGGAAGAGAACAAGGATGCGTTCTACATCCTCAATCGCAAACCGTCCGAGCTCCCCACGTACCCCGACGGCAGAACGTTCACCGAACACATGCTGGAAGAACGGTTCCGGCACATGGAGAGCGCTTCTGCTGACGCATCGGCGCGGGCAGCGAGCACGGGTTGGAAGTCGCCCGCAAGCGGAACGGAAATGGATATAGGCAGGTTCGCGGAGAACTACCTCCGCCCCACATTCAGGGAACAGGATGGCGCCTGGCTGAAACGTAACAGCCCGCCACGCGGGGAGCCGTTCTCCTTCGACGAACTCAACGTGAGAATGGGAACGACGGATGAAGAATTCGCCGCAAAATTCAGACAGGAAATCGCACCTGCAATGGAAGTGGATGAAACGCTCAGGCGCGTGATGGACACGGAAGAAGAGCTGAAGACCTGCGTGGAGAAACTGGGTGAAAAGATCGACTTCCATGTGAAACTCCACAGCTATGAGGGCTACTACAACACCTATCTGCGGCGCTGGCGGCCGGGAATCAACATGCGCGTGCCGGAGGGTGCGCCGCTGGTGAAGACACTCAAGGCATGGCGCGATAGGGGGTACCCCAGGCTCATTCCGCAGGAGTTCTTCGCACAGTGGAGCACGCGTGCGAAGCGCCGCGGCACGGCGCTGCCGGAAAACACGCTGCCCATCCTGCAGCAGGGGTCGCAAGCCCTGCGATTGCCACGGATGGAGGGAATGGCAATGCAGTCCCACATACCAGGACTCGACCTTAGTAAAGAAGGTATGCGCGTCTACTCGTACGATGGCTACTGGGCTGAGATACAGAGAGCGATGACGCAACTGGCATACGGACAGGATGGGAACAGCTTCACAGACATGCTCCTCAAACGTGAGAACGACCGAGCGTATCCCCTCCTCTCTTTCCGGAATGCATCCGCGTTGAATCAGTACCGCCCGACTCCGGATCCCGTCGCAACCTGGAGCGGAAATAGAACGAGGACATTCGACATTCGACCCGGAGAGGAACCGAATCGGGGAAGCCAGATGTACATCGATGCATCGGGGAAACCACGCCCGCTCACAGAGTACGCGCAAAAGAAGGATATCGTGGCTGTAACGCCCATGGAACTGGAACAAATGCTCCGGGAACTCGGCATCCTCCAACAACCCATGCCGGTCATCAGCCCCAGGCCTTCTATGCAACGCAGGGAATTGCTTCCCCCCGCCTACGACGAACTCACGCCGCTCCGGGAGTATCTTGTGCGATCTCGCATTCTCGTAACAGTGGACCCCATGCCAACACAGCAGCAATTGCCGCTGCATTGACTACGATAGAAGGATAGAATACCCACGTGGCACTAAGTTATTCGCAACTGCAGCTGTACCGCACATGTCCCAGGCAGTACGAGTTTGCCGTGGTGAAGAAAATCCCCCGACAAATCAGTGCGGGGGAGAGCTTCGGCTCATCGGTGCATAACACGCTCAAGAAGTGGGGAGAGGTAGAAATCAGAGCACAGAAATCAGAGAACAGTAACCAACAATCACTCTTCTCTGAAGAGGATGTTGGGAAACTCACCACTACTCACTCACCACTACCCACTGACATCTGTTCTCTGACCTCTGATTTCCTGCTCTCTCTCTGGCATTCCTCCTTCATTGTAGAGGGCTACGAATCCCGCCTGGAGGCGGATTTCGCGCGGCGGCGCGGCGAGCGGCTGCTCACCAACTTCTACGAGTGGTGGCAGCGCGAGCCGCGCACGGTGCTGGCGGTGGAGAAAGGATTCAAGGTGCCGATGAATGATACGACTATCAGCGGTAGATTTGACCGGGTGGAGCAGGAGGAAGAAAGCGTACATATCATTGATTTCAAAACATCCGCACCAAAATCGCAGGACGAAGTTGATGCGGATTTGCAGCTCTCCATCTACGCAATAGCGTCGGAGGAATCACTGGGGAAACCGTGCACCAAACTCACGATGCTGTATCTGAGCGAGGACGCGCTCGTCGAGAGGACGACGGCGCGTTCCTCCGGGCAGCTCACAGATGCGCGAAAGCAGATCCGCGCATTGTACGAACGATTGGAAGAGAAGGACTACCACCCCACGCCAGGCAGAGAGAAGTGCCACGCCTGCCCGTATCGCGGCGTGTGCAGTGCAAGTGCGGTGTGACTTCCCTTCCTGTTCTGCGTTACACTGTTCTCACATGCATCCGGTCAACTCCGTCCTTCGGGAATACCTGTTCCTGATCCCGCTGATCGTCCTGCTCTTGAGTGAGTTCACCAAAGTAATGATCAGAACGGTGAAGGAGGGCGAAGACCCGCTGCGGGGGCACTGGGTCAGGTGGCTCTTTCAGCCGGGGGGAATTCCCAGCACGCATTCCGCCTTCGTGACCTCCCTCCTGATCGTGGTGGGGAGAAAAATGGGCACCAACTCAACGGAGTTTGCGATTGCATTCGTGCTTGCGTGCATCGTGTGGTACGACGCGCTGAGCGTGCGCTATCAGGTGGGAAAACAGGCGGAAGTACTCAATAAGCTCCAGCACTGGAAGCGCTTCTCGGAACGTCTTGGCCACTCCTTCACGGAAGTGCTTGTCGGCATTGCATTCGGCGCCGCCGTGACGATGCTCGGCGTGGTGCTGAGTTAAATCGAGAGCAAAGAACGCAGAGAAGCATCGATATCTCGCACAGTTCTCATTTTCCATTTTCCATTTTTTAATTTACCATTGCTCTATGGTGCGCATCACAGATCAGAAGAAAGATTTTCCGCAGTGGTACCTGGATATCATCGAGCAGGCAGACCTCGCAGAGTATGCGGCGGTGAAGGGGTGCATTGTCTTCAAGCCGTATGGGTATGCGATTTGGGAAGCGATACAACAGGATCTGGATCGTCGCATCAAGGCGCTTGGCGTGAAGAACGCGTACTTCCCGCTCCTCATCCCGGAATCGGTGATTGCAAAAGAGGCGAAACACATTGAAGGATTCGCACCGGAGTGCGCAGTCGTCACGCACGGCGGCGGCAAGGAACTCGCCGAGAAGCTCTACATACGCCCGACGAGCGAAACCATCATCTACGCCACATTCGCGAAGTGGATACAATCACACCGCGATCTGCCTCTCAAAATCAATCAGTGGGCGAACATCGTCCGGTGGGAAATGCGCACGCGCCCGTTCCTCCGCACGCTGGAATTCCTGTGGCAGGAAGGACACACCGCGCATGCCACAAAGGAGGAAGCGGATACGATGGCAGAATCAGCGCTCGCAATGTACACGGACTTCGACCGAGAGACGCTCGCGCTCCCCGTACTCACCGGCAGGAAACCGGAGCACGAAAAGTTCGCCGGTGCGCTCTACACGCTCTCCACAGAAGCACTCGCAAAAGATGGCAAAGCGATCCAGGCAGGGACATCGCACAACCTGGGACAGGGATTTTCGGAGGCATACGACGTCTCCTTCTTAGATGAAACCGGCAAGAGCCAACGCCCGTGGATGACCAGCTGGGGCGTCTCTACCCGCCTCATCGGAACAATCATCGTAGTGCATGGAGATGAGAAAGGACTGCGTTTGCCTCCGAGAGTGGCTCCAATCCAAGTGGTCATCATTCCCATCTACAAGACAGAAGAGGAACGCAAGCGCGTGCTGGACGCCTGCAGGGAACTGCAGAAGTCACTCCCAGCCGTCCGTACGGAACTCGACGACAGGGACAGCAAGTCTCCGGGGTTCAAATTCAATGAATGGGAAGTGAAGGGGGTGCCGCTGCGCGTGGAAATCGGACCCAAAGACATGGAGAAGAAACAGGCGATGCTCGCACGCCGCGATACCGGCGAGAAGCAGGCAATCCCCATGGATGCAGTGGCAAAGGAAGTCCCCGCGCTGCTGGAAAATATACAGCAGACGCTGCTCAAACAGGCGCAGGAGTACATGACAGCGCATACGCACACCGCGCAGGCGTTCGAGGAGCTCCAGAAATTCATTGACGAGGAAGGCGGATTTGTATGGGCTCCCTGGGATGGAACGCTGGAAAGTGCGGAGAAGGTGAAAGAGCAGACGAAAGCAACCATCCGTCTCTTGGGGGACACGCCAAAGAAGGGACAGAAAGACATCATGAGCGGCAGGGAGGCAACGGTGATGGCGCTCTACGCCAAAGCGTACTGAGGAAAACGAATAGCAATCGAACAATTCGGCAATTTAACAATTCCACCACTCGTCGCTGTACGGTATACTTTTTGTCCGTCTCCCCCTTAATCTCCCTATGAAGAAACTTTCCCTCCTCGTCGGCACGCTCGGCGGCGCATTCGCCGGGTACCTCTTCAGTAACAAGAAACTACGCGAACAGTTAGCAAACGCTAAAGATCCCGAAGCGGCGGCGAAACTGCTCGGCAAGCACCTGCAGCAGGACGGCAAACGCCTGGCAGGCCAGGTCCGTGAATTCATCGAGAGCGATGAAGTGCAGAAGAATATGGAGAAAGCCAAGAAGTTCGCAGCCGAGAAAATGAAGGAGGCAAAGGAGGAACTGAATGATGTCGTACGCAAGAACAACCCATTGAAGAAAACCGCGGGGAAAACTGCAACCCGAAAACCGGCGCGCATGAAAACGAGGACGAGAACACTTTCATAGGTCCTGTCATATTTCCGGGAATTCTGTACACAAGCTGTGTTCACGAGCCTATTGCATAGCCGATAAAAAGCAAGTACGCTGCTACGCTCTTGCACCACTGAAGCAACAGGTTTCTCTTCTTTCTTACTTCTCTTCCCTTTCCTGTTATGTCGACCAAACGTTTCCTTTCCGGCATGGCCGCTGCGGGCATTGCACTCAGCGTAGCGATGCCGGCTTTCGCATACACCAGCACGTACGATGAGCAGCCGACGCGGCGCGCAATCCGCGGCGACCGCAACCAGAATACGCCGCTCGTAGGTCAGATTGCCACGTTCGGCGGCGATCGCACTGCAGCCGTGCAGAATGAAACCGGCCGCGATTTCCTGCCTCTGCGCACGAGCATCCGCGCACTAGGCCTGCGCAATATGAACCGGCACAAACTCGGCGAAGAGCGTGGCGGCATGTACCAGAGTCTTAACTACACGTCACAGGGCGACACGCGCCGCGCTTCTTCCTCGGAAGAGGAGCAGACGCTCAGCAAATCCCCCCTCCCGCCGAAGTTGGTGCAGACAGGAAGAGGGGAAGACTACACAAAGCCATCACGCAGAGGAATCCGCGGGAACCGCAACCTGAATGACTACAACCGCCGGTAGGCATCTGCACAGCATGAACCTAAACCCGCCGCTCCAGGCACGACCGAAGAGCGGCGGATTTTCTGTATAGTTTCACTCTCGTAATTCCTCTACAATACCGCGGAAACCATTTGTATATACCCCTCTCTCTCATGACTGTCTTTACTACTCTCACACTCCCCGACTACCTGATCCTCACAGGATCAAGCGGGGTACTCGCACTGCTCGTAGCAGCGATCTTCCGAGTGCTGATCGGCATGCGTAATCCTGGAACGGATAAAATGCAGGCGATCAGCAGGCTGGTGCGCAAGGGCGCAATGGCGTTCCTGCGCAAGGAATATGCGATCATCTTCCTCTTTATAGTAATCGTTTCAGCTCTGATCTACTGGTTCATCGATCGCGCAAACCCAAACTGGACATATCCGTACACGGCAGGGAGTTTCGCACTTGGCGCACTCTGTTCCATGATTGCGGGATACGCCGGCATGCGGACCGCCACCTCCGCCAACGTGCGGACGGCTAATGCCGCTCGCACCAGCCTCGGCAGCGCTCTGCGCATCGCATTCCTGAGCGGAGCAACTATGGGACTCTCCGTCGTCGGCTTAGGATTGCTGGGCATCAGCGGAACGCTCTACTACCTGGTACAGACCATGCAGGTCTCGATGGGTGATGCACTGCAAATCATCACCGGATTCAGCTTCGGCGCTTCCTCTGTCGCCCTCTTCGCCCGCGTGGGGGGAGGCATCTACACGAAAGCAGCGGATGTCGGCGCCGATCTGGTCGGCAAGGTGGAGGCAGGCATACCGGAAGACGATCCCCGTAACCCGGCCGTGATCGCCGACAACGTCGGGGACAACGTCGGGGACGTGGCGGGAATGGGCGCAGACCTCTTTGAGAGCTATGTAGGATCCATCATTGCAACAATGCTCATTGCACAGTCAGCAGCGCTCGGCATGAACATGGTGCTGTTCCCCCTCCTGCTCGCGGCACTGGGTATCGTAGCGAGCATTCTCGGCACATTCGTCGTGCGCGCAAAGAAGGGGCAGGACGACGTGCATAAAGTCCTGCAGAAAGGAATGTTTCTGGCAGCCGTCCTGCTGGTCGGCGGAGCATTCTTCGCATGCCGCCAGCTCCTCGGCGACGTGTGGCTCGGCGTCTTCATCGCACTGGTAACGGGTCTCGTCGTAGGATTGCTGATCGGATTCCTGACGGAGTACTACACATCCGACCACTTCATGCCGGTCCGAAAGCTGGCCCAATCCTCACAGACGGGGGCGGCAACCACCATCATCCGGGGCCTCGCTCTGGGATACATGTCCACGCTCCTGCCGGTGCTGTTCATCTGCGCGGCAATCGGGATCGCATTCAGCCAGGCGGGATTGTACGGCATTGCCATCAGCGCAGTCGGCATGCTCTCCACGCTCGGCATTACGCTGGCTGTGGATGCATACGGCCCGGTCGCGGATAACGCGGGCGGACTGGCGGAAATGGCGGGCTTGCCCAAGCAGGTACGCACGCGGACAGACGCGCTGGACTCTGCGGGGAATACGACCGCCGCAATCGGGAAGGGATTTGCGATCGGTTCCGCGGCGCTCACCGCACTCGCGCTGTTTGCGGCATTCAGTGAAAAAGCGGGGTTGGAGATCATCAATCTGCGCAATCCCCTCACGCTGATCGGTCTCTTTATCGGAGGAACGCTGCCGTTCGTCTTCTCGGCGCTCACCATGAATGCCGTAGGTCGCGCGGCGTTCCGCATGATTGAGGAAGTGCGCCGCCAGTTCAAGGAGATCAAGGGGCTCATGCAAGGAAAGGCAGAAGGCGATCCTGCACGGTGCGTGAGCATCGCAACGGGTGCGGCAATCAAAGAGATGATGGTTCCCGGCCTCCTGGCAGTCATCTCTCCGGTCGCAATAGGTCTCCTGCTGGGGACAGAGGCGCTCGGCGGCCTCCTGGCCGGATCACTCCTCTCAGGCGTACTGCTCGCAATTTCTATGGCAAACAGCGGCGGCGCCTGGGATAACGCCAAGAAGTACATCGAAGCGGGCAACCTGGGCGGCAAGGGATCGGAGACGCACAAAGCTGCCGTGGTGGGAGACACGGTGGGCGATCCGTTCAAGGATACCTCCGGACCTTCCATCAACATTCTGATCAAGCTGATGACAGTCGTTTCTGTCCTGACAGCAGGGCTCTACACTGCAAGCGGAGTGTTCTAATCTCAGTAGAAATACTTGGGGAAAAAGCGGGCGTCTCGCCCGCTTTTTTCACTGTACGTTTTCGATTCTTATTCTTCGCTCCAATCACTCAACTTTTCTCCATATGCCCGCTTCTCCGCAGGAATACCGTAGAAATCTGCGAAGTAATCCAGCGCCTCCTGATTGGAACGGCAAATCTGAAGGAGCGTGAGTTCCTTTTGGGAAATGCGGCCATCCTCTACCGCTCTGGCAATGAACGCTTCAATGCCATCATACTCGCCGCTGTAGTTCATGAGAACGACGGGCACCGTATGCTTCGTTCCAAGTTTCTTGAGCTGCTTGAGCACAATGAACTCAAACGTTTCATCCAAAGTGCCGAATCCGCCGGGCAGGATAACGACGCCGGTCCTATCTTCCTCGTTCTCGCGCATGGCTGCATCCACCAGACCCATCTTGCGCGGAGCGAAGTATTTGCACTCCACCACCTCATCCGGCGCAAACGCGGGGGAGATTGCCTGCTCATGCTCGGACTGATCCGATCGGAGATGAATCTTAATACCCCCAATGCGTCCGCCAACTTCCTTGGCACCGCGTACCGCGGCATCCATGTCTCCGGGGCCGGCCCCGGACCATGTAGTGCTCCCCAGAAGTAGCGACATCTCGCGTGAAAGTTCGCGGGTACGCTCGTACTCGGTATCTCCCGACTCGGATCGGGATGTACCGAAATACACGACACCTCTCCCCTGCCTGCGAACCAAATCGAGCACGGCGCGTCCCTCATGGTACATGAGCGCCAGACTCTGGCGATCAGATTGTGCCCGCTTCATATCACTGAATGCCAGTGCTGCAACACGATTCCCAATCCGATGCAATGCTGAAACCGCCTGCTTGCGATCATGCCCCGTAAACGTCTCCCGAATACGCAGACGAAGATCCTGACAAATCCGTTCCGGAATATCTCCATCACTCTGCTCAACCCACTCATGGAAATGATTCGACGCGAATTGCCGTATCTTCTCGGAACAATCCTGCGTTTCTTCCGCTACAATACGCCCTAAACTCTCAATTGACTGCGGCATATAACATATATACCCCTCTATTTGAATTTGTCAATTCCTTGCAAAATGGACTTGGCACGCTACACTGCACGGCGGGCTCCTCCCCCAAACGGAAGGATTGCCCACTCTTTGTATGGTTCCTCAGAAGCAGAAGATCAACACGCGCGCCAAGAGCCCGAAGGGGAAGAAAGAAAACAATACCAAGTTCATCATCGTGACCGGCGGCGTGTGCAGCTCGCTCGGAAAGGGCATCGCAACCTCTTCAATCGGAGCGATTATGAAGGCGTGCGGTTTTAAGGTATTCGTGCAGAAACTCGATCCGTACCTGAACGTGGACCCGGGCACCATGAGCCCGTTCCAACACGGGGAAGTGTATGTGACGAATGACGGCGCCGAGACGGATCTGGATCTGGGCCACTACGAGCGGTTCATCGATGAGCCGATGAGCAAGTGGAGCACGGTCACCACGGGAAAGATCTACACAGACGTGCTGGCGAAGGAACGGCGGGGGGATTTCCTGGGAGGAACGATTCAGGTCGTTCCGCACATCACCAATGCCATCAAGGAAGCCATTCGCGAAGCAGCTGCGCAGAGCGGTGCAGACATCATGATGGTGGAAATCGGAGGCACTGTGGGGGACATAGAAGGCGAGCCGTTTTTGGAAGCGATCCGCCAGATGAAATCGGAAGACCAGGTCTTCCACGTGCACCTCACACTGCTCCCCTACCTGAAGGGCTCCAAGGAATTGAAGACGAAACCCACGCAACTCTCCGTACGGGAACTGCGGCGCATCGGCCTGCACCCGGATATGATCCTGGCGCGCGCAGATTACAAGATCCCCAAGGAACTGCTGGATAAGGTGAGCCGCTTCTGCGATGTCCCGCGCGAGGCAGTGATTCCCGCGCTGACAGTCAACTCCATCTACGATGTGCCCCTCAACTACCAGAAGCACGACCTTGCACAGATCATCGGCAAAAAACTGGACTTGGGACCCCTGAACCCGGATATGAGCAAGTGGGAAGAGGGGCGCGAACGGTACGAAAAGGCGGAGAAGACCGTGCCGATCGCGCTGGTGGGGAAGTACACAGGATTGGATGATGCATATCTGAGCGTGATCGAAGCGATCAAATCCGCCGCCGTGCATCACGGGCGCAAGGCGGAAATCGTCTGGGTCGAATCGGAGAAACTGGAACAGAAAGATCCAGAGGCCTGGCAGGAATTGAAGAGGTGTAAAGGGATGGTGGTCCCCGGCGGTTTCGGCATCCGTGGCATCGAAGGAAAGATCGCCGCGGCAAAGTACGCGCGCACGCAGAAGATCCCCTACCTGGGACTCTGCCTCGGCGCACAGATTCTCACGATTGAATTCGCCCGGGCAATGCTCAAAGACAGGGAGCTCACGAGCGAAGAGTTCGATGAAGAAGGAAAAATCCCCCCCAGTAAATACGTCGTGCACTTCCTGCCGGGACAGCACAAAGGGCGAGCGAAGGGCGGCACGCTCCGCCTGGGGGCGTACAAGTGCAAACTGAAGGAAGGAACGAAAGCCTACGAAGCATATGAAGTGGACGAGATCGAAGAGCGCCACCGCCACCGCTACGAATTTAATAATTCGCTCCGGAAGAAACTGGAGGATAAGGGACTGGTATTTTCCGGAGAATGGCCGGAGACGCAACTGATGGAAATCGTAGAAATCAGGAACCATCCGTTCATGCTCGGCTCGCAGTTCCACCCGGAATTCAAGAGCCGCCCCCACAGGCCGCACCCGCTCTTCCGCACATTCATGGGTGCAGTAGTAGAAAAGAGGAAGTGAAACATAAGCACGAAGCGCGAAATCCGAAATAGGAGGCCACAGCTTGTTTCGAATTTCGAATTTCGAATTTTTTGGAGAGGAGCTACTATTGCCACAGTGAACCTCTCTCAAACCATCCTTGGAGTCACATTCCGGAACCCAACGGTACTGGCATCCGGCATTTGGGGAATCACGGCAAGCAGCTGGCAGGAAGTTGCGCGCAATGGCGCGGGAGGCGTCACAACAAAATCCTTGTGGTTGAAAGAGCACAAAGGACATAAGAATCCCTGCATCATTTCCACGGAACACTGGACGCTCAATGCGGTAGGCGTCCCGGATGCCGGAGTGGAGAAAGCCAAGGAGGAAATCGGTGACTATAACAAAGAGAAGCCCGTCCCGCTGATCGCAAATATCATCGCGGACTCAGTCGAAAACTACGGAAAAACGGCTGCAGGAATCGTGGAACTCAAGCCTGATTTCCTGGAAGTGAATATCAGCTGCCCAAACGTCGAAGACGAATTCGGGCGGCCGTTTGCCTGCTCCGCCGCGGATGCGGCGGCAGTCACGAAAGCGGTGAAGAAAGTGAGCGGGAAGGTTCCCGTGTTCATCAAGCTCTCCCCGAATGTGGAGAATATCGGCGCAATCGCTCTCGCCTGTGCGAAAGCGGGTGCAGATGGGTTCACTGCGATCAATACCGTCGGCCCCGGCATGGCGATTGACCTGCGCAGCCGCATGCCGATCCTCTCCAATAAGGTTGGCGGGCTCTCCGGACCCGGGATCAAGCCCATTGCGGTGAAGTGCATCGCTGATATTTACAGGGCAACGGAGGGAAAATTGCCAATCATCGGCACAGGCGGCGTGCACACGGGTGAAGACGCATTGGAACTGATGCTGGCGGGCGCGACACTCATCGGCATCGGCACGGCAATCGGCACCCGCGGAGAAGATGTCTTTAAGAAAGTGACGGAGGAAATGAGCGCCTGGTGCAAGGAGGAAGGCATCAAGAACATCGCAGAGCTGGTGGGAGGAATGCACAAAACAATGGATAATGAATAATGGATAATTGAAAATGAAAAATGGAAAATTTGTTACTTTGAATTTTTCACAATAGCAACGAGCATTTTAATAATTTCATCTACTTGATTGAGCAGAACCACAATGAGGCGCATGTCACCGATATCACTGCCTCGAAACAAGAGGAGCCAATATCTTGCTTCATAAGCTTCCTTGAGAGATATCGAGCATTTGGAAACAAAATCCTTTCTGCTCTGGGCTTGCTGTGCCTCCTCAACATTTGCCCCAATACTCGTCCCAGATCGTAGTAATTGTTTACTAAGTATAAACTCCTTCTCTCGTACCATTATATCTCTACAAAATCGTACAATCTCCAGAGAGAATCGAAATGATTTCTGCCGAATAGGATTCACTTTTTCCATATGAATACAATGACACAACTGTCCTACCAATCATTTTCAATTTTCAATTATCAATTTTCCATTTCGTAGAATCGCCAGTCATCACCTATACTGAACGCGTTCTATGACCACAAAGAACAACATACCATTGGAATCCCGCTTGCCGAAAACCTACCGGATTAAGGAAATCCGCAGAGAAACGGCGAAAGTACAAACGTTCACCTTCGATGTATCGCTCGGCGCGCAGCCCGGACAATTCATAATGCTTTGGCTGCCGGGCGTGGATGAGAAGCCTATGAGCGTGGCATACGACGATGAGAAGGGGCTGAAGATCACATTCTTCGCGGTCGGCTGCATGACGGAGAAGCTCGCACAGTGCAAGGTGGGCGATCTGGTGGGACTACGCGGCCCCTTTGGCACACATTACGAGTGGAAACCCAGGCAGCGCCTCGCGCTCGTTGCGGGAGGATACGGCGCTGCCCCAATGTACTTTGCCGCAAGAAAGGCATCGGAAGACGGCTGCAAGCTGGATGTGTTCGTAGGCGCACGCAGTGCGGAACACCTGCTCTACATCAAGGAACTCGAAGATTTGAGGGGAGCAACAGTCCACATCGCCACAGATGACGGCTCCAGAGGATTCAGGGGCTACAATGTAGAGGTACTCAAGCAGCAAATTGAAAAGGGAAACTCTTTTGACCAGATCTTCGCCTGCGGACCGGAAATGATGATCAAAGCGGTATCCGCGCTCTCCGCGGATTACAAGATCCCCAGCCAACTCTCACTGGAACGGTACATGAAGTGCGGCTACGGTCTCTGCGGTAACTGCGTTGTAGACCCACTGGGCATCCGTCTGTGCAAAGACGGACCGGTGATCAAGAACGACCTCTGCCAGAAGATTCTGGAATTCGGAAAGTACCACCGCGATGACCTGGGGAAGAAACACGAGTTCTAGGAACGTACGCGGCTGCTCGGGCAGCATTTCTTGAATACACATTCCTCGCATTTTGGTCTCCGCGCAGTGCAAATCGCGCGCCCGTGGCTGATCATGAGCGTATTGAGCCTCCCCCATTTGGAGCGCGGAGTCTGTTTCTCCAGCTCCAATGCAATCTTATCGGGGTACGTTTGCTTCGTAAGGCCAAGGCGTTGTGCCAGCCGCATCACATGCGTATCCACTGCAATACCCTCCTGTTTTCCAAATGCGGCGTAGAGGATGATCGCCGCCGTCTTGCGGCCGATTCCCGGGAGCGCGGTGAGCTCCTGCATGGTCGCAGGAACCTTGCCGCCGTGCCGCTCAAGGAGCAACGCGCAGAGTTCCTGGATGAAACGCGCCTTATTTCGGAACGTGCCGCACGAATGGACCAGATCTTCCAACTGGGCACGCGATAGCGCCACGTAATCCTGCGACGTGCGGCAACGCCTGAAGAGTGTCTTCGTCACAATATTCACTCTGGCATCCGTGCACTGGGCGCTGAGGATCGTAGCCACGGTAAGGTCAAGCGGCGTCTCCCAGTCCAGGAAGGACTTGGGGGGGTCGTAGAGTTCCTCCAGTTTTCGCAGGACATACGGAATGGAAATTGGTCGCTTCACACTGGCAGTATACGTGAATCAACGGTCCGTGGCAGAAACGGAGTAAGGGCAACATAACGTCAAGGAAATTGGGCTGGATACCCACGGTTCATCTGCTACAGTCATTCCCCGTGCCCACCCTCCCGCCCCTCACCGTCTTTGACACAGAAACAACGGGCTTAGACCCTCTCAGAGGGCATAAAATCATCGAGATAGCGGGCATACGCATCGAGAACGGACAGATCTTGGACGACCGACCGTTCGTGCAAATGGTGAACCCCGAACGCGAAATTCCGTGGGAAGCAAAACAGGTGAATAAGATCACAGACGAAGAGGTGCGCAAGGCGCCGACAATCGACCAGGTACTGCCGAAATTCCTGGAATTCGCAAAAGGATCGATCCTGATAGCACATAATGCGGAGTTTGATATGGGCTTCCTCAAGCAGGAGAAAGAGTACTGCTGGGGATACGTGGACCTGCCGGAATGCCTGTGCACCATGAACTTAAGCAGAAAACTCTTCCCGGGAGAATTCCGCCACAGCCTGGATGCCGTGGCACGGAGGCTCAACCTGACTATGCCAACAGACCGCCACCGGGCGCTGCCGGATGTACTGCTCACGGCAAACGCACTCCTGAACATGCTCTCGCGCGGGAACATTCAAACGCTGGAACAACTGCGCACATTGGCGGCATCGAGGCAGCTGGTAGGGTGATTCGTATTACGAAACCGGGAATTCCCCCTGTGAAATATGTTTCACATGCCTCATCTTGGAGATAAAGTATGTGTACACATGGCAGTTCTACCGATCATCACCGGCGCAGAAACCCCCGTGCTCCGGTCCAAAACGGTGCCGGTTCCGAAGGTAACCAAGGAGATCAGAAAACTAATAAAGGACATGTACGAAACCGTGCATGCGGCGGAAGGGGGCGGACTGGCGGCGCCGCAAATAGGAATAACGCACCGGCTGTGCCTGGCTGCAATCAACGGGAGAATCATCCCGCTCATCAACCCGGAAATCCTCGTAAAGAGTAACGCAACGGATACGATGCAGGAGGGATGCCTCAGCCTGCCCGGACTGTGGATCGATGTGCCGCGCGCGAAGGAAATTCACCTTACGTACAAGGACGAAAACGGTAAAAGGCAGGAGAGAAAGCTTACCGGGTGGGACGCGCGTGTCGTGCAACACGAAGTGGACCACTTAGATGGCGTTCTGATCGTGGATTACCAATTGGGAGAAAAACGCGGGTAATCCGTAGAGAGCAAATGTTGCAACGCCATGCGCGTCGCACATAATTCTACATATCCCCGTACCGTGCCGTGCTGCAGATCGACCGCATCCGGCTGCCGGGATACCTCCAGCCACACCTGCTGAAAAATCTCTTCCGCTACGGCTCGGTCACCCACCTGCGTCATGATGTGCCGGTAGAGAGGACGCTCGTACCGATGGATGAGAACGAAAAGGTGGGGATCCGTGGTTTGCAAATCATTCCGATAGCGGAGCATCAACTCTTCATCGGAGACGGTTTCCCATGCATGAAGATCGATTTCTGTACTGAACATAGAGGCAAAATACTCGCCTTATTCTTCGGTTCAACTATTCTCATGTCTCATTCCTTTTTATTTGCAGAGCGAGCAAAAGAACGGGTAGCCTAGCTTCGCAATGCCGGAACTGGAAACAATCATCGGACTGGAGGTTCACGCGCAGATGAATACGAAAACCAAGATGTTCTGCGGGTGCGACAATGACGCATTCGGCAAGCAGCCGAATACGACCGTGTGTCCGATATGCATGGGACACCCGGGAACGCTCCCCGTGCCGAACAGGGAGGCGATCATGAAGGCGATCAAGGCATCGCTGGCTCTCAGGTGCACGGTGAATCGCGAGAACCACTTCGACCGGAAACACTACTTCTACCCGGACCTGCCGGCGGGATTTCAGATCTCGCAGTATGATTTTCCGCTCGCAAGTAAGGGAATCGTCAGATATGAGCTGCATGAATCGAGCGGGAAGACCGCCTCCAGGCACAAATGCAATATCACACGGCTGCATATGGAGAATGATGCCGGCAAACTCACGCACAGAGGCAAGAAGACGCTCTGCGACTACAATCGGGCAGGAACGCCGCTGATGGAAATAGTGACCGAACCGGATCTGCGCAGTGCGGACGAAGCTTCCGCATTCGCGCAGGAACTCCGCCGCATCCTGATTGCGGTGGATGCGTCGGAAGCAGACATGTTCAAGGGCATGATGCGGTTCGATGCCTCCATTTCGCTGCGCGAGAAGGGGACGAAGAAGCTCAACCCCCGCAGCGAGATCAAGAACTTAAACTCGTTTAAAGCGCTGGAGAAAGCGCTGCAGTATGAGGAGAAACGCCTGCGAAAACTCTGGGAACAGGATGGCGGCCCCCTCAAGTGCGATATCACCGTCGGGTGGCTGGATGAGGAAGAAAAAACGCGGCTGCTCCGGGAGAAGGAAACGGCGGATGACTACCGCTACTTCCCGGAACCGGATATTCCGCCGATGGTGCTGGATGAGAGAATGATCGAAGAAATCCGCGCAACGCTCCCCATGCTTCCCGAGGAACAGAAGGCGCAATACCTGGCACTCGGACTGGATGAAAAACAGGCAGACCAACTGATTGATCAGCCGAGACTACGAGCGATATTTGATGCAGTGCACAAAAAAACGGGAGACGCGAAACGCACTTCCAGCATTGTACTCACACAACTCCTCGGCTTCCTCAATACGCACGGGAGACCGGTGGAGGAAGGTCCTGATGCCACCGCAATCCTGGCGCTCATCCGCAAGATCGATGATGGGACTATCTCAGCCAATGCTGCGAAAGATGTGCTTGGGAAAATGGTGGAAACGGGCAAAGCCCCTGCTGCCATCATCGAGGAAGAAGGTATGCAGCAGATCAGCGATGACTCTGCAATCCAGGAACTCGTCTCCCAAGCCATCGCGGCGAATCCTCAGGCAATCGAGTCGTTCAAAAATGGAAAAGAAGCCGCGCTCGGCGCAATCGTAGGATGGGTAATGAAAGAGAGCAGAGGACAGGCAGACCCGAAGAAGGTGAACGAAATGCTGAAGCAGTCGATTGCACAGTAATGTGCGATCTTTAAGCTTCTTCCATTACTCCACCCGAGCCATATACGTCCCGGTGTCAGTATTCACTTTGACCGTATCCCCCTCATTGACAAAGAGCGGCACCGTGACGGTGAGCCCGCTCTCAAGCTTCGCCGGCTTGCCGCCGCCGGATGCAGTATCACCCTTCACGCCGGGAATCGTTTCCACGACTTTCAAATTCACCGTTGAAGGGAGCTGAATCCCTATGGGCGTCCCTGCGAATGTCAGGGCATCCACCTCCTGCCCGTCCACAAGGTAAAGAGCAATATCTCCAATGATCTCTTTCCCGAGAAAGAACTGATCATAGGTCTCCAGATCCATGAAAGTGAAAGACGATCCGTCGCCGTAGAGGTACTGCACGCGCCTGTACCCGACATCTGCAGGCTCCACCATTTCACTGCCCTGAAAATTGCGTGAAATAATCGCACCTGTCTTCAGGTTTCGGAGCTTGCATTGCATATTCGCCTTCGATTGGCTCTTCCTTCCAAACTGGGAAGTAACAATCAGATAGGGCTCGCCATCGAGCTGCACCGCCCGACCCGGCTTCAATTCTGTAAGAACGTACATAGGAAACAGGAGGAAAGAGTGCGTGTAGTCTGCAGAGGAGGCGCTATGCTGGTCAAGGAAGAAGCGCTAGAGACTGGTGGCGCCGGTTGCGGTCTCTCGCTGCCGCTGTTGCTCCCGCACGTACTGCTCTGCAGCCTTCTCCCAACGGAGCTGCATAAGCTCTTTGCGCGTGCGCTCGCGCAGCGCGGAGTCTTCTGGCAGCGCATTGTAGAGAGAGCGCAGCAACCGACCTCGCTCATTGTGCGTTTCGAGTGCCGTGAGTTCCAGATGCAATTGGTTCTCGCGTGAGCGAGGCATCTTGAACGCATAGATGCGACCAAGGATCGACTGAATGACGCCGGCTACCTGCTCTTCGGAGAGCATCGGCGCCACCACACTGGGGCGTGCTGGCAGATATGCAACAATATCACTGAGTATCTCAGGATTCAGGGAGGATCTGATGTCTCCTGTGTCGTCCACTTCACTGGCAAGCCGGGCAAGCAGTAATTTCGCCTCTTTGCGTGCCTGCGGATCAAGCACGTCGCTGGAGTCATCCAACAGACCAAGGTACGGCTGCAATGCCAGCCAGGCCTCCTCGACTGTCGAAGCATCACCTCCTTTCACGAGAGCATCCAGAGAAGCCAGAGAATCCACAAGAAGAACTGTTTGGGCTTGCTCCGGCGTAATCAAACCATTAGGCAGGTCGGCAGCGACCTCCAGAACCGCTCGCTTGAGAACGTAACTGTCCTCTCCAGGAAGCGATGCAGCAACCGCCGAAATCGTCTCTGCAACCGACTGCTGGATGAGCGCCTGCTCCTCCAGATTTCCACCGGTGCCGGAGGAAAGGCTCAGGAGCGTATCGCGGAAGTCTTCCAGCGGCGATGTCGCATCCGCCCCTTCCGTGAGGAGCGCCGCCGCCTCATTCAGGCGAACGGTAGCCTGCTGCAGGCGTTTCTGCACGCGCGATTCGCTGCTGACAGAGAAGAGTACATCCATGGATTCTGCCACGCGCTTAACTGAGTACCAGTTCGACGTAGGCAGAATGCCGGCTGCAGCTATGCGCCGCTCATGCTGCAGATGCGAAATGTAACGACGATGTACGGCGTCCTTCTGCAAGTTCTGGAGCGCCCACGGCTCGTTGAATTGCGCATCTGGAATCTTCTTGATGAGAGGGGCGCCGCTCGCGCGCAGCTGTGTCTGCTCCCCCATCATCAGCATCGACTCCCCCTGATTGTAGGAAAGAGCGACGCTGCGATCCCACACCTTCACCAGGAATCCTGCATCCTGCTGCTCCTCGATCGAGACGCTCGCCTCATGGACAGTCACGCTTCCATCGCGCATAGCGACAGTAACGCCGGGAACGGCTGGTGGAATCAACCCCTGCAACCATACGCGCCCTTCTATCAGGGAGAATTGCGTAGCATCCGACCGATCACCTTCCTCCCGCGTGCTATGGACGATGAACATCGTCTCTGTACCCAGGCGAATAACCGCATCATCGTGGTACAGAATGCTGGCCTCGCCATCGTAGGTGCGCACCCGCATGCCGGGCTCAACCACAATCTCCTCGTAGACATCCTGCCACAAATCCCCCACGGATATCGACACCTGTCCCCGGGTTGGGATGAGGAGCACCTTGGAATCTGCAACGGTCGGAGTGGTCAGGAACAGAGATGGGCTGGCATGTACGATCATCGCGACAACCGCTACCGCAGCAACCCATTTCAGACGGGCATACGGGTTCCGGTATTCCACCGGCGAGAGTGCGTTCAGAAGCCGCGCACGCAGATGTTCCTGCACCCCGGACTGGGGCGAGAGAAGATCGCGTATCTTCTGCCAGACGGTTTCCGGAGTACCGCAGGAAAGAGCGGCAGAAACCCGCTGCCACAGGCGGGAACGCGCCGCAGAAGACGGCGTGAGCTGAGACGAGAGGCTCAGGAGCGATTTCGGGGCTTCTATCTGCTGAAAAATCCTGCTGCGCACACGTGTTTTGACCCCCGGTTTCGGAGCCATGGCAATCTGCAGCCGATGGAGGCGCGACTCAGCAGACATCCGTTTGCATAGGATAGAACGCACGAGAAGGGCATTTGTTACACTGTTTCATTCAAATCTTTGGGTAATTCCTGTTCGAGTTTCTTGAGCGCCCGGAACTTGAGAGTGCGCACAGACCCCTCGCTGGTACGCAGCACGCGGGCAACTTCACTGTGCGGCAGGTCCGCAACGTAGGAGAGATGCAGCACTTCCTGGTAACGAGAAGGCAGGCGATCCATTGCGCCACGCATCACCCTGAGCAAATGTTCTCTCTTGACCCTGGATTCGGCGCGATTGAGCGCGTCAGGATCCTCCATGTTCTCGGGAACTTCCTCGTACTCGCGATGGCGACGATACGCATCGATGACGGTATGCCGCACGATGCGAAAGAGCCACGCGCCAAAAGGCACCTGCTTGCGCGCTTTGTAGGTGTGAAGCTTCTCCCATGCTTTCACGAAGACATCCGCCACCAAATCTTCACAGACCGCTTCCGGCAGTCGGAATGCCGCGTAGCGATAGACCGAATCGAAAAAATGGTCATACACCTTCCCAAAAGCGGCAGTATCGCCTTCCTGGGCTTGCCGGACGAGCGCGAGAAGCTCGGATTCAGTCAGTGGCTTGGATTGCACAGAAATACTGTAGAAAAAAGGAGAGTGCGCAGTATACCTCAATTGGTTGGCAGGAAGAGGAAAAAGCATAGTATTTCAGACTTCTCCGTGTTCCATGCGACAACGAAACAGGCATTGAGCGGAGCCGAAAAAGCGTAGCGACTCAAACGCATTTCAGACGAGGCGGAAGACAGTGTTCTCTCCGACAAAACATCACTCCCATTCAATCGTTCCGGGCGGCTTGCTCGTGAGGTCCAGGAAAACAAGATCAATGCCTGCAAGTACGAGAAGCCGCTCCGTCATCCTCCGCAGAATCGCAGGCGGCAGGCTGGCAGCGCTCGCGGTCATCGCATCGATGGATTCGATGGGACGCAGCACGATGGATTGCCCGCCCTCGGAAGTGCCGAATGGAAGGAGGACAACAGGAAATTGCCAGATACGCTGGTAGAGGCCTGCATCATCGCGCATCTCTGCATCGACAATCGCATCTGCTTCGCGCAGGAGATCGGCACGTTCTCGCGCGAGGTAGCCGGGGGAAAAGACGAACTCCGGCAGTGTGGACTGTGACGTGCACACCAGCACACGATTGACCTCACGATTGGTATTGGGAATGGTAGTCGCAAGCGTGAGCATCTCATGAGGAACGGCACTCTGCCCTGTAAAGAACGCGAGTGCATGCCGATAGGTTCTGCCATCCCCCTGTACGCCGACTGACCGGACAGGCAACACGGAAAATTCAAATTCCACCTGCCTGCCGGCAAGGTAGGAATTTCGAATGTCGAATTCTTCTACAGTATCTGCCTCCTTTGCACACAGGATACGCACCCCTAGTCCCGGACCCGGAAAGGGGTGCCTCCACACGAGTTCATGGGGGAGACCAAGTTCCTCGCCAAGGCGGCGCACTTCGTCTTTATACAGGTCTTTGAGCGGCTCAATCACCAGTCCCTGCTCGATCATCTGCTGCACTGCTTCCACGCGGTTATGATGCGTCTTGATCTTATCCGCATGCTGGGTCGCTCCCGTCTCGATGGTATCGGGATAGATGGTCCCCTGCCCGAGCATCCAACCGCCTGCGGCTGTCAGTCCCATCTCCTCGCTCACGCGCTTCTGGACAGCAAGGAACGTATTGCCGATGATACGGCGCTTCTCCTCCGGATCGTAGACACCCTTCAGGTTCGCAAAGAACTCATCGGAAGCATTTTCGATGCGCAAGTTCGTGATCCTGAGCGGCTTGAATGCCTCCTGAATAGAGGCCACCTCGTTCTTGCGCATGAGACCAGTATCAACCAGCAACCCCTGCACGCGCTCCTGACCGAGCACCTTGTTGAGGAGCGTGAACGCAACCGTGGAATCCACGCCGCCGGAAACGAGCATGAAGACTTTGCGATCACCGACCTCTTGTTTGATCTGCGCAGAGATATGCTCGGCGTAACTCTCGATGGACCAGGGCTCCGCATCGCAGAGGGCAACGAACCGTCGCAGCATGTCTTCCCCGTGCTCCGTGTGCGTCACCTCCGGGTGGAACTGGAATGCGAAGAGCTTGCGCGATGCATCCGCGAACGCCGCATGCTTGCAGGCATCGGATGTCGCAGTGAGAGTGAAACCCTCCGGAAGTTTTGCCGCTTCATCGCCATGCGACATCCAGACCGTGCACCCGTTCGCGCAATCACGCAGAAGATCACCGCCCCCCTCTACGACCCGAATAGGTGTTTTGCCGTATTCCTTGACCTTGCCGGGTTTCACCTCGCCGCCCAGCGCCTGCGTCATCCAGTGAAGACCGTAGCAGAGCCCGAGCACGGGGATACCGAGGGCAAGAATACCGGGATCGGCCTGCGGACTCCCTTTCTCATACACGCTCTGCGGCCCGCCGGAGAGGATGATGCCGGCAGCACTGCGGAATTCTTCCAACGGAGTTTCCGGCGGCTTGATCTCCGCATAAGCACCCATGCGCCGGATTCGGCTTGCAATTAAGTGCGCATATTGTCCTCCGAAATCTACAATGACGATGCCGCGGGGATGCTGCATTGGCACAGCATAGCAAACGCAACAGCAAAACGCAGCTCTGTACAGAAACATTGACATACCAAACATACGACTTACAATGCGCACATGGTTATGAAACCGATGGAATGGGCAGAGAACGCTCTGATCAGACGCTCAACGGATTTTCGGAAGTTATGCGCTCTCCATGAGAGAGACCCGGCAGCAGCTTCGGCAAGGCTCGAGACGATGATGCAGACTGTAAGCAAAATGCTGGAGCACATCGGCATCAAAAATGTGAACAATGTAGAGCAGGCAGACATCATCGCAGCAACACTCACAAAAAAGTTCCGTGCAATGCATGACCGTGAACCCGAAACGACAGGAGAAGCGAAGCTCATCGGGGCATTCGCGCAAATTCACGCACAACTGCAACAGGCACACACAGTCCTGCAACAGCAGAATGGCGACAAATGCACGTCCAACAAAACGCCAAACGCACCTCACGACGATGCAATCCCACCAGCCGCATAGGAACGAATGCGTGGCCTGAGCACCGTAGCAGCGAGGATCCAGAGCGTGTATGCAACCGCGCTGTCTTCCCATGCATGAAGGAACAGCGCCGCAATGCTCACTCCGAGGAATGCGAGATAGGTTGCGAAGCGTGCATTTTCAATTTTCCATTTTCCATTTTTCATTCTTAGCATGCGAAGCATGAGAAGAACCAGTGTGATAAAGAGCGTGAATCCCACAATTCCGAGCTCCACGCCAATCTGCAGGTACCAGTTTTCCGGGAGGAAGGGGCACCGGCACTCGCGATCAATCGGAAGCACCTGCGTCTCTCCGAGGAAGACGCAGAGTGACGCGTTCCCCTCCGCCCAAGAAGCATCGCCATCGACGGGCAGGTAGACGCACGCATCGCTTGTACGATTGCTTGCCGGACCGGCCGTCCCCAGGCCGAGCCCGAAGGGATGGCGCACGATTGTCTGAACGGCATCAAGCGGCCGGAGGAAATGATCGCGGCTGGATGCGGCGCGGAGGAAGACATCCGGGAAAGAAAACACAACGACGAGAAGGAGAACCGCTACGGCGCCGATGGAGGGAAGGAGCTTCCTCCAGTTCCAGTGTTCGCCGACATTCAGGAATGTCACGCACACGAGGAGAAATGCCGCCAGCAACGCTGCTCGTGAGAACGTGAGGAGTATTCCTGCACCGAAGAGAAGGAGAAAACCAAAGATCGCCTGATGGGGCGGCTTTTCTCCGTGCCTGAGTGATGCAAGTACGAAGGAGAATGGGAGTAGAAGCCAGAGCCCCAGCTGGTTCGGGCCGCTCATCACACTCTGCATCCGCCGGAGCACCGTGCCGCCGATCTGCTGGAAGGCAGCAAGCGACCCGCCCGGCACGTAGAGCGAGTGCATGGCGGAGTACCCCAACCACTCGAATGCACGCTGCGGCAGGAGGAACATGACCAAACCGAGCAGTACGACGATTGCACCAATGCCGATCAGGAACTGCGATGCCTTCCCGCCGAATGCGGCTGACCAGTGCACGCGCCGCAGCACCAGAAATACAGTGAGTGGAAGGAAATCGTATTTGAAGCCGTAGAGGAAATGAGCAATGGAAAATGGAAAATGGAAAATGGATACGATGGAGCCAAGTGCCAGAAAAACTACAATCAGCACATCGATCGCGTCGAAGCGGGGCATTTTCCATTTTCCATTTTCCATTTTCCATTCAACGCCACGTACCACTATCTCCAGTAAGGCAATGAGTAGAACGATCCCGAGCAATCCTTCCTTCCAAACCGCCAACCAACCGAGAGGCGCATGTCCGGGTCCCTCGAGGATCTTCGTCCCCGCCGTCACCAGGAACGCATGGAATGGCAGAAGAACGATCAGGAGGAGAACGAGCCGCTCACGGAATCGCTGCAAGAACACGTTGTAAGCAGTATAGCTTAAATGTTCAAACGCTCCTCTTCGCCGCGGAACACTTCGCCCTTCGCGAGTACCTGCTCCACGGCATCGATGCACTTGGCGCTGACATCCTCGCCGTAGAGCTTGGGGGCTTTGCGCATTTCCTTGTTATCCCATGCATATGCGATGATCTTCCTGATCACGTCCGCATCAATCGGCGGCGCGATGAGGTTGCCGCCGTTCATGGCGGACTCGCTGCGGTCGGAACCGAAGCGCAGCGTGACGCACGGCACGCCCATCACATTCATTTCCTCCTGCATGGAACCGCTGTCGGTTGCACAGACGGCCGCGCGGCTCATAGCCGCGATCACATCGCCGTACTCGGACCATACATCCGAGAGGACGAAATTGCTGTGCTTCTGTGCGAGCTGCTGCACATCCTTCTCCAACCCGAAGAGTTGGAATGCTTTCTTCGTCTGGATCATGTTGATAAGGAGCACTGTGCGCCCCTCTTCTACGAGCGCCTTCATGGCACCGTAAATCGCGCGGAAACGCCGCTCGGAGACGCAGTTCTCGCGGCGGTGGATACAGAAACGAACGAAATCACCGCCTGCCAGTTCCGGATGGCGCTCGAACACCGTGGATGTATCGATGCGCGTAAGCGCATCGTGCGTCGCGTCGGCAACGGAGTTGCCGACGACGAAGATGCGGTCTTCGGCGAATCCCTCACTCAGAATGAACTCTCTGTCAAGTTCCACGGGAGCAAGGTGTACGCCCGTCGCAGTCTCGCTACAGCGGGTATTGAACTGCTCCGGATACGGCTCCTGCGATCCGCGCTTCCAGTTATTCCGATCCATAAGAAATTCTCTCCACGCTCCGACATCTGTACTAATTTCCCCTGTCTGACCGGCAGACAGACATTTTCCATTTTCCATTTTCCATTCGTGAAACGCTGGAGTAAGAGTTCGAATCCCCGCCTCCACATGTACGGAGGAAAACATGTGGCAGTACCCCGCGTTGCTGGCGGCCATCGCAGTCGTGGTATCGCCATGCACGTAGGGAATGACAATCTTGCCGCGCGCTTTCAGTTCCCCGATCACGGCACCGAGGCGACCGATAATCTGGCTGACAACCTCGTGCATCGCCCCGCGGACATTCAGGTTAAAATCCGGTTCCACGCCAAACTCTTTCAGCATCCCGCCGCTCAGGTTCTCATCGTAGTGCTGCCCGGTATGGCCGAGGAGCACAAGGTGCCCGCGCTTCCGGAGCTCCCTGTAGAGCGGAACCTGTTTGATGATATCGGGTTTCGTCGCAATCATGATCAGATGCGCATGCCGATCGGCATGCGCAGCCGCATCATCGAAGAACGTTGGAGAACGAAATGTAATCTCCTGCATAGATCAACACTACCCGAAGCTGTGCGTACAGTGCCAGTAAATACAAATATGCTTTACATTCCGGATTGGTTTTCTATACATTCCGCAGGAACTGAAAATGGCACAAGATCGTAAAGAAGGCTCTGAGAAAATGAAAAGAGAGAGATATTGAAGTACGAACAGGCATGACTATACAGTCAAATCATGACTACATCGCCAGAGACAACAATGACGCACATAGGGACAGCGCCATTCGCTCTCCCGCCAGAGGAACGGGAGCAACATGCGGTGGAATTGGCATTCCCCACGCCGAGAATGGTGGACTTGCCCCTGGAGGAATACACGGAGCAATGCCGGGAACAAATTGCGCCGATCATGGAAGATTTGCGCCGAAGATTCCCCGGAATGACCATGGAAGCGCACCTGAATATGGGCATTATCGAAGTGGGAGGAACGACGCAGGAAATAGCGCAGGTGCTGCACGCGACAGGCGCAAAAATGCTGCCATGGGGAATCCATCGCGGAACCCGCATAGAGATAGAACGTACGATGAATGAAAAAGGGGAAACATGATGAAGAAGCAGAACTACTGCATTTCCTTCGGGATCGGGACCTCCATCATGGTGAGTACCATCGGAGCAAGGTCTTTGATGCCGCTCTTCCCTTTAAGTGATGCGGCTGTGGGGAACTTGCCGGAGTGCACAAATGTCTGTACCGGATTGGTCGTATGACTGGGGGAAACACTGCCATCCGAAAGGAGCATATCTTCGATGTGTCCATGATCCGATGTGACAATCCATTCATATCCATGCTCTTCGAGCACTGGGAGCAATCGCTCAAGATTCCGGTCCACCGTCTCGCATGCAATGACCGCCGCGGGAATATTCGCCCCGTGCCCGACGAGATCGGGGTTCGCGTAGTTCGCAACGATGAGAGCGTACTTCTCGGCTTTGACTTCCTCAATAAGGCGATCGGTAAGTTCATCCGCGCTCATCTCGGGCACCGTAGCAAAATTGGGAACCTTGGGCGACTCAACCATGATGCGATCTTCTCTGAAGAAAGGTTCCTGGCGCTGCGCATTGAAGAAGAACGTGACATGCGCCATTTTATCGGTCTCCGCGATGCGCAATTGTTTCAGGTCCGCTTTGGACACAACTTCCCCCAGTGTGTTGTCTGCCTTGGGTGCAGGGAACGCTATCGGTAAATGATCGGAGTACGGCCCCATGCACACTACGTCTTTCACACGGACAGGCCGCGTAAACTCCTTGAAATCTTTCTTCTCCAGCGCATGCACGATCTGGAACATGCGGTCGGTGCGAAAATTGACGCCGATCACCGTATCGCCTGCTTCCATCGGCACAAAATCGGGAGCCCTGAGCGGCTTGATGTAGTAATCGGTCTTCTCCTTCTCCGGCGCCTTTTCATACCATTCCTTCGCCCCCTTGCAGAGATCCGTAACGTTTTGCCCCTTGCCATCCGTGTAGAGATCGTACGCAAGTTTGGTGCGGTCTTTGTACTGCTTATCGCGATCCATCGCATAGTACCTTCCGATCAGTGAAGCTGGTTTCGCGACCGGATGCTTGGAGAGGAACTTTTGGAATTTGGCATAATCTTCGCAGAACTGCTGCTTGGGGACATCACGGCCATCGCCGATGAGATGCAATGCAATCTGCTGTACGCCGTGTTTCTCAGCTAATTCAATGAGCGCCTGCCAATGCTCCACATGGCCATGGACTCCGCCGTACGAAAAAACTCCGACGATGTGCAATGTTGTGTGCTTCTTCGCAGCGCGCTTGCATGCGTCAACGAGTACGGCGTTCCGGAAGAATTTCTTCGAACGGACCGCAAGGTTAATTTCCTCCAGAGGCTGCCAGATAATACGGCCCGCACCGATGACGAGGTGCCCCGGCTCGCTGGCGCCCTGCTGGCCTTCGGGCAATCCGGCAGCATGGCCGGAGGCCTGCATGATCACGCTGGGAACCTCTCGTTCCAGGCGTGTAATGGTGGGGAGGTTCGCAAGGCTTCGCGCATTCCCCGGGCCGGGAGGCGCGACGCCGAATCCGTCGATAATGATCAAACATACCTTACTCACAGAAAAACAATATCATCAAAACCATACCAAGTGTTACACTTCTTTCCTGATGGACATTCGCCTCACATCTTCCGGGCACTTCAATCGCTTGATGGTTTGGCTGCTCATCGCAGGAGCAACTGTCATTATCGTAATCTCGTTGCTGGCGCGGGCGCAGCTGAATTTACAGGCGGCGCTCACGGACAAACCTGATCTTGCCGTCATGATTCTGCTGCCGGAAGAAGGCATTACCGATGTCTCGCTCCTGCGGGATCTGGGACTGGAACGCGACTATCTGGTAGAAACGACCAGCGGACCGAAATTCGTGAAACTGCGAAAAACAGGAGGCAAGTGGCACGTCGCGGAGGTGAATCGGCTGAGAGAAGACTAGAATGGCGAACGCCGACCGTAACGCAGTACGAGGAGAGGAAAGACGACCGCCGCATTCCAGATGCGCCTGATTCGCCATGGCTGGAGACAGAGACGCCAGACCCATTCCAAACCCGCTACGCGGAGGAAATTCGGCGCACGCCGGACCGCACCGGACAGAAAATCAAACGTGCCGCCCACTCCCATCGCAAGGCGTACCGTCATGAAATCCCGCAGATGCTCATTGATCCATAGATCCTGCATCGGTGCGCCGTAGGCAACAAACAGTACGCAGGCGCCAGATGCATTGATGCGCTGAATGATGTCCGGAGCTTCTGCCGGTGATGGGCTCCCGGCGTACGTGCCAACAATGCGCAGAGAAGGATTCGCCCTCTGCAACGCATGTGCCGCCCGCGCAGCAATCCCGGGACCGCCACCCAGGAGGAAGACCGGATGCTGTTCGTTGAGAGTGCGACAGAACGCCCCCACGATATCAACTCCCGCGACGCGCGCGGGGAGACGCTGGCGCGTCCATCGGGCGGCGTGAAGCAGCCCGGCGCTATCGGGAAGGTTGAGTGCGGCAGATTGGATCACGCGCCGGAATTGCGCATTGCGCGCCGCTTCTACGAGCATCTCGCTATTCGGCGTCATGACGTGCGCACACTCCCGCCGATCCAGAAGAGCGGTCATTTGCGTAACAGCCTCCCCCATCGTAACTGCGTCTATGGGAACGCCGAGCAGCGATATGCGGGGAAATGGCATAGGGAACATTGGAGCACCTATAGTACACTAGGCGCATGCGCGCTCCACGCCTGTTCTGCTATTGCCTGCTTGCCTCCGCGCTGTGCGGATGCACATTGGAGGCGGGCAGCCTCAGAGAGCCGATCGAACCGGATGCGCCTCTGGTCGAACAACCCGCGAAGCAGCAACCGGCAGACACGCAATCGCTCCTAAGACAACTGGAGGGAACTCCTCTTGCTGCCAGCGGCGCCGTACGTTTTCTTTCGACAGGAATACTCGAGCTGGGTGAAGAGAAGGCTCCGCTGACACTGACGGTGTTCACGGAGTACCACTGCGCGTACTGCAACCAATTCTACCGGGAATTCATTCCACGACTGGAGCGGGATTTTATAGAGAACGGAAAACTGAAAGTTCGGTTCGTCCCATTCGTGATCAGGAAGTACCCAAATAGCGAAGATGTACTACGCGGATTCCTGTGTGCAGGAACGATGGGAGAAACGCTGCGCATGCAGACCCTGCTCGTCAACCGGCAGGAGAAAGATCGGCTCACCGCAAAGGAATATGGAAAAGAGCTGGGAATGGATGCGAACGGTCTGCAGGAGTGCATGCAGAGCGAATCCATCTCCTCGATGCTGAGCTCGCAGAAAGCAGTCGCAGAGAACCTGGGAGTCACACTGGTACCCACATTCTTCCTCGAAACAGAAGAACGTATCGGACTCCCGGAGTATGCAGACATGCGCGGGTGGATCGAATCAAAACTCCAGTGAAGCTCCACGGTCTTGCGGCCGTGGCATCTGTTTGATGCACCGCAACCGGGTGATCTACGCGCGCACCTGCACCAGCTTGTGCTTGTCTGCAGCGCCAGAAATAATGGAAACTTGTGTGCGCGGCACACCGAACTGTTGAGCGATGTACTTGATGAGCTCCTTATTCGCCTTGCCCTTTTCCGGCGGAGCTGCAACCGCCACTTTCATGCTGCCGTCTTCCAGTGAGAAGAGTACGGCAGTCTTCGGCGCACCCGGGCGAACACGAACGGAGAAACAGACAGACCCGCGCGTACGCAATTCGGCAATCAATGCATCAAACACACAGCAATGATAGCGTAGAAAAAGGTCTGCGTCGGTCTCACCCCCAAATTTTTTACAGGAGTTTCTTCGCACGCCATTTCTCGATTTCCGCATGGTGCCCAGAGAGGAGCACGTCGGGAACTTTGAGTCCCCGGAATTCCTCCGGCCGCGTGTAGTGCGGGTACTCGCGCTTGCGATTGGTCGCCTTGGAGAAACTCTCCTCCTCCGCGGACTCGTCTTTGCCGAGCACGCCGGGGATCTGCCGCGCGACGGCATCAATCAGCACCATGGCAGGGAGCTCGCCTCCGGTTAGAACATAGTCCCCGATGGAAACCTCCTCATCAATCCAGCCCCCGTCTACTACGCGCTGATCAACGCCCTCGTAGTGCGCGCAGAGGAGAATGATCCACTGATGCTGTTTCGCAATCCGCTCAACGCGCGTCTGCGTGAGACGCTTGCCGCGGGGGGTGAAGAGAACGCGATGTGAGGAAGAACATCCCGCTTTCTCTCCCTCTTCAGTGACGAATTCAATCGCGCGCACGACCGGTTCCACCATAAAGAGCATCCCCGCTCCGCCCCCATAGGGACGATCATCCACCTGCCTGTAGGAACCGTGCCCGAATGTGCGCAGATCATGCGTATGCACTTCGAGTAGATGCTCCGCCTGCGCCCGCTGGAGAATGCTCTCTGTGAGCGGACCCGTAAACATGCCGGGAAAGAGAGTGATGACATCAATACGCATGTGCGGGCAGTGTACGTTTGAAAGGCAGAATTCGAAATGTAAAACGGGGCGCATTCTCACAACCTGAAATGTGTAATTTGTTTCTTCCCTTTCATTTTGCACCTAGAATTTAAGAACATGACCGATGTCAAAGTCGACATACTGATGCCCACCTACAAACCCCGTGCGGAGCACCTGCGCGCCGCGCTGGAGAGCGCGTGCGCGCAGACCGAAACACGGTGGCAGCTGCACATCTTCGATGAACCGACTGGAGTGGACACACACAGCATTGTCGAACCGTTCCTCGGCGACAACCGCATCACGTTTGTCCGCAACGAGAAACGCCTCGGTATAGGAGGAAACTGGAATCGCTGCGTGGAACGGACGCATGCTCCCTATGTCCAGTTCCTCTTCCAGGATGACCTGTGGAATGCTGAGTACCTCAGGCACGCAATGCGCGTACTGGAAGAGCATCCGTCCGTCGGAATGGTTTCCATGGAACATGCATACAGCTTTGAAGACGGCGCCGCAGCACAGGACACCTTCCGCAAAGTGGAGGAAACGCGCCGCAGCGTTTCACCGGGAATGCAGAACGGGCTGCAGTTCCTCCGAACATGGATCGAGCGCGGATTGCACCCCAACATCATCGGCGAACCGAGCTTCGTCATGCTGCGCAGGAGCACGATGGAACAGGCGGGAACATTCCGGGAAGACATGCAGCAAACCATAGACGCCGAGTACTGGGCGCACATGCTGGCGAAAGGAGACTGGTATGTCCTCCGGGGGACATTCGGAATATTCCGCGTACACGGCGATGCCGCGAGCGTCCGGAACTTCGGAAGCGGTACCGGCATCTTCGAACGGCTCGCCGCGCTGAAATCTGCCATAAAACTCCTGCCGCAGGAATGGCAGTCACATGCGAAAAAAGTTCTACAAGACGAACGGAAAAGAATGGCGGAAAAATTCATCAGCCGCTACGGGGAGAAACAGGTACACATCCCGCAGAATGTGCCACTGCCGAACTTTCTCTTCC
Organism: Candidatus Peribacteraceae bacterium; assembly: GCA_028699155.1. Lineage (GTDB taxonomy): Bacteria > Patescibacteriota > Gracilibacteria > Peribacterales > Peribacteraceae > STF1-71. The sequence continues at coordinate 53,062 of JAQVVD010000001.1, read as the reverse complement.
GTCATCCCCTCCTGCTGCTGCGCTCCGCATGGAACTTCTACAGTACGAGGAGAAAGGCGAGAAAATAAGCACAATCCAACTGCTTTGCTGGGAGTGTCAATAACAAGAGCGTGCGCACAGATAAAGCAAGATGCACCATAGAGCCATGAAACACCTCGCTACCCCTCGCGACCGCTTCGTCGCCAAAATGATCGACTGGGGCATTTTTGTGCTGCCGCTCCTCTCCCTGTACTACTCTTACCCCGGGCTGATCCGCGTCACGCCATCCATCTGGGTGGTCGCAGCGCTCTCCAGCATCTTCACGGGACTGCTCATCCTGCTCTTCCTACAATGGATGCTCATCGGATTGAACGGGCAATCGCTGGGAAAAGTAGTCATGCACATAAGGATTGTGGACGCAGAGAGCAAAAAAACCGGAGGGTTCGTTCAGAACCTGCTGCTGCGCACATGGGTGCACGCACTGATGGTGGAGAACTTCGTGTATGTCCTCTGTGATCTGCTGATCATCTTCCGCAAAGAACGGCGCTGCCTGCATGACTACATGGCAGGGACAATGGTGATCAAGGCGTAACACCGCTCTATGAAACGATCAATCGACCACCGGAGAATCACAGAAACGCTCCTGCTCAAGATGCTGGCATTCATGCAGTAGCAGCATCTGGCTGTACAGCGAGAATATCCCCGAATTTCTCATCGAACTCTTCAAACCGTACAGCGCCATCGTACTTACGTAGCGTTGCTTCCATTGCATCACGGAATACCTCAACTCCGCAAAAGAAGCTCTCTTGGAGTCGCTCAAATTCACCATTCAATTGCCCTCTATCGGGCAATGCAGTATCGAGCATCATTTTCTGCGACCGCAGTATAAATGCGCCGTCATCAAACGCGTGTTTCTCTGATGGAGTGAGAAGCATGGCAAATATGAAAAAGCGTGCGAATTTTTAAGGTAAGAAGGTCCACTGTCAATTATTTCAAGGTTTGATTGCCATAACAGCAGCCGTACATCGAGGAAAGTACCTGCGCAATAACCTATGCAATCTCATGGAATGCGATGCCCCGTGGATTCACACCAACTCCTTCATGAACCCGCTCACATCAATTTTCTCTACCTCCTCTACCGGAGCAGTCGTCTTGCCCTGCCTGGCAGCAAGGCGCTCGTAGAAGTTAGGAATGCCCGCATCCTGATAGAGCACGCCGGTGGAGATGCGCTCGCTGGTATCCACCGCGATCTGCCTCGCTTTCGCGAAGTCGCTCGGATCGTGCCCTTCTGCGGCAACGTCGTAGACGTGCCGCATGAGCCACTCATGCGTGGCGAACTTATTGTAGGTCGGACACGCCTGGAGGATATCCACGAAGGCAAATCCGCGATGTTGAATGGCAGTTTTGAAGATCTGCACCATCTGAGGAATATTGCCGCTGAATCCCCGAGCAACGAACGTGGGTTCGAGCGAGAATACGAAATCCATGGATCGGATCGTATTCTCCGGTATGCCGTTGGGAGAACTGTTCATCGGCTGCCCCTGCCACGTGAGTGAACTGGCCTGCCCCGTCGTGAGGCCGTAGTTCGCATTGTTGTGGAGGATAAAAGTGATGGGATAATTGCTGCGAAAGGCATGCACCAGATGGTTCACTCCTTCGGAGAAACTGGCGCCATCGCCGCCGTGCGCGATGACCGGCAGAACCGGATTCGCCAGCTTGGCACCTGCCGCCAGGGGAAGCACGCGCCCGTGCAAGCCGTGGAAGCGGTACCCCATGAGCTTGTCGCTCATGTTCCCGTGGCAACCGATGTCGTAGCAGAGCAGTACTCCGCTGGGCGGAATACTGAGTTCCACGAGCGCGCGCTTGATAGCGGTCCAGATGCCGTAGTCGCCGCACCCGTCACACCAGTTGCAGGTGTTGCCGCAGGAATAGGACTTCATGGCCTCTCCTGAGAATTCCGATGAGCCGGTGGAATGGAGTGGAATGGAATTCATTGGGAGTCGGAGGCAAGTGGTGAGTGACTAGTGGTTAGTAATAAGGGAACTAACCACTGAACACTACCCACTAACCACTTGGTGGAGAGATACATTGAGAAAGAAGTTCATGCAACTCATCCGTAAAGAACGGTCGACCATCGAATTTGAGAATCTTGTTTGGAATATCCAGCCCGCACTCCTGCCGGATGAGCATGCCAAGCTGCCCCTGCTGGTTCCCCTCGATGAGGATGACTTTCTTGGCTTTGCCTGCAAGGTCTTCAAGCTTGCCAGTCTTGAGCGGCCAGAGGTATGTATAGTGCAGATAACCAGCAATCAGAGATGAATTGTCAGAGGTCAGTTCGAGAAGTGCATCAAGCACAGCGCCTTTCGTGCTACCCCAACCTACAAACAAAACCTCTGGATGTACTGCATTTCTGACCTCTGATATCTGACCTCTGCGTACTGTAAATAACTCCGGCTCCGGCAGCGCCTTCTTGAGTGTCTCCATCTTACGCATGCGTTTCCCCATCTGCTGCCTGGTACCTTCCGCACCCTCCTCAAAGGACCCGTCGGCGATGTGCTCGTAGCTCTGCGCACAGTATGTTGCGGCATTCGCACCCGGCAGCCAACGCTTGGAAACGCCGCCTTCGGCCATCGGATCGTAGCGGTCCGCACCCGTGAGCTTGGCGAGTTCCTGCACATCAGTCACCAGTTTTCCGCGGCGGATTTCCGCCGCCTTCTGGTCATAGAATTGCTGCGTGTACAGGCACTCTGCTACCTGCTTATCTGTGAGCACAATAACCGGAATCTGGTACTCTTCCGCGTAGTTGAACGCCTCGGGCAACAGCGTGAAGGAGTCTTCCCCGTCACTCACGCTCAGCACAAGACGCGGGAACTCGCCGTGGGAAGAATGGACTGCGAGCAGCAGATCCCCCTGCGCCGTCCACGTGGGCAGCCCCGTCGCGGGGCCGGGGCGCTGCGCGAGCACGACTACAGCGGGCGTCTCGCTCATGCCGCAGAGTGAAATGGTCTCGGTCATCAGGTCATATCCGCCGCCGGAAGTGGTGGTCATGGCGCGGGTGCCCATGTGCATCGCACCAACAACCATCTGAATCGCGGTGATTTCATCTTCCGCCTGCTTGACCACCATGCCACTCAGGTTCTGCTTTTCTGCAATGTAACTGAGGAGCGGGCTGGAAGGCGTCATTGGGTACCCCGTGAAAACACGGCACCCCGCGTGGATAATGCCGATACCCATAGCCTGGCTACCGGTGAGGAGCATATGGTCGCGCCACTGCTTCTCTGGCTTGGGGAGTTGAATATGCGCATCCGCGGCATGCTCCTGCTTAAATGCGGTCCCCGCATCAATGCATTCGAAGTTCTTCTGCACCACTTCTTCCCCCTTATGCCCAAACTGCTCGCGGATGAGTTCTTTGAGTGAATCCGCATCCTGCCCGAAGAGCGACCAGACGACGGACGTAATGAGCACGTTGCCGAAGATGGGCTTGAGATTGAAAGTCTTGAGGATCTTCTCGGACGGAAGGTAGATCACTCGTACGTTGTGCTCCTCCACCCACTGCTGATCTTCAGGGCTGAATTTCCACTCGGGCGTCTGGTGCAGCACGATACCGCCGTCTTGCACCTCACGCAGATTCTTCGTGAGACCGTGGTGGTTGAAACAGACGAGCACATTCGCTTTGGTTTCGCTGCCGCGCACAAGTTTCGGGCTGATATCCAGCTGATAACTGGAATGCCCGCCCTTGATGACAGACGCGTACTCGCGATACCCGAGAACACAGTATCCCGCCCGCTTGAAACCCTTGGCACAGACCTCCCCCACGGAGTTCACTCCCTGGCCCTGTGCGCCGGTGACTTTGAGGACAGTACGGCTCATGCGGTTTTGGCAAGGACGGAAAGAAGTTTCTCACCCCATTTGCGGACCTTCTCCTCCTGCCCGTACGGCTCATTCACGATCAGAAGGGGCGTAGCACATGTGGTACCGTTGTGTTGCAGAATGAACTGCATCAGGTGTTCCGTGGCCCGGCAGGTGTAGCGGTACCGGTCATCGCCGAGCGCAATGATCGCACAGGGCTTGCCGCCCAGGTCGATATCCTTCGCACGGCCGCGCAGGAGCGCATCCATATGCATATTGAGCTGCCCTTCGCTGCCACCGGTATTCCACGTGCCGCAACCCAGAATGAGCACATCACCATTCTCAAAATCAGATGCCTGCGCTTCTTCCGCACGTTGAACGGTGAGTGCTGCGCTTGCAAGAACGTTGCGCAGAACCTCCACAACGTACTCCGTGTGGCCGCTGGAAGATGCGTAAATGAGGTGGATCGAGGGAGGCACGGCAGGATTGTACCAGTGACATCGCTCACAATCTGCGAAAATTCCGCAATTCTCTCTCCTTGCGGAAAGGAGGGGGAAACCAGTACGCTTGCGTCACTATGAAATTAGAACAGCTATTCAGAATCGGTGTAGAGGCAGGCATCGCAGCAGACCCCCGTGGAAAGAAACGGATCGAGAAGGAGTTGAAGAAGTACCAGGACAAGAAGAAGAAACTGGAGAAGGAAGAACTCAAATTCTTTGATGAGGAACGCACATGGAACCCGTTCAGCGATTCCCGCATCATCGCAGGAACAGGAAAGGAGGATGTGAAACGCCTGATGGTAGGAATCGACATAGAGACGGCGGAAATGCTGCTGGCGGACCGCCTGAATCAGAGAGGCGACAAGATTGACGGATTCTTCATGCACCATCCGGAGGGTCGTGCGCTTGCCGACCTGGAGAAAATCATGCCCATGCAGATCGACGTTCTGGCATGTTCCGGCGTGCCGGTGAACCAGGCAGAAGGATACATGCGCCCCCGCATGGAGAAGATCTGGCGCGCGATCCATCCGGATAACCTGTTCCGGCACGAGCGCGCGGCGCAGTTGCTCGGCTTCGTCGCATTCAACATCCATACGCCGGCGGATAACCTGGTGTACCAATTCATTACCAAAACCATCTGCGAGAAAGAGTTCGATTCGCTCGGCGAAATCGTGAGTGCGCTCCATGAAATACCGGAATATGAGCAATATGCGAAGAAAGGCAATCCCGTCATTATCGCGAACGGCAGCCGCGATGGGCGTCCGGGCAAGGTAGTGGCTTCCGAGTTTACGGGAGGCACCAACGGTCCGGAGGAATTCATGGAACTCCAGGCCAATGCGGGCGTAGGGACGATCCTCACCATGCACACGACGGATAAATCGCTTGAAGCAGCAAAGAAGCACCATGTAAACCTGATCCAGTGCAGCCACATTGCAAGCGATACTATCGGCGTGAACCTGATGCTCGACATCATGAGCAGGAAAGAGAAGAACCTGTCAGTCGTAGAGGCTTCCGGTTTCATTCGTGTAAAACGCAGGTAGGAAAAGAGCACATTCGACTGTTAGAACACATGGGATGGAGCTGTCGAAATACCTAGAATTTTCTAGAGAATTTTCGGAATTGCAGCCCTAAAGAGCCTTGATTTTTTCCCGCGGCTTCTGTAGATTCCGCGCGCTTTAACAACTGAACGTATGATTGCTAAAAAATCGGCTTCCAAAAGCCAAAAAATAGCTACCAATCCCGCAGAAACGGCTCAGGGAGATACTCCGTTCGATCAGATCATCGCCACGGAACAGCGGGAGAAAGCGCGCGTGCAAATAGAGATTGACGCAATGCGAAAGGCGGAAGAAGAATCTCGGCAGTCCTGCGCGAAGAAAGAGTACGAAGCCGAACAGGAACTGCGTGAGAAGGCGAAGGGGGATTTGAAGAAATACAAGGAGGAAACTCTTTCTCCCCTGCTGAAAATCGCGGAGGGTGAAGCCGCCGAAACCGCGAAACACCTGGAGGCGTTGTACGGGCAAAACGCAGAGCCTCTGGCGGAAAGACTTGTGAAGAAACTCATGGAACCTGCATCCCTTCTGAACGTATAAATGGCAATTGTTGCAATGCAAAAGGTGGCCATCCTTGCCATGAGATCGCTCAAGGAGGAACTGCTGGAGCTTCTGCACGAAGAAGGAGTGTTGGAAGTGCGCGAAGCGAAACAGCCCGTCCCGATTGACCACACAGAAGTCGCATTCCGCGCCGCAGACCTGAAATTTGCCATCGAAACGCTCAAGGCAGTGGCAGATCAGTCTGTGCTTGCCATCGCAGCGAAACCGCAATCCGCGGAAGAGATCACGCGGGCGGCATTGCGCACCGATGTACGCGGGATTGTGGATGAATTGCAGAAATTAGAGGAGAGCGATTCCGTGGCCGAACGGGACATGCAAGAGGCAGAAACAATTTGCACGGCACTGGAGCCGTGGATGAGGCTCCCATATGCGCTGAATGCGGCAGATGAGACGGCGAACACGAAACGTATGTTAGGCACGCTGCCGGAAGCAATGATCCCTGCAATGGAAGACCAGTTTGCGCACTCGTTCCCCCGCTCCGAATTCACATGCATTGGAAATGCAAAAAATCTTGCCTACTGCGTCACCCATATATGGAAAAAAGATGCGGCGGCATTCGAAGAATGTGCCACCGAATTGGGGTGGTCTACGGTGGAACTGCCCGTGCTGGAAGGCAGGGCAGCCGAACAGTATGAGAAAGCTATTCTGAGGAAGAAGGAAGCTCTGCGGCAGAAAGAACAGAATGCCCGGGCGCGGGCGCGCCTCTCAGTCGAACTCCCGAATCTCATGAAAGCGGCGCGCTTCATGCGATGGCTGGATGAGAAGCAGGTAGTGCGCGAGGCGATGAGTGAAACAGAGACGACTTGTACGTTGCTGGGATGGATGCCGCGTAACAGGGTGGCGATTGTGGAAAGCAAACTGCAAAAAATATCCAAAGCAATTACGCTGCTGAGAGTGAAACCTGATGAGGGAGAGGACCCGCCTGTAGCACTCAGGAACCCACGATGGGTCACCCCATTTGAGAGTGTCACCACGCTGTACGGACTGCCCCTCGCAACAGAAGCAGACCCCACGGCATCACTGTCGCTCTTCTTCATCTTCTTCTTCGCGCTCTGCCTTACGGACGCGGGGTACGGACTCGTACTCGCACTCATATTCGGCGCCTACATCCTGAAGTCCAAGAAATCCGTTCAGGAGGCGCGGCTGCCGTGGCTCCTCTTCTTCGCGGGCATCGTGACATTCTTCGTCTCCATCCCGTTCGGCGGATGGTTCGGCATAGTACCGGAGAGTGCCCCTGCTATTTTTACGCGGCAAACAGCGGAAGGCGTGACCCTCTACAAGGGGCAGATCTGGAATCTCACCGATAAGTCAGGCATTAACTTCCTGATGTACCTGTCTCTCATCCTGGGAATCACGCACATCTTCTACGGCATTTTCCTGGCGGGATGGCACAAGGTAATCCATGGGAAATTCCTGCAGGCATTCTGGCAGGACTTTACGTCGCACATCCTGCTCGGGAGCGCGATTTTCCTCGGCGCCGTCATCCTGTTAAAAATAGAATCTTTGCACCAAATCGCACTCTACTGCATGTACGCATCTGTTACATTGCTCGTCTGGGGCAAAGGATATGGATCACCATGGTATGTGCGGCCGCTGACGGGAGCGCTGGGATTCGTCAACTTCTGCATCAGCCTCCTCAGCAACGGCCTGAGCTACCTGCGCATCATGGCGCTCGGTCTCGTAACAGGATCGATTGCAGGAGCGATCAACCAGGTCGCTCTTGCGATCGGGAACCTCTTCCCGATTTTTCTGGCGATTCCGATTATCATCGTCATCTTCCTCGGCGGTCACCTGGTGAGCATTGCACTCAATACATTGGGCAGCTTCATTCATTCTGGTCGCCTGCAATTCATCGAATTCTTCTCGCAATTCTTCGAGGGGGGAGGAAAGCCTTTCTCCCCTTTCCACCGAACGACGTCTTAATTCTTCTCTTATTCTTTTTCTCCCTCTCTCTATGAGAACTTCTACTTCCTTCTCGCTCGCGGCAGCACTCCTCGCGCCTGCCATGGCATTCGCCCAGGAACCGTCTGCTGTTCCGGCGGCAGCACAAGCAGTCATGGGAAACCCGTGGGGTCTGGCAATCGCTTTCTTCGGCGCTGCAATAGCGACATTCGCCTCCTGTATCGGCTCCATCCTCGGAGTGAGCGCCGTCGGCCAGGCAGGCTCCGGACTCCTGACAGAGAAACCGGAACTGGCAGGAAAGGTGATAACCCTCGCAGTGCTCCCCGGTTCCCAGGGGCTCTACGGAATGGTAATTTCCTTCCTGTTCATGGTGGTGTTCTACGGACCGGTTGTCTCCGGTGAAGTAGTCATCAACCCAGGACAAGGTCTCGCACTCTTTGCCGCATTCATGCCAGTCGCATTTACGTGCATGACCTCTGCCCCCTATCAGGCAAAAGTCTGTAGCGCCGGTATGCATATGCTTGCAAAGGATGACAAGCTCGCAGGAAAAGTCATCGTGCTTGCTGCTCTGGTAGAGACGTACGCACTGCTTGGATTCCTGATCTCGCTCTTCATGCTGATATTCGTCAGCCCGGCAATCCTCGGGTAAGAGCCTTTCTCCCTCTTCCTCTTCATCCTCCCAACCATGGCCCTCTCCAATATTCTCGCTGCAATCAGCGCACAGGCAGATGAACAGATCTCTCAAGAGCGTTCCCTCCATCAGAAGCGTATTTCTCTCATGAGGGAAGAAAGTGAACGGCGCATCGCAAAGCGGAAACAGGAAATTGCGGGGCAAAAGGAGGAGCGCAGGAAGCAGCTGCATATGAAAGCAGTGTCACATAGCACGATGACGCGCAGGAACGCGGAACTAAAGAAGAAGCAGGAGCTCCTGGATACCCTCTACGCACTCGTATTGCAGAAGCTCGCTGCGCTGCCCTCACAGGAGAAGGAGGTAGAAACACTGCTGAAGAAACACCTGCAAACCATCAAAGGGAACGGAGAAATCCGCCCGAGCAAAGCGCATGAAACCATACTCAGGCACATTGCCCCCTCAGAGCGATTCGCATTCGGCAAGCCGATTGAATCTGTAGGAGGTTTCCTCTTTGTTTCAGAAAGAGAAGAGCACGATTGCACATTCGAGCACCTGGTCGCCTCCTACCTGCGCCCGCAGACGGAAGTCGAAGCGGCGAAAGCTCTGTTCTCCCCGAACTCGTAATTCATGTCTCAACTCGCGTCTCTCATCGGCCAGAAATTCGCCTACGCCTATGGCAGGACAGGCGTCTTGCAGCAGCTGTTGCTCGATCAATCGGACACAGACCGGCTTCTGGGAACGCACGGGAGGGAAGAAGTGGAGAAGATTTTCACAGAGCTAAAATTCACAAGCAAGATCGATCAGGACCTCACCAGAGGCGAGTCAATCCTGCAAGCGCTGGGGGCCTGGGTGCGCCGTGAAGTGGAACAAATGTCACCGGTAGAACAGAGACCCGTGTTCCATATCCTCTGGCTTAGCGGAGACATGGCGCTGTTAAGCTACCTCCTCAAGGACTTTCACGGACTCACGTCCGCAGTGAGCGAGGCTCCGGAACCTCCGATGACAGCGTATGCCCCAGCCGCGCTGCGTGCGCTGGCCAGAGGGGAACAGGATGAGTCTCTCCCCTCGTATCTCACTGCATTCGTACAGGAAATGCGCGCGCTCCCGTCTCCTACCCCACAGCACATCGATGCTTGCTGTACGCAATTCGCCGCACAGTTAAAGCTCCGCCTGGCACAGGCAAGCGGGAGTTCTCTCATCCGCCGGTACGTCCGGCATGGGATCGACTTGACGAACATCCGTACGTCACTGCGCAACTACGATGAAAGCGCAGTGAGTGATGCATTGCTTGCCGGCGGAGAAATCCCGGTCCACCAGCTCCTCGGCGGACGGGCGAACGTCCTGAGCGCCATCAACCGTTCCTCGCTCCCGTACGAACTGGCAGAAAGCATTGAGAAGTTGGGCGAAGACCCTATCGCTCTCGAGCGAACCTGCGCCAGCGTCCTCGCACAGGACATCGCAGACATGTGGAACATCCCCATGAGCATTGAACCGCTCTTCGCATTCGCCGCTATTGCTCTCTCCAACATCTTTCTGATGCGTACAATACTCATCGGGAAAGCAAATGGCCTGCCCCCCCAGGAAATCAAGAAAATACTCCCACCATTCATCCCTTCCACGCACTTCCTCTCGTAGATGCCTTCCTTCAAGATCGCCATCATCGGCTCGCCGGAAGCAATCGCAGGATTCTCGCTCCTTGGAACAGACGCCATACCGGCAAAGAACGCGGAGGAAGCGGTAGAAGCACTCTTCATGCTCAAGAGAAAAATGCTCACCGACGAGAAGGGGGTAGAGAGGAATGAGTACGCAATCGTCTTTATTACAGAAGACCTCGCGAACGGGATTTCTCCCGATGATGAGAAGAAACTCGCTCGCGGCGCCTTACCCGCCATTATCCCGCTTCCGTCCCACAAAGGCTCCACGGGCTACGGCCTGGCGCGCCTCAAGCGCATCGTGGAACGCGCCGTGGGCACGGACATTCTCCAGTAACCCCTCTCCTTATGACACGCAGTATCACTGAAAGAACGGAAGCTCTCCTCACAGAAGCAGGATCCTCCGATCTGGAACCGAGAATCCAGCTGATGGAAGCACTCGATCCACGCACGGTCGAAGAGCAGGAAGCACTTGATAGAGCACGTGTCGCACACATCCTAAGCAGGAGAGAACCTCCGCAATCCTAAGCCCATCCCAACCCTATCCCCCAATTCCCAATGTCTACGCAAGGAACAATCATCAAGGTCGCCGGCCCGCTCGTCGTGGCAAAAGGCATGAAGAATGCCAAGATGTACGAGGTCGTCCGCGTGTCCAAAGAGAACCTCATCGGCGAGGTGATCGAGCTGCACGGCGACAATGCCTCTATCCAGGTCTATGAGGAAACGAGCGGCATCGGACCGGGCGAACCCGTAACCCTCACCGGAGAAACCCTCTCGGTGGAACTGGCGCCGGGACTGCTGACCACGTTCTACGATGGCATTCAGCGCCCGCTGAAACTCATTGAAGAAGAGGCGAGGAGCCCCTTCATCCCGCGCGGCATCAACGTGCCGGCACTCAGCCGTTCAACGAAGTGGGAATTCAAAGCGACAAAGAAGTCGGGAGACGCCGTGCAGGAAGGAGACGTGCTCGGAACGGTGCAGGAAACGACGCTCATCGAGCACAGAGTGATGGTGCCGCCGCACATGGACGGCACAGTAAAACAAATTGAATCCGGATCATTCACCATCGAGCAAATCGTCGCAACGATCGAGACGGCGGACGGCGTAAAGGAGGTAGCAATGCTGCAGAAATGGCCGATTCGCATTCCGCGCCCCTATGCGCGCAAACGCCGCCCGAACGAACCGCTCGTAACGGGAATGCGCATCTTAGACACGCTCTTCCCAATCGCACGCGGCGGCGCCGGCGCGATCCCCGGCCCCTTCGGCGCCGGAAAGACGGTGACGCAGCAGAGCCTCGCGAAATTCTGCAATGCGCAGGTGATCGTTTACATCGGGTGCGGCGAGCGCGGGAACGAGATGACGGACGTACTCAAAGAATTTCCGGAACTGCAAGATCCGAATACGGGAGAGCCGCTGATGAAACGAACGGTGCTCATAGCAAACACCAGTAACATGCCGGTAGCCGCGCGCGAAGCGAGCGTCTATACAGGCATCACAATCGCGGAGTACTACCGCGATATGGGATACGACGTCGCACTGATGGCGGACTCCACTTCACGCTGGGCGGAAGCCATGCGTGAGATGTCCGGGCGCCTGGAAGAAATGCCGGGTGAAGAAGGATACCCAGCATACCTTGGTTCCCGCACAGCGGGATTCTACGAGCGCGCCGGAGCGGTGGAGTGTCTTGGCGGTGAAGACCGAAGGGGGTCGCTCTCTGTCATTGGAGCGGTATCCCCTCCGGGCGGAGACTTCTCTGAGCCGGTAACACAGAACACCTTGCGCGTGACGAAAGTGTTCTGGGCGTTGGATGCGAAACTCGCGTACAAACGCCACTACCCATCCATCAACTGGCTGCAGAGCTACTCGCTCTACGTAGATAATCTGGCGGACTACTACAGCAAGGAAATTGCGGAAGACTTCGTTGCGAACCGCACCATCGCCTCGGGGCTGCTGCAGGAGGAGAGCAAACTGGAAGAAATCGTTCGCCTGGTTGGAACGGATGCGCTCTCTCCGCGCGAGCAGCTCACGCTGGCAACCGCACAGATGATCCGCGAAGACTTTCTCTTCCAGAACGCATTCGACAGGGTCGATGCGTACACATCACTCAGGAAACAGTACCGCATGATCCGGGCGATCCTGACCTTCATGGAAGCTGCGCAGGAAATCGTTGAGCAGGAAGACTTCGACTTCAAAAAGCTGCAGAGCTTGCCAGCCAAAGAGGAGATAGCCGGAATGAGTTTCTGGCCAGAGGAGGGGGCGGAAGAAAAGTTCGATGCGCTGGAAAAAGAAATCCGCCAACAGATCGCTGCGCTCAAGGCAGGCTCATCCAATGTCTCCGTGCGACAGCAGGAAATTGCAGCTGCCGCCTAATCCGTATCTCTCGTACTCTCATCCCTAATCCCTATCCCTCTCACCCATGTCTACCGCCTACAAGACAGTCACTGACATCGCCGGACCGCTCCTCATTGTGAAAGGAGTGGAAGGCGTAAGCTACGACGAGCTCTGCGAAATTGAACTCCCAGACGGGCAGAAGCGCCTCGGGAAAGTGCTGGAAGCCCGCGAGGGGCTCGCCATCGTGCAGCTCTTCGAAAGCGCACAGGGCGCCCAGACCGAAGGAACGAAAATCCGCTTCCTGCAACGCACATTCGAAATCGGAGTTTCTGAGGATATCCTCGGGCGCATCTTCTCCGGCTCGGGGCGGCCCATCGATGGAGGACCGGAAATCGTCCCCGAGAAGAAGCTCGATATCAACGGAACGCCGATCAACCCATTCACGCGCGAGTATCCGGATGACTTCATCCAGACAGGCATCTCCACAATCGACGTCTTAAACACGCTGGTGCGAGGGCAGAAACTGCCGATCTTCTCCGGCGCAGGCTTGCCCCATAACCGCCTTGCCGCACAGATCGCACGCCAGGCGCGCGTGCTCACGGAGGAGGAAATGGCAAAAGGCGAATCTCAGGATGGAGGGCAGAAGGCCGGGCAAGAAGACGAGAAGTTCGCAGTGGTCTTTGCCGCGATGGGCGTGACATTCGAGGAAGCACAGTACTTCCAGCGTGAATTCGAGAAGACCGGGGCGCTCTCCCGCGCCGTGCTCTTCCTGAATACGGCGGATAACCCGGTCGTCGAACGCATTGCCACTCCGCGCCTCGCACTGACCGTTGCGGAGTACCTGGCATACGAGAAGGACTACCATGTGACGGTCATCCTCACGGACATGACCAACTACTGTGAGGCGTTGCGCGAGGTCTCTGCCGCACGCAAGGAAGTTCCTGGTCGCCGCGGCTACCCGGGCTACCTGTACACCGACCTTGCAACCATCTACGAACGCGCCGGACGCATCCGCGGGAAGAAGGGCTCCATCACGCAAATCCCAATCCTCACGATGCCGGAAGACGACGTGACGCACCCCATCCCGGACCTGACCGGATACATCACGGAAGGGCAGATCCGCCTGGATCGCGGCCTGCATCAGAAAGGCATGTATCCCCCGATTATCCCGATGGGATCACTCTCCCGCCTGAAGGCGAAAGCACAGGGCGAGGGCAAGACGCGCGAAGACCATAGCGGCGTGGATGCGCAGCTGACTGCCGCGTACGCCCGAGGCGTAGAAGTACGCGAACTGGCAGTCATCCTCGGCGAATCTTCGCTGAATGACATAGACAAAGCGTACCTCAAGTTCGCAGAACGGTTTGAGAAGGAGTTTATTAAACAGGGCGAAGAGGAAAACCGCTCGATCTTCGAATCACTCGCAATCGGTTGGGACCTCTTCATGGAACTGCCGAAAGCCGAGCTCAAACGTGTAAAGGCTGCGCATACAGAGAAATACTTAAAGAAGCGCTCCTAACCCTAATCCCTAGTATTCTAATCCCTAGTATTCTAATCCCAAATCCCATTCCCTCAATTCTCTCCCTCATCGGCGATTCCTGGAACTTCTACCGCAAACAGCCTGTTCTGAACCACATTCTATTGTGGCTGATCATGCTGCCATCAGGCATAACACTGATGCTCTCGGAATTTGCCGGAAAGAATTCTGCAAGTTTCCAGTGGATGATCTATGTCACTGGCCTCGCGCCGACCCCGCTCATCGCACTCCTGTTGCTCATCAATATCGGCATCGGGCTCTGGATACTCTGGGGTACGGCCTGCATTCTCCTGGTGGGAGAACGCATTGTAAAGAGTCCTGCGGGACGGAATCGCTCCTCTTTCGCTTCGGTGCGCAGGCAGGGGATGCACTACGTGATTCCGCTCTTCCTCACGAACATTCTGCGGGATATTTTTACGCTGCTCTGGATGCTCCTCCTCATCATACCGGGAATCATCTACAAAATTCGCACGTCGTTCTACGCCGTTATCATCATCTGTGAAGGAAAGGAATACCGTGAATCGCTCCAGAGAAGTAAGGAGCTTGTGCACGGCCACACATGGCAGGTGCTGTGGTACTTCATTGTGGCAGGATTACTGCTCTTCCTGCCATCCATGGCACTAAGCGGTTTTCTCGTAGAAGCTGCCCGTACGTTTGATCCCCGGACTGTTCCGACGGCCATCGTGGCAAGCGGAGCCCTTCTCGCTCTCTCGACTATGCTCTTCCAACTCACGACCGTACAAATCTACAAGGCACTCAAGAGTCTCACGAAGTCCTGAATCTCTCTTAAACACTCGCCCCACACCGCATGGCTCTCCTCAATGTCAACCCAACGCGCATGGCACTCATGGACCTCAAGCTGCGAAGCAAAGCTGCGCAGAGGGGACACAAGTTGCTGAAAGACAAACAGGATGGATTAATGCAGGAATTCTTGAGCATCATCCGAAAAGCAAAAACATTGCGCATGGAGGTAGAGGAGAAATTGGCAGCAGCATTCTACAAATTCCTGGTAGCCTCTGCATGGATGAGCGATGCAGAGATGAAGAATGCTCTCAGCAGCCCACAGGCGACAATGGAACTGAATGTAGAGACCAAGAACGTGATGAGCGTGCGTATCCCCTTCTTCACGCTCAGGCGCACAGGCTCCATTAAGAGCTACGGACTGACGGAAACAAACGCGCTCCTGGATGAAGCGATTGACGCATTTGACGGGGTCTTCGATGCCCTGATCCAACTCGCACAGATCGAGAAGCAGGCGGAAAACATGGCAGTCGAGCTGGAAACCACGCGCCGCCGCGTGAACGCGCTGGAACACAAGATGATCCCGGATCTCAGGGAGACAGTGAAGTACATTCAAATGAAGCTCGGGGAGAATGAGCGCGCCAGCATCATCTCCACCATGCGAATCAAGGCGAGCCTCCAGGAGCAGGAAACGCAGGCAAAGAAGTAGGAACATGCTACGATGAGTGCATGGTGTCGTGTACGTTTCCCTTCTTCAGCAAAAACGGAGCAATCCTGCCAATGGAGCAGGCAGTCGTGCCTCTCCTGAGCATTGAATACTCGTACGGATTTGGCGTGTACGAGACGATGCGCTTCCATGGAGAAAATGGGCTCTTCGTGCGCGAACACATTGAACGCCTCATGCATTCTGCGGAGCTTCTTCGCCTGCAGCACCCGTTTAGAAAGGAAGAAATCGGGGAATGGGTGCAAACGCTGAGCAAGAAGATTGGAGATGAGAGCTGCAATATCAAGATCCTACTCATAGGAGCGAAGAAGCCGGAAGACGCACAAATGTTTATCCTGCCTCTCCAGCCCCATTTTCCGGAAAAACGCTGGTACAAGCAGGGTGTGGAAACAATCACTGTGGCATTCGACCGTCCGATCCCCACAGCCAAGACGCTCAACATGCTCCGCAGTTACCTGGCACAGCGGGAAGCGACTGAGCGCGGCTGCTACGAGGCTCTCTCGCTGCACGAAGACGGTTGCATTTACGAAGGTACGCGCTCTAATTTCTACGCGGTGCGTGGAGGAGCAGTCATCACCCCGCCCAGAGGAACGATTCTGGAAGGCATTACCAGAGCACACGTTCTAGCGCTTGCCCATGAGCATGGGATAGAAGTGCAGGAAGCACGGATTCCTGCAAATGAAATCCCGAACTTCGATGGTGCGTTCCTCACGAGTTCAAGCATGAAAGTGATGCCTATACGAAAGATTGACGATTATGAATTTGCAGGAATCCCAGAAACGACAACCAAGTTAATGAATCTTTACGATGAGCTACTCAGAACTTAGAAACCAAAGATCAGAGACCAGTAATCAGAAAAAAAATGTCAACTGACTTCTGATCTCCGTTCTCTGCCTGCTGAAATCTGGCTACTAACGCGCAGCGTTCACCACTTTCTCAAACACCTTCGGCTCATGGATCGCCAGTTCGGAGAGCACCTTGCGATCAAGGCCGATCTTCTTGGTTTTGAGCTGCTTGATGAACTGCGAGTAGGAAACACCTGCCGCACGCACGGCCGCATTGAGTCGGATAATCCAGAGCGCACGGAACGTGCGCTTCTTCCTGCGACGATCACGGTACGCATGCTGCCCGGCCTTCATGACGGCCTCATTGGCCTTCTTGAACGTCGTACGCCGCATGCCGCGGTATCCCTTCGCAAGAGCGCGAATCTTCTTGTGCCGCCGGTGCCGGGTGGTGCCACGCTTAACGCGCATTGTGTCGCTGGAGAATGAGAAGTGCTAAAGGTGCGGAAGAAGGGAGCTTAACTTCTTGTATTCTGTCCCATCCACGGTGAGCGTGCGATTCTTACGTTTCTGCCGCTTGTTCTTCTGCTGCAACAGGTGACCGCGACCTGAACGCTTCATGGCGATCTTGCCGCTTCCGGTGCGCCGGATACGCTTTTTCGCGCCGCTGTGTGACTTCTGCTTT
This sequence comes from Candidatus Peribacteraceae bacterium, assembly GCA_028699155.1. Taxonomy (GTDB): domain Bacteria; phylum Patescibacteriota; class Gracilibacteria; order Peribacterales; family Peribacteraceae; genus STF1-71. Next base: position 36,142 of record JAQVVD010000001.1, on the reverse strand, counting down.
GGCATGGGATTGCACAGAAAGTGCCTCTGTAAAGAGAGGAACGCACGGCAGTATAACCGCAGAGGGGAAGCGGACAAAGCAAAAATCCCACAATTTCACTGGCGTTTCGGGCGCAGAACGACGTTGAATTGATTCCCCTGGGAACGTATCTCCTGTTCGACCTCCGTCACATCGGAGAGATCCTGTACAAGCGTAAGAATCTTCTTTTTTGCGTAGTCTTTATTCGTCATTTCTCGCCCGCGCAGGCGTACCACCAACCTCACCAGATGCCGTTCGGCAATGAACTCGCGCGCGCGGTCCATGATGCGCTCAAGATCGTGCCGCTCCGTACGGAAACCGAACCGGAGCATTTTCACTTCCGTCTGCTTGCTGTGCGCCTTCTGCTTCTGATCCTTCTTCTTCTGCTGGTACATGTACCGGCCGAGATCGCCGATCTTCACGACCGGAGGCTGCGCTTTGGGAGAAACCTCAATGAGATCGAGTTCCTCGCTCCTGGCACGCTCCAGCGCCTCTTCGGGCGTCATCTCCTCCGTTGTTCCATCATCGAGAACGAGCAACACTTTTGGAACGCGTATTCCTTCGTTGGCGCGCGGACGGCGCCCGGACACGGCCCCTTTGATGTAGTGTTTCCGACGGTGCTGCAGAGGAAAGAGTGGGAAAAGAGAAAGGAACGCCTCTTATAGTGCAGGATGCCTGAGAAGAGAGCAAGAAAGGTTACGCCGTTTCACCATCGGATACGCGGCGATACGTGTGCAGGATCAATGTGACGGTGTGCCATCCTTGCGCACGCCCCGGAACGGAACGGATTTCTTCGAACGCCATGAAGGGCATCGGCCAGAGCTTCTGTTCCTTAAGCAGCAATCCTGCGGGGCCGCCAAGGTAGGACCGCGCATCGCGCAGGAGCGACGTGCGCAGGAGATCATCGAACATGTGCTGCACGTGCGCACTGGTGAAAGATCGGCGCAACTGCTCTTCATATGGGCGCGGTTCACGGGCATATTCCAGCAGATCTGCAGAGAGGAACTGTTCCAACGGAATAATCCCGGCAGGGCTCTCCGTCTCTATGCCGGCCAGAAGGGCTTCCAGCTCATCCTGGGAAAACGCATCAGCGATGGTAACGGTACCGGCCAGCCGGAAGAGATCCAGTAGAGCGTGCATCCCCTGTTCGTGAACAGAGAAAGATACAGTAATGGGAAGCGCCTGCAGCTCATCCCCAACCGCAACAGGATCGCCGAAGACAAGGGGGGACATGCTGCCAACGTATTCCTGCTGTGGTATGGTGAGGCTGAAAACGTCAAAGAGCGCAACAATGCGATCCATATCGAACTCTTTTGGGAGAACGTAGACATGGACCCGTTCCTCCTGTGACCCCACGCGCATTGCAGATTGGAGCTGTGCAAGTTCCACCTGCTCCTTAAGCAGAGAAACGCGCCGCTCAAGCAATGGCAGCTCGGTAACAAGCGGTACGGACACGTCGCGTACGTCCGCAATGACGCGCACATGTTCGCTGATCAGATTGCCGGAAACAATCAGGAGAGCCGCACCGGCAAGCGCGCCGAAGAGGAGAAGAACGCGTTTCATCGCAGGGTAATGAGGATGGTAAAAGGGGAAAAATCGCCCTTTTCGTCGGAGAACGAGCGGGTGAATCGCGGATTCTGAACATCGGCAACCAGCGGGAGCTCCTGCACAGCCTCAACGAATTGTGCAAGCACCGTCATACTCCTCTGTCCTATATTCCGCACTTCTCCGCTCACTTCCAGCAGACGCTCCTGCTCACGCAGACGCATGTCGGAAAAGAAGATAACGGGAGTTTCTCCGTCTGCAAATTGCGAGGCGATACCCTGCATGCGCTGTCGGAGCGCAAGAAAGTCCGGAGCGGACTGCTTGCTGGCAAGGAGGGCGCGATACTGTTCATTCTGAATGGGAAGTATGAGATCCATGCGCCGCGATTCTGTATCCGACAACTGCGCCATAAGCTGCGTATGATACGCACGTATCCCCTGAATATCGCGCTCCTCGCCGGCAACCTTCACATGCGTAAGGCTGGGGAGAAAGAAGATGCGAGATGCTGTAAGCACACCCGTGAGCACAAAGGAGAAAACTATGAAAGAGAAGAGGATGCGGTACACACCTGTAGAAACATGCTTCGCCTGTTCTGGTTTTTTAGTATTTGGCATCAGGAAATCCTCTTAGTATAGCAGAAAACCCATCACCGAACCACGGGAGATATTTGACAATAAATATATATTTTGTTCTTGTATGAACACCAGAGAGCTATACACAGTACATACTACTGAAGCATCGGGTTCCTGTGCGTCATGAACGAACCGACGGGATGCAAAAACCAGTAAAGTACTCTACAATAGAAACATACTTTTCCCTTTCACCGTGGAAGAACTTCTGCAGAAACTCCGGGAGCTCAAATCTGCCCTCAACACGGGAAAGGACTCTCTTTGAAGCCAGAGGCATACCACAACAGATAGAAGAGCTCGAGGTACGCGCGAAAGACCCCCATATTTGGGATGATCAGAAGAAGGCGAATGTGCTCTTCCAAAAACTGAAAGCGCTGAAGAGACAGTGGGAACCGGTGGCGACCCTCTCAGAAAGCGCAGAAACACTCTTGGAGCTCACCGAACAATCGGAGGAAGAAGATGCGGAGAGTTTGGGCGCAGAATATGGAAAACTTGCGAAGCAGTGGGAGATAGTGGAAACGCAAATCTACCTGAGCGGCGAATTCGATGCAGGCAACTGTTACCTCACGATCAGCAGCGGTGCGGGCGGAACAGAAGCGCAAGACTGGGCTTCTATGCTCGTACGCATGTACCTGCGCTACTGCGAACGGCAGGAGTGGCAGTCTGAAGTCGTAGAGAAGACGGATGGACAGGAAGCGGGCATCAAATCTGCCACGATGTACGTGCAGGGCGAGATGGCATACGGCCTGCTTAAGTGTGAGCGCGGCACGCATCGCTTGGTACGCCTCTCTCCATTCAACGCCAAGAATCTGCGCCAAACCAGTTTTGCACTCGTGGAAGTCCTGCCGGAAATTACAGAGACAGACGAAGTGGAAATTGAGGAAAAAGATCTGCGCATCGATACCTACCGCAGCAGCGGTGCGGGCGGACAGCACGTCAATAAGACCGATTCCGCTGTACGCATTACGCACATTCCGACGAACATCGTCGTAGCCTGCCAGAATGACCGCAGCCAGCAGCGCAATCGCCAGCAGGCAATGAATATGCTCCGCGCGAAACTGCTGGCACGGAAACGTGAGGAAGAAGCAAAAGAGAAGAAGAGCCTAAAAGGAGCAACCAGGAGTGCTGACTTCGGCCAACAGATCCGCAGCTATGTGCTGCATCCGTACCAAATGGTCAAAGACCTGCGTACGGATATCGAAACGAGCGATACAGAAGGCGTGCTGGATGGCGACTTGCAACAATTTATTGATGCAGAGCTCAAGCGAGAGGCATCGCAAAAATAGGATACATCCATGTAGATAGCTAAAAGCGCCCGATCGGGCGCTTTTAATTCCTCTGTCTAAGGGAAAATTAGAGGTCGCAAGGACGAACCGTCTTGCGGCCGTTCTCCTTCGCGCGGGCAACTGCCTTCTTGAGAGCCTCTTCGAGCAGCTTGCTGGAAGCCTCTGCGAGATCACCGGAGGACATCATGCCGCTCTTCTTGAGGAGCTCTTTTACTTTGGACGCTACAACGTAACTCATGGAAAAAAGTGGGAAAGAAGTAATCGTGGGCGATTCTACGGAGTGCAGGAACCTAACCGCAAGGGAATTTTTGAAGAAACAGGAAATTCCTTTGCTACTCGGCGTGAAAGGTGCAATTGACCCAATCAATGCTTTCTTGCATGGTGAATCTGGATACAATGGCAAATGGGGGTAGTCGAGTGGCACGCCACGCACCGGAATCCGCAAAAAGCGGACGACTGGTGCAAGGTCGATTTCGGTAGGCATGTATACTATGATGCCATTTGGAGGGATGGCCGAGTGGTTGAAGGCGCACGACTCGAAATCGTGTAGACCCCAAAAGGGTCTCGGGGGTTCGAATCCCCCTCCCTCCGCCACGCCTCACATGTGAGGCGTAGCTCCGCCCACCGAAAGAATCTGACATGGCAACCTCTCCCAAAATCACACTATGAACTTCCCCGTAGAAATCAGCGAGAAGATGCAGAAAGTGGCATCGGAAATCGGGCTCAACCCCGAGGATGTGGAGGAGAATTTCACCCGCGGGCACGGGCACGGCGGTCAGAACATAAACAAGTCAACCAATTGCGTGGAACTCACGCACAAGCCGACAGGAATAGTGGTGCGCTACCAGCATCATCGCGGTCTGCGCCAGAACAGGAAGGAAGCCTGGGAACTCCTGGTGCTGAAAGTGGAGGAGCAGATGAGGGGCGATCAATCAGCCCTGCGACAACTGGTCTTTAAAATCCAGAAACAGAAGCAGCGCCGATCACGCAGATCGAAGGAGCAAATTTTGGAAGAGAAACGCAGAAGCAGCGCTATCAAAAAAAATCGTAGCGGGATGCGGGACGACATCGAAAACACCTAATCCCTATTCCCTAGTACCCGAATCCCTTTTCCCTTTTACACCCTCTTCCCTGCCTGCGCCCTCTTCGCAAGCGTGCGCAGGTAGCTGGCTGCGACCTTGATCGTCTTGTACTCGCCCGTTGCAGGATCATAGACGCGCTTCTTTTGAATATTCGGCTTGTACTTGCGGTTTGTAGCACGCAAAGAGTGGCTCCGGTTGTGGCCGGTTGCCGTTTGCTTGCCTGTCTTCACACATCTGCGCGCCATACGATCAGGGAAAGCCTACGGATTTGGGCAGGAACGGTCAACGATTCTCATAATAATTTCGAAGGAAGTACGCTGTACCACATATGTGTGGATTCTCTCTTCATGCATGAGAAAGAATAAGGAATACTGCCTGTATGTCCTCGTTCCTCAATCCGGTATTCATCGTTGCGATCCTGATCGCCCTCTCGGTCCATGAGTGGGCGCACGCATATGCCGCGTATCGCCTGGGGGACCCAACGGCAAAATATGCGGGGAGAATGACATTGAACCCACTGGCGCACATTGATGCTCTCGGAGCGTTCATGTTTCTCTTCGTCGGATTCGGTTGGGGCAAACCTGTACCAGTCGATCCTCGATACCTCAAAAACGTGCGCAGGGATTCTGCACTGATCTCACTCGCGGGTCCATTGAGCAACTTTGTGATGGCATGGATCGCATTCGCCGTACTACTCGTGCTCGGCAAGAGCGTCGGTTCTTCCGTATTCAGTTTGCTGGGCAGCAATGGAGACGGCAATCCAATCATGATTGTCGCTGTGCAGCTCTGCCAGAATCTGATCTTCATCAATCTGGCACTGATGAGTTTCAATCTGATTCCGATCGCCCCGCTCGACGGATCCAAAATCCTGTACCCATTCATCCCGCTACGATACCAGGATGCGTACGAGAATATCATGGCGCGCGGTCCCATGCTCCTCATCGCACTTCTGGTGCTGGAATTCGCACTCAATGTACCTCTGATCAGCCGATTTATTTTCACTCTCATGAGCGCCGTGCTCGCAATGATGGGAATGATTGGAAACTCACTCCTCTAACCTGAGATGCCAACCGACTACAGCACAGTCCTCCCGCGCGCGCAGAAGCTCTGCACACTCCGAAGCATTGCGAAGAACGCACTGGCGACAATGCACTACCACACACTCGAAAAACCGCTGCCGCCAAGCGAAAAAATTACGCTCTTCACCTGCAATATCTTCCCTCCAAACGCCGTCGTCTGGCACCATCTCGTACGCAAGTACTTCGGAGACCGGGTGGAAACCTTCATCTTCGATTGCTCGGGGAACCTGGATCCGAAGCTGGTTCCCGGAGCGAAAGTGCACAAGTACTTCAACGCGATGCACCCCACGAAAATCGACGTATTCCTCAGGAAGAGTGCGTGCCATCGGAAGTGCGTCTGGATCTGCGATGATGATATCTTTCCGATCAGCGACAGGGCGCTCGATGTGCTGCCGCAGGAATTTGCGGTGCCGAACACGGCAACCGTGAGCCTGCACCCGCGCAACTGGTGGCACTTTGCGATCGACGGAAGAGAGTACGAAGCGAGCGGCAGTTACTGCATTGCCCTCGACAGGGACATCTTCGTTGAGAAGGAACACCTCAACGCACAGCCGGCAAACGGCAACGTGCATCCCGCGCATAACGGAAAAGGCCGCCGCAGATATGACACGCTGGACAAGGCCAATGAGACATTGCTGATGAGAGGATACCGATGCGCAATTGTAGGGAAGGAATCGCGCGACGCATGCATGCGCGGATTCGATGGCACCAGTGGCGGCGCGCTGCTTCTGTGGTACCTCGGTTCTAAGGAAAAGGTGCTCCGCTTCTTCCATGAACCGAGAGATGAGCAGTGGGGAGGGAACTTACTCTTCGGATTACTGAACTCATTACTCGCGATTCACGAGATCCAGAAGATGTACGCGCACATCACAGGTGCCCCCTACCCGCTCCCCGCACTGCCGGAAATGGCAGACTTGGAGCAGATCCGAAAGCGCACCGAACCTCACCTCGCACACGGGCGCTCCTACGGAGAAGTGGAGGAGGCGGGGAAAAGCATTGCAGCATCGCTATAGAAGACGCTGGAGCATCCGCTCCATGTGACGGAAGAACGCCGGCGTACTCAGGTACTCATCAAACGCCGCGCGTGCTTTTTTCTGCATCGCGATGAATGCATCCGGGGCAGTGCTGTTGTAATGATCGGCAATGATTGTGTCCATGCGACAGAGATCCTTGTAATTGATCCGCAGAACGAATGAATCGTAATCGATGATATCCTCCAGCGGCAGAACGCAATCCGTATCGAGAAGGACTGGGATTCGACCCAGGCTCAGCGCCTCGTAGAAACGGTAGCTGTAGTTGCCATCGCCCTTGATCGCGAGCGCATAATCCGAGTGCAGGAGCGTATCGATGTACTCCTGGCGCGCCTTGCCCTCCTCTACCCTGATCGTTTGCTTGTGGCCGGAGTAACTGCTGCGGATGATGAAATTCGCCTGCACCTGCATACTGGATTGCAGGAGTGTAACGGCCTGCATACGGTACCAAATGCCCTTTCGCATGGCGCGTAACCTGGAGTACCCCATGAGCGCAGCGAGCGTGATGTACGCGTTCTTGAGGAAGGTGCCGATGCCGTTCTTCAGATTCTTGTACTGCGCCCAACCGCAGAATCCGACAACCGGTTGCCACGCATGCTTCTCTCGCAGGGCAAGCGTGCCGCCTCCGAGAAGATCCTCTGCATACGCCGGCATACTGTACTCATTTTTCCGCTGACTAAAACGATAGAGCGACGTGCGGAACACAACCGCATGCGGGATACCCGCCGATGCGGGACTGTCCCCGTGCCAGAATATGAGGAACTTCTTGCCGTGCTGCCGTGCAAGATCCGCCTGCCTCCGCACATAATCCCGATGAGATGCGAGGGAAGAATAATGATGCGGCAGAAGGATGTAATCTGCTTCGGCAGGAGAATCAACACGCTCTACGAATGTGTGATTGAGGTGTGCGAATGCGTTATTGAGGAACATGATCGCATCTTTCTGCTGTACCCCCAGACTGGGATACAGGAAGGGAATGTACGGAACATCCGGCAGCAATTCGTAGTAGAAGCGCATCGTTAAAAAGAATCGGGCAATAGCGCCATGTGCTGGCACATTCGTTGAACAAGTACAGCCAGGCTATGGCCATCTTCGGCCAGGTTTCGCAACTCCGCTGCCAGAGAAGCGCGTGCTGCGGAATCGAGCAGAAAGATGGTCTGCGCCTGGGCAGCAAGTGTCTCATTGGAAGCCTGGCATACCGCAGGCAGGACAGAAGAGGCAGCATGGCTGCTGGAAACAATCGGGCACCCGCATGCCATTGCCTCCAGCACGACTTTATCCAGTCCACCGCTGCACGCATGGAGGAGGAGAGACGCGCGTTGCAGGAGATCGCGCACCTCCTCATTACGGAGCGCGCGTATCGTCACGCGATCCTCCAGGCGTAACTCGCGCATGAGGGCGAGGATGCGTTGCTTCTCCAGAGCGTCCTGCTTCGTGATGGTGTTCCCTGCAAGGAACAACCGGGGAGTGCCGGGGAGAGACGCAAATGCGCGTACGACATGCTCCAAATGCTTCACTGGAGTGATCCTGCCGACAGTGACAACAAGCCCCTCCTCGCGCTGCTGAGGGGCGGGAATGAAAAAATTCGTATCAACGCCGTGCCCCAGAATAACCCGGCGCGGCGAGCTTCTTGGCAAACCATGCTCGGTGGCGCTGAATACCTTCCGCACGAGGCGGAGCGCAACGGGAAGCGCCCAACCGCCGCCGCGCGCCTCGTACCAGAGATACGCGCGCTTGCGCAGGGGAAACCAGAGCCATGCCCCCAGCACGACCCAGACGGGAGTCATGTGCACCAGCACAACGTCGTACTTCCTGTGCAGGATCAGATTGAAATTCCAGAAACGAATAATCTGCCTCCAGCGGAAGAACCCCTGTTCTTTCCCCAGTGAATACACGGAGACGTTCGGCGGGAATGCGTGCTCGCCGACCTCCTGCCCGATGACAGTCACAGATTCGCACTGGCGCGCAAACGCCTCCACCCACCGATGGAAGAATCCGAGGATCGGATCCGCACGGTCAACCTTCTGTGTCATGATGAGCAGGCGCATTATGCGATGCGTTGAAGGAAATCAGCATACGCTTTGATCAGGTGCTTTTTCTCGAAACGACCCAGCACATCGCGCGCCGCCTTTCCGAGGCGCGCGCGGAGGTCCGCATCGGAGAGCAGATGCGAAAGCTGCTGTACAAGATCATGCGGCTGCCCGGTTGTAAGCAACCCATTCACTCCATCCTGAACCACGTCAGAAACAATCCCAACCTGCGTGGTGAGAACCGGCATCCCGATCGCCATGGCCTCGAGCAGAACCCGCGGTCCGCCCTCGCTCCTGGAATTCATCAGGAACACGCGCGCGCTGCTCATCGTCCGCAACACAGACTGCTGGTCAGGAAGCCACCCCGCGAATGTTATGCGGTCCTGAACGCCCCTTGCGCGGGCACGCCGCTCCAGGCGATTCCTATCCGGACCATCGCCGATGAAAACGAGTGTTGCATTGGGCAATTGACCGAGCGCATCAATGACCGCGCTGAATCCTTTGTTGGGAACAAGGCGACCGCAGCAGGCAATGTCATACTGCTTCGTCTGGCCATCAAAGAGAGCAGCCAATGACGAGTCGAGATAGAAGGAAGAAACAACGGAAAGTTTCGCTGCCGGAATGCGCCAGGAAGCCAGTTGATCGCGCACGATGCCATTCACGGTGCGTATTGTCCGGGCGCCTATCGCATCAATCGGCAGGAAAAGACGAGAAAGCACTCTGCCGAGTAGCTCAGTGAAGGAAGCCACGAACGGGTATCCGACAATGTGGTGGATTTCGAGTGCATAGGGCACGTGAACTGCGCGCGAGAGGAGCCATGCTCCCACGCCGTTATAGAACGGCGGATACTCATGTACCGCCATGACGTGGAACGGCAACGATCGGAAGAGACGCTTGCCTTCCTTCATGATCCAGAATGGCTGGAACCAGAGTCCATGCGGCGAGGGATGAAAGAAGACGTTCTGGGGAAGAGAAACTCGCTGCGCTGCAAGGAATGCAGGCCGCGGACAGATGATATCGATGCGTTCCCAGTGAAGTGCAAATTCCTGCAACATGCTATGGAACGCCCCCTGCCTGCCCTCGAGGATCGAACGATCGCCGCTGATCATCAGCAGATTCATGAGAATAAGCGGAAGAGTTGCATGTGTTCATCACATACCTGCGACCATGGACGGGGAGGAATATCCTCTAGAGCAGAAGGATACGATTGGCGGCATTTCTCGATGGCGGCAGCAATCTTCTCTGGCGTTTGCAAATCTGTAAGAATAACGCCCTTGGCAAGATTGCCACGGAGACCTGTCTCGCGCGTCATGAGCACGGGCAAGCCTGTAACGCGCGCCTCCAGGACGGCATTGGGGCTGATATCGGTGAGCGAAGGGGCTACGAAAAGCTCATGGAGGCTGAAGAGTTCATGTTTTTCCTGGCCATGAATCGGCGTAGAAAACGCGACGCGCCCCTCGAGCTGCAACACGCGCACCAGGCGCTGCAAGCGTCGTTTCTCCGGGCCATCCCCCACGAGAGTGAGCAGCACATCATCGAGGAGCAGCATCGCACGGATGAGAGCATCAAGATTCTTGAAACGCACAAACCGGCTCATGGCAAGCAGGCGAAAAGGTGTGCGGGAGACATGTGCAACCGGAACCGCGCCTGCGGGGACGGCATTCTCTATCACCGAATTGCCGGGAAGACGGAAATGTTTTGCGTACAAACCCCTCTGAAAATCAGAAGAGAAAACGATATGGTCGAATGATGCGAGGAGCCTCTGCATGACAGAACGAGAGAGAGGCTTTGATTCATACCATTCCCGCAGGGTTTTCCTGCCGCCGCGATCCGTGTAACGCTCCCAGAAGAAATCTCCGCCGAGTCGCAGGATCTTCCTGGGTTTCCGCAGCCGCGCCAACAGCAACGGCACGCCGCAACTGACGGAGGAGAAGGCATAGACGCTGTCGGCATCACCCCCATGGCGCCGCAGTGCGCGCGCATAGCGGAGCCAACGCAGAAACGAGCAACGCCCCCTCTTCACCTGTACAACTTCCCATGCCTGCTCTGATGTTTTTCCTTCGTACTTGGCGCATTTCCCATACGTCACAACCGTCACATGCACCCCTCGTTTTACCAATTCGTTCGCTAACGCATATACATACGTTGCGGGCCCGCCAATGCTGGGCGGATAGATCCCTGTGGCGAGAACGATCTTCATTCCCCGCATAACATGTTCATAGTGGAAAAACGCGCAATAACTTACACAGGTTGCCGATCAACATACCATTCGATCGTCCGCTGCAAGCCTTGCCTGAACGGCACCTGCGGTTTCCAGCCAATCGCCCTGGTGCCGGAAGAATCAAGAGCATAGCGCCAGTCATGTCCGGGGCGATCCGGAACGAATTCTATAAGGCTATGCGGCTTACCAAGAGCATCAAGCACTGCCTTGGCTGTCTCCAGGTTCGATCGCTCATCGTCCGCACTGATGAGATACATCTTTCCGTCCTCCCCTCTGGAAAGGACGCATTCAACCGCATCGGTATGGTCTGTCACAAAGAGCCAATCACGCTTTTGCCTGCCCTCCCCGTAAATCGGGATTTTTTCACCGCGAAGTGCTTTTCCAATAACAACCGGGAGGAGCTTGGAGGAATCCTGGTGCGGACCGTAGTTATTGGTACAACGGGTGATGCGCACCCGGATGCCGAACGTACGCGCCGCTGCGAGGAGCATCAGATCGCCGGCCGCCTTACTGGCAGAATACGGATTGCCTGGATGCAAAGGATCATCCACAACGCAGGATGGCTCATTGTCTTTGCGCTCACCGTAGACTTCATCCGTCGAAATATGGAGGAGGAGCAGTGAAGGATGCCGCCGACAGACGCTTATCAAACTCTGGATGCCAAGAACATTGGAATGGATGAACGGTGCTACATCCTGAATACTCCGGTCCACATGCGTTTCCGCTGCGAAATTAACGATCGCCTCAATGCCATGCTTCTCCGTTACTGTGGCAACGAGTTCGGCATCGGCGATATCGCCCTCTACGAAGGTGATGCGATCAATGACCGGATCGAGGAAGGATCTATCCGCCGCGTAGGTGAGCGCATCCAGAACAACAACGCTGTCTTGCGGATGCTGCGCAACGTGCCGCAGGACAAAGTGCGATCCGATGAAGCCGGCGGCGCCCGTGACCAGCAAATTCACGAGAACATGGTAGCAGGAAACAGTTGGAGTACAGGAAAAAAGACCGCGGAAGCACACGATGAAACCCCGGGAAGTCTGCATGCTCCTCACGATGTTTTTCTCCGGTTCTTGTTAGCGCATTGTCCGCTTTCTCTGTACTCTTTCCCCTCTATGAAAGGCATTCTCATCTGCGGCGGAACCGGCTCGCGTCTGCGGCCACTCACCGAAGTGACGAACAAAAGTTTGCTCCCCGTCTACGATAAGCCGCTGATCCTCTACCCGTTGCAGAAACTGCTGGATGCGGGGATCAGGGATGTGATGGTTATTTCCGGGAACGAACACATAGAACAAATGGCGGGATTCCTGGGGAGCGGCGCACGATTCGGCTGCTCGTTTGCATACCGCGTTCAGGACCAGCCGAAAGGCATCGCACAAGCCTTAGGCATGGCAGAAGAATTCGCAAAAGGCGAAAGTATTTGCGCGCTGCTGGGGGATAACATCTTCTTCGACAATCTCTCCCCTGTCATCCACGCATTTGAGAAGGGCGCACATCTCTTCCTGAAAGAAGTAGCAGACCCCGAACGGTTCGGCGTCGTGGAGATGAAGAATGGCAAAGTGCTCTCCATTGAAGAGAAACCTGCGCAGCCGAAGAGCAATCTGATTCAGACGGGTTGTTATCTGTATGACGAACGCTGTTTTGAGGTGATCCGGAACCTCAAACCTTCTGTGCGCGGAGAGTACGAAATCTCCGACGTGAGCAAGTGGTACATAGAACAAGGCGAAGCGACTGCAACAATCCTGCAGGATGAATGGATAGATGCCGGAACATTCGAGAGCCTTTTTAAGTCTGCGGCAATGGTACGGGAACGTACATTACGCGCTATTGAACAGGCCAAAAAATATGTGAACAATCCAGTAGAAGTGTCTGTATAAAAAAACCTCAAGCGCACAATGCACGCCTGAGGTTTGCCCGAACACACAACGCACTTCACTTACTGCAGGACACCCGGATATCGGCGCAGAATACGCTCGATACACGTTGCGGTGTACCCGCAGTAGTAGGTTCCATCCTCCTCCAAATCGTTCAATTCGGAGAGCGAGAACCATGTGATCCGTTCGATGATCTGCTCCAGGGGATCTGCTTCCCGCACCCTGCGAGAAAGATCGATTTCCCCGAAGGACAAAAATGTAAGGTGCGGGCTAAACGCAGTGTTATCGCAACAGGCATAAAGCCCCTGTTGCGATACAAGTCTCCCGCCCGTCTCGGCCTCCGCCTCGATGCGAGCGGTTTGCTCCGCGCTGGTCCCGGGGATTCTAAATCCCCGCGGTGCTTCCCAGGATTCCCGACCAACGTTGTCGAGGCCGAAATCCGGAAACTCCTGCTCATAGCGGTCCATATCACGGACCTGAGGGCGGTACTGCTTGATGAGACCGACCTTGTGGTCGGACACAGGCAGAAAGACTGCACCCGGTTTTTCCGCCCGCAAGACCTGGTCGTAACGGAACCGACCATCTGCCATCCAGCAGACCCAGCGGATACTTACACCCAACTTGGGCTGCTCGATGACGCCACTTCCGCCACTGCGGCACCAACCGGCGGAAACCCCCAACCGGAGTGCGACGATTTCATTAAACGCAAACAGACTTTGGGTACTCATGATTCTCTCCTACGATGGTGTGAACGGACGAATGCCATGCAACACGGCACATGACATATTAATATATATAATATATGTTTAGTCAACTATAGAGCTCTCCGTATTTCTCCGCTATCAAACGCCAATCATACTCCTGCACATGCTTCCTCCCTGCCTCGGCAAGCTTCTTGCGAAACGCAGCATCCTCGAGCAGGGTAGAAAGCGCGTTCGCCGCGGCATCCGGGTCATTCGGCGGGACCAGAATGCCTGTTTTGCCATCCTGTACGATATCCGGAATGCCTCCGACGCGCGTAGCGACAACCGCACAACCGGCTGCCTGCGCCTCCAGAAAGACATTCCCAAGCGCCTCACTGCGGGATAATCCGCAGAAGATCTCGGCTCGGGCAAACTCCTCGTACAGATCCGGGTGCGGAATGTACCCGAGGAAATGCACACGATCGCTTATGCCAAGCTCTGCCGCAAGCAGGACGAGATCCTGCCTGGAACGGCCATCGCCGACTATGTGCAGATGCACATGCGCAGGCAGAGCCGACACCGCCCGGAGGAGCGTATCAACCCCTTTCACTCTCTGGAGCCTGCCGGCAAAGAGAATGCGTCCCAGGATTTTCTCCCGCTGCGGAATCGCATGCAGATGCAGCCCGTTGGGAATGAGCACCGCATCCGTGCGCCGGAATTTTTTCGCCCGTGCCAGGAGCGGCGTGCTTATCACCGTAAGAGAATCGGCAGCACGGTGCATCAGTCCGAGGAGAAACCTTGTATTAGTGCTCTGGCACGTGAGAATGCAACGGGAACGGGTGAACCATTTGGTAAGGACAAGGGCGGCGCCGGCATACGATTCCATAATCGCGTGCACGATATCCGGGTGCAATCGCCGAACCGCCATAGCGGCAAAGAATGGATAGAGCCACTTGTCATACCTGCACCCGATCCCCACGCGAATGACCGGTACACGGCCGCCGAGCGTCCCGCGCCTGGGCAGACTCCTGCGTAAGCGGGAAGTAACGATCGTGATGTCGAACTCCTCCGAAAGAGCGAGTGAAACCTCCTCGGCGCATGCCTCAGCTCCGCTGCGAAAGGGAGAGAGAAATGCCGAGAGAATCACGACGCGCTTCTTCATTCCAAGGCAATGGTAAACGGAAAATGAAAATTGAAGAAGTGAAACAGTGCTGCCTACCCTGCCAATCCCCACTCACGAAACACCTGCTGGTACTGCCTGCCGACGACATCCCAGCTGAAATGTTCATCAATCCGTTGTCGCGCAGCCTCACCGAGCATCCGGCGCTTCGTTGGATCATCGAGGAGACGCTGCACATGCGCACGGAGCGCAGCCCGATCACCGGGGGGAAACAGGAATCCCGAAACCCCGTTCTGCAGGAGGAACCTATTGCCGCCGACATCCGAAGCAATGCACGCGCAACCGCTCGACATAGCCTCCATGAGCGCATTGCTTAATCCCTCGCTGTAACTCGGGAGGACGAAAATATCCGTCTCAGAGAGAATCTCCGGGATGTCATCCCTCAGTCCGGTGAACACAACCTGCCGCTCATACTGTTTGACCAACGGGTGATTCGCCTGGCCCGAACTTGCCGAGGGGTACCAGCCGACCACCTGAATGGTGAGCTTCGGGTACTCGGATTTGAGCGGCAAAACAGCAGCCAGAAAATCGTCAACGCCCTTCACAGATTCCAACCGCCCAACGTACGTGACAGTCACATCCGGTTTCTGATCTCTACTCTCTGGTCTCTGGCCTCTGGTCTCTGGCCTCTGGTCTCTGTAACCGGATGGATCGATGCCACTGGGAATCACCTGCGATTTGTGCAGAATCCCCAAGCGCTTCAGGAGCGATGGCGGTTGCGGGTGGAAGAACGCAATCTGTCGTGCGCACAGCAGGACGAGCCACCCCAGCGTCCACGCACCGAGGCCCATGATGCATTTGGAAAACATGCTGCGCGGCCACCATGTCATGCCGACAAGCGTATCCGTAAGAAGAAGTATCCTGTGCCCAGTGAACCGTAATGGAAGTAGGCAGAATGACGTCCAGAAGAGCACTTTGTTCATGATGATCAAATCGGGTTGCTCCCTGCGAATCACGCGGCGTACAAGCCCCGTAAATCCGAGTGCGACCCCGAAATTGAGCGGATCAGGGAAGAACCAGTCCTTCTTCCTGTAGATCGTGAGTGTTTCGGAAACACGTTCGACACCGCTCTCCGAACCCATGCACACGACAACAATCCGATATCCCAACCGCTGCCAGAGTTCCGCAAGCTTCACAGAACTCACCATCCAGCGGTGCGGCTCTTTCCAGTACGGTGAGATGAGGAGAATGGTACGCATAATCATTGAATCATAGCGAAGCCGGGCTTTGCCTGGCTGGAGCTATCCCATAAAAGGGAAAGGATGGCCCATGGAAGGAAAACCGCAGGTTTGCCTTCCATGAACAACTCACCATCCAGCGGTGCGGCTCTTTCCAGTACGGTGAGATGAGGAGAAGCGTTTGCATGGAATACGCAGCTTACTGCTTCTCCGCTCGTTCCTCCACATCTTTGAGCGCCATCTTGCGCACGATCCGCGTCTGCCGCTGCTCCAGCTCCTCCAACCGCATCACCAGATAGAAGACAATGAAGAAGAGGATGCCAATACTGGAAACGAATACTGCATTCTCGCGCTTCTGTACGCCTGTGACCTTGGTGAGATGCTGCAGCAAATCAGGGGAAATCGCAATCGCAGCAATGCCGCACCAGAAGATGGTCCATATGCTGGCTTCCCACACGGTTTTCCTGTGGCGGAAAACAAGGCTCCATGCATACAGAATCGCAACGATCGAAGCGAGAGGTGCCAGAATCTGGTAAGCAGTAATCGTCATCTGATGAATGATCTTAGCAGAATTTTAAGCGCTGTCTTCACTCCCCCGGCAAAAGACTGTCCTTTTGCCAGAGTGTATTCCGAGTAAATGACTTTCACAGGTATCTGCGCCATGCGCCACTTGTGCTGCACGGACTCGCGGACAATTTCCGTGCAGAATTCAAAACCGCTCATACGGATGTTGAGCTCGCGCACCGCCCGCGGACCGAAGACTTTAAAGCCGCACTGGCTGTCAGCCACCCACCGGCCCGTCGCTGTGAACGTGATAATGTTCCCGATAGCGTTAAAGAGGCATCGAATGAACGGAATGAGATTGCGCCGCCCGAAACGGTTGGCGAACACGATATCGGCTGATCCATCTTCTGCTGGCTGCAGAAGGAGCGGAATATCGTGCGGATCATGCTGCTCATCCGCATCCAGCGTAATGACGATATCGGCGCCGAGAATCCTGGCGGCCTGAACGCCCGTCATTGTCGCTGCGCCGGAACCGGAATTCTCCACGTGCCGAATGACCTTGGCGCCCGCCGCCTCAGCAAGCATAGGAGTGCGATCCGTGGACCCGTCATCTACCACGAGAACGATATCCACATACTCCTGCACTCCACGAACGACTGATTCAATCGTCCGCTCTTCATTGTATGCCGGAATGACGGCAATTTTTCTCATCCGGGAAAGACTGGAGCGAATCGAAGCACAGACACAAGTGAAATCACGGAAGAAGCAGGAAGACGACCCCGCCCTCAAAATCATTCACGACAACAGTGAGATTGCCGGGGGCAACAGTATTCAGAAAATCCACAAACGCCTGCACTTTCTGATGCAGAGAGCCGTTCGGATCCTGTTCGATGGTCGCCGTATTCGTATCGAAAATAATGCTGCTAAACCCGAGCGCTTTGAGCCGCGCAAGCGTCAGATCGCTATCTTTCTCCTGATGCAGACAGGCGAAGGTGTCGAGTTGGTGGTCAGCGATGCCGATCACCTCCAGATTCTTGGGGATAAAGTACGGGATGAATGTGCCAACGCGATAGAGGTACGGCCGTTCAGGCATTTCTGCCTGGACCGCCATCAATACGTCTGTGATGTCGTCGTAGTGCGGAATCGTCCGTTCACGAATCACCTCCGCAGAAGCCTTGCCCATGGAGTACTCCAGTAAATTCCGCTGCTGGTCGTACTGCCAGAAACGATGGCTGAACACGCTGAGCAGACTCATGAGAATGAGTACGGAGAGTACGCCGCGATTCATCCTGTCCGGCGCATGCAGAAACAGGGCTTCCAGGCAGATGACCAGCCCCAGGAACACGCCGATGCCATACCATGGCACGCCGTTTGCCAGGAAGACCCACTGAAGGAGGAAAAATGCAGTTCCGGCGAAGAGCCACCGCAGCCATTTGGCACGATCCGGAATCCAGAAGAATGGAAGCAGGAGCAGGAACGGCCAGATCAGGAGCAACGGCTCGGTTGTAACGTAGTACCCGAAACTATCCATATTCATCACCGTCCTCCAGGGCAGCGTGAGATAGTGCCCCCACCCCTGGCGGAATCCCCAGTAGCGCCCGAGTTCCTCCTCGAATCCCGTCGGCATGCAAGCCGGATGCGATGGATCCACTGCCAGCTCCTTGGGCAACACATGCACTCTGCTTGACGGAGATGGCTCCTCCCCTTTGTACAGGAGTACGGGAGCGAATTTATTCGGTGCAGCGAGCAGGAATCGCGGCACAACATTACCGGCCTGACTATTGTTGTGCAGGATCCATGGAGCAATACAGACGAAGAATGCGGCGAGGAGAACGGCGACTGCCCGCAGAGCGGTCCCAATTGACCGGCTAGCGTTCCGGCAGGCGATAAGAAGCAGGGCTATGCCGAGAATGCCTGAGGCGAGCAGAAAAACGCCCGGCGTAATGAAATTCCACCCAACGCGACCCATGATTTCCGCCACATGGAAAACCCCCTGCTTCGCAAACACGAAAAACGCCAGGGAAATGGCGCCGATAAACGCAGACCAGTGCAAGAGAGCTCCCAGGAGAATCCCCCCAAGCACCATGAGCGCCATAATAGATGTCACCTTGGTTCCAAAGGCGAAAGCGCAGAACATGCCCGACAAGAAGAGCCACTGCCATCTGCGATCTGGCGGAGCTGCTTCATCCTCTGCATCTGCACCCGCGAATGGGAACAGGAAGACGAAGAGGCAAAAGATGCTCAACGCCTGAAAGGAGAACACGGCATTGTCCGTCTTCATATCCGCGAAGGAGAAATGCCCAACAAGCGGCAACGTGTAGTAGAGCAATGCAGAGAGAACCCCGGCGCGCGGACCAAGGAATCGCCGCGCGAAGAGCAGGACAACAAAGAGCGCGGTGAGCCCTGCCAGCCAGTTGGTCATCATGGAAACAGTTGTCCCAAACGTGCTGTTAAACCCGTAGAGCAAGTATCCGAGTGCAGAGAGGTACTCCCACTGGAACGAGGACATGCTGTGGATGAAACCTCCGTAACTTACGAGAAGACGCGGGCGATTGAGGTAACTCCCCAGATCATCCCAGCCGATCGGGAAAGGGCGGACAACCACCAGGAAATTGAGTGCCAGGTAGCTCACGAGCAGGAACGCACAAAGGAGCGTGAAACTGTACCACGGGCGGGAAACTCCCCACGTATGAGAGAGGAATGTGCGCAACCAGTAACGCGCATGTCGGTATCCGCCAAAAAGAATGGCTGCAAACAGCAGCCACCCGAATACCTGCGTGAAAACGCCGAATACGGCCAGCAACCACAACAGTGCGATCATGGCGCAGGCGCCCACGCCCAAACTGAGGACTGATTCCGGAAAAACACCCTCCGGGCGCAGGCGCAGCCGATGCAGAACCGCACGACCCGCAGTCAGCAATGTGAGGAGCAGGAACAACTGGAACAATACCTGCGGCAATACTCTCGTGAAAAATGACTGCTGAATGCAGCGCATGCTGTACGAGTACTCGGCAACATCGGTATTGATCTGGCGGACTTTCCGGAGGCAGCCGCCCTGCTGAAGGCGGGAGAAATTCTCCTGCAACACTTCCAGACCTTCGGCGTTATCCGACGTATAAACAGAGGGATGCGGAGTAATGATGCGACGCAAGGTTGTCTCTTTGCCATTCTGCAAAAAAGAAGCAGAGGTGAGAACGGAGAACTGCAGCCACAGAGAACAGAGGAAGAAGAGCAGGATGTGCCAGGGCTTGAGCGAGAACTCAAGGCGCACATGCCCGTAGCGGTACGCATGCCACCCGAGAAAAGAGCCGTATGCGACCAATGCCAGGATGACATACCAATAGAATTCATTCGCACGGCCGATAGTGCGCACAACGGAAGGAAACAGCGCGATGAGTCCACGGCAGAAGAACCGATCGAGTCCGCAGACGCTCGCAACGTGCTCCCATCCCTCCTGATTCAGGAGCACTTTTCCGTGTATCGGAACGCCGTAGTACACGATGAGTGCGTAGCCGCCCCAGAAGAACAACCCTAAAAACAGGAGAAAGGAAAGTGTGTGGATGGTGCTGCGACGCATAGGGGAAACGGAAGAACCCTACCAGAGAATAGGGAGAATCGCACAAGAATTCTTGGTCGATGTGCGAGAAATTCCGTATCATTGCTTCTCTGCAATGCCATTAGATATCCATGCCATCAGAGCAGAATTCCCCGCGCTCGCGAAACGAGTGAATGGGGAACCGCTCGTGTACCTGGATAATGCGGCAACCACGCAGGTGCCGCAGTCCGTACTGAACGCAATGCGGGAATTCGAAGAAGGCGGTCGCGCAAACGTGCACCGCAGCATGCACATGCTCGCAGAACGCGCATCTGTAGCATACGAGGATGCGCGCAGAACGGTGCAAAAATTCCTCAATGCGGCGTACCCGCACGAAATTATTTTTACGAAGAACTGTACGGAAGGAGTGAATCTCGTCGCACGCAGCCTGGGAGAAACGATGCAGGAGGGCGATACGGTGCTGCTCTCCTACCTGGAACATCACAGCAATATCGTCCCGTGGCTGCAGCTCAAAGAGCGGAAAGGAATCACTGTCGAATGGATGGAGGTAGATGGAGCCGGACACATTGATCTGGAGCACTATGGAAAGCTCCTGTCTGAGGAGAAAGTGAAACTCGTGGCGATCACAGGCCAGAGCAACGTACTCGGCGCGCGTCCGCCTCTGGAAGCAATGATCAGGGACGCGCATGCGCACGGCGCGCGCGTCCTTGTGGATGGGGCGCAACTCGCTGCCCATCACCAGATTGATGTCCGGAAGCTGGATTGTGACTTCCTCACATTCTCCGGGCACAAAGTCTACGGGCCGACCGGCATAGGCGTGCTGTACGGCAAGCGCGAAATCCTGGAAACAATGCCGCCGTTCCTGGG
Source organism: Candidatus Peribacteraceae bacterium (assembly GCA_028699155.1). Taxonomy (GTDB): domain Bacteria; phylum Patescibacteriota; class Gracilibacteria; order Peribacterales; family Peribacteraceae; genus STF1-71. The sequence continues at coordinate 15,379 of JAQVVD010000001.1, read as the reverse complement.
AGGAGGCATGATGATTCATGAGGTGAACGAGGATGGATTCTCTGCGGGAGACATCCCCGAAAAATTCGAGGCAGGCACGCCGCCTATCACGCAGGCAATCGGGATGGGGGCAGCTATGGAATGGTTGGAGCAGTTCCCATGGGAAAACATTGAAGCTCATGAGCAAGCATTGCTGGCGCAAGCGCTCCAGGCACTCACCAGGTTGGATGGAATCACCATATTTGGCCCAGTAGATCCGATAGAGAGATCTGCCTGCATCAGCTTCACGCTGGAAGGAATCCACCCGCATGATTTCACAGAAACACTCGGAAAGAGAGGAATCTGCCTGCGGGCGGGGCACCACTGCGCACAACCGCTCCATAGGAAACTGGGGCTCACAGCAACCGTGCGGCTGTCTCTCGGGATCTACAACACACGTGAAGAATTACATGTCGCTGCGTGGGAGCAGGCCATAGCGGCGCTGCGCGGCCTCTAGGATGCGTTCGCCTTCCGAGTCAAATTGAGTCGCCGCAGACAACGCTTCAACTTTTTCCAGCAACTGAGGATGGGCGCGAAGCACTTGCGTATACCGCTCCTGAAACTTCTGCAGAGTCCGACGGCAGAGGAGAATGAGTGAAATGGAATCACAGTCAGGAACGGGCATCTGGTTCCTCCAATAGTGCACGGCTTGTTGGATAAGAGAACCGAGACGATCGAGGCGTTCCTGCACTTCCTGCTGAATGCCGGACGCACTTTCCCGCCTTTCTGGTTCTGGAGCACGCTCCATAGCGGCATACTATAGGCGCATGGACGTTTTCGCGGAGAATATTCTCGACCATTTCCGGCATCCGAAGAACAAGGGCAGGCTCGCAAAAGCGACTGTAGAACACGAGGAAGCGAATCATGCGTGCGGAGACGCACTCACGATGTATCTGCAACTGGAGAACGGCAGAATTCTGGACATCAAATGGGAAGGAACCGGCTGCGCTATCAGCCAGGCGGCCATATCGCTCCTCAGTGAGAAACTCATGGGGATGCATGCCAATACGGCAGCGCAGCTCCGCAAGCAGGACATACTGGACATGCTTGGCATTCCCGTAAGCACGCGACGCATGCGGTGCGCACTGCTCTGCCTGCATACGCTCAAGAATGCTTTGCACGTAGCCGGGGGAGAGGAAACGCAAAGCTGGCTGAGCACGGTAGAAATCGGAGAAGAATAGCTTGAGCCGTGAAACCTCTGCACGCTAAGCTGCACATGCGTAAAGCTCCTCCTTTTTTAGAAAAGAGCATCGCGAAGGCAGGACCAGCCTGCCTGGAGCGATTCCGCGCAAGGGAAAGGAGCACTTGAGGGAAACCGCAGGTTTGCCTCAAGAATCTCGCCGCCCTAGCTCAGGGGTAGAGCACCTCCATGGTAAGGAGGGGGTCGCGGGTTCAAATCCCGCGGGCGGCTCCATTCCGATCTGAACGCACGATGAGAGAATACCTGCCCTGGCACGGAATAATCGCTTTCCACGATTCCACGATGCCGGGACCATGGAAGGTGACGGAAGATCACCTGTACCGTGGCTCCAAATTCCGCGACATCGGCTTCGTGCACGGAATCACCTACGCTACAAAGGGGAAAGTGACCCCGTTACGAAACAAAGGAATGCTGTGCATGCGGAATCTGGTCTACATGTTGTGGAAATGCAGGCGTTGCATCAGCCCGAGAGAAAGGGGTTGATTTCCTTGACGCATCTAAAAGCCGCCCCGTAGACTGCGGCTCTGCTTTGTCCGGCGTAGTCCCGCGTTCGCGGGGCGGAGTCGGATTGATTCCCCTGCATCCACAGTGGTGTAGGGTTCCACCCAGGAATCACATGCCAGAACTTCAAGCAACATCAGAGGAGCAACACGTGTACGAACTCTGCGTCCTGATCCCCTATCCGCTCTCCCAAAAGGAGGAGCAGGAAGTAATGAAAAACGTGGAATCCATTGTGGAAGACGCAGGAGGCAGGCAAGTGGCGAAAGACGTGTGGGGCCGCAGAGGTCTCGCGTATAAAATCGGCGGTGCGACAGAAGGGAATTTCATCGTCTACCACTACGAGTTGGACCCGAGTGCAATCAATGAGATTGATGAGAGTTTGCGCATAGCAAAACACGTTCTGCGCCACCTGATCGTCAAACCGCCAAAGGGCTACCAGATCGTAGCGTACTCCAAGAAATACGAGGAATGGCTCAAGGAGAGCGAACAGGAAGAGGAAACGCGCAAGAAAGACAAAGAAGAGGATTTGCGGAAGAAAATGATAGAGAAGCAGAAACGCCAAACAACGAAGAAACCAGCTCCTGTAAAACAGCCGAAGGAAGCGGAGAAAAAGCCCGCAAGCGGAGAAATGATCACAGAGGAAATCGATAAGCTTATCGCAGATGACGAACTGGAACTTTAATCCTTCTCTTCCATGGCTCAACAACCCAAACAGCAACGGATTGACCCCCGCGCAAGGAAATGCCCCTTCTGCCTCAAGGCAGTGCCGTACATTGACTACAAGGACTACCCCACGGTAAAGCCGTTCATCGATTACTTCGGCAACATCCGGCAACGCTACTACACCGGCGTCTGCCTCAGGCACCAAAAAATGCTCAAAACAGCCGTGGAACGAGCCAGATTTATGGGCATGCTGGCGTACCGGAAATAATCCGCGAAAAACACAGAATGGCAATTTCGAATTTTTACATTTTAGTTTTAGAATGCCTCTATGTCCGGACACAGCAAATGGCACAGCATCAAGCATAAGAAAGGAGCTGCCGATGCCAAGAGAGGTAAAATCTTCACGCGCCACGCCAAACTGATTGAGATCGCAGCCCGCGAAGGCGGCAGCGGAGACCCCGGCATGAACCCACGGCTTGCTACTGCGATAGAGAACGCAAAATTGGATAACGTACCCAATGCGAATATCGACCGCGCAATCAAGAAGGGTACGGGCGAGATGAAAGGGGAACAAACAGTGGGCGTAACGTACGAAGCGTACGGACCGGGAGGAGTCGCCTGCATCATAGAGTGCCTGACGGACAATAAGAACCGGACGCTGAGCAATGTGCGCGCCGCTATTGAAAAACGGGGAGGGAAATGGGCGGAAAGCGGCTCGGTGCTGTTCATGTTCGCGCAGAAAGGCGTCATACATGCAACGGGGAAACTCAGCGAGGAAACTGAGCTTGGACTGATAGATGCCGGCGCCGAAGACATGGAAAGTACGGCGGAGGAAGTATCTGTCACAACCGATGCCGCAAAGTGGGCGCGCGTACGGGACGCGCTCAGGGAAGCAGGACTTGAGGTGCAGGAAGCGGGACTGAAGTACGTCGCAAAGACAGAAGTCACGATCTCAGACGTGCAGACGGCTCAGAAAGTTCTCGATTTTATCGAAGCGATAGATGAGGATGAAGATGTCTCAGAAGTGCATACCAATGCAGACTTCACAGATGCGGTCCTGGAGCAAATTGGGTAGAAGCTACTGGACATGGATGGCGCGGCGCATCCACTCCGTACGCGTGTTGTCGTTGTTGTCAGAAACAATCACTACTGCGTACTCGCCGGAACGTTTCCCCTTCCAGGTACGACGGTAGAGCCCCTCCCCGTCGGAAAGCCGGAGGAGGAGGTCTTCCGTTTTGGTTTGTTCATCCACGACGGACGCGCGAAGTTGGGTGATGCCGGCAGCGCGTAGTGCCGGAATGCGGAAGACGAATTCCACGACTTCATCCCGCTGGAACGTAATGCCATCCGCATCGGGGTAGACAATGACAGGATCCTCTGCAGCCGAAACTCCGGGCAAAGGTTCCGGCATATCATCCGATACGGGCTGCTGAGGCAAATCCAGAGGCACGTTTCCAACGGCAATACGCAGGGTATCTTCGCTGCGATGCTCTGCTATGTCTTCTGCAACGACCCGAAGAGTGTACACGCCGGCGGGGACATCCAGTTTGTACGTGAGTTCGAATGGCTCCTTTGGTTTGGTGCTGAGCAGGGTGTCATTGAGGTAGAACTGTACATATTTTATCGCTCCCTCGGGATCACTTGCCGCCACGTGTATGCGTACCTCTTCCCCCTCCTGGAAAGTCGTTTTGGTAGGAGAAAGCAACCGGATATCGGGCGCGCCTTCGTCCTCTCCAAAACGGAAGGTTGCAGTGGCCTTGGCAATGTTGAAATACTCGTCTTCGAGTATCACCTCCAGCGTGTGGGTGCCCTCCTGCTGAACGGAGCGAGGCACGCGGATTGTCGGCTTGAACGGGGGCTCCGTCTCTATCGCAACACGGCGCCCATCCAGTTCAAAGCGCACTTCCCGCACAGAAGATCCTACCTCCCAGTCAATCGCCGCCACGAATGCGGGGTAGGTGGCAGTACCGCCATCCTTGGGAGAGAGGAGCTGGATCTGCGGTTTGACCAGGCGGCCCGGAGTGAGGCTGGGATCACATGCCTCAGTAGGCGCCCGTGGCAGCGGAAGGAGAGATCCTGAATGCGTCTCCGTAGCATCCCACAGTTCCATTTGCTGCTTCATCCATGCCTGTACGCCCTCTTCCCACGTTGGGAAACGATCGGCGAGAATACTGTGCGCGGCAAAGAAACTCCCCTCTTCCTGCGCATCCTCCGGGCAAGCGTCGGAAGCAAGCAAGCCCGTAACTTTATCGATCTTCAGCGTGACACATGCCGGATCATTCTCTCGGGGCGCGTGTTCACTGAGGAATACATCAGCACGCCGAAGATGCACCGGCGTACATTCCGTAGGAAGCTGGCCGGAAAGCGTGGAAATCTGCGGTTGCACGACCCCTTCCGGAACAGGGAACGCCGTCTTGGGTGACTCGAGTAATCGATGCGCCCTGACGAAGAAATCGTGCCAGATCGGACTGGCTGTGTTCAGCCCTCCTCCCTTGTCAAACATTGCGCTGCTATCCGCATTGCCAACCCATACGCCTGCTACAAGATTGGGCGTGTATCCCAGCACCCACGCATTATCCGGTTTGCGCAGCAGACAATTCTTGTTGTTCTCGCTCCATTCAAGGCACTTGTTGCTCGTCCCCGTCTTCGCAGCTGTTTGGTAACCGGGCACGCTGAGCTGCATGCGCCAGTACTCCTCAGGCCGCACAGATTCATCACTGAGAATCGAGGTAATCTGGTAAGCGATGCGTTCATCAAGCACTTGTTTTCCAACCGCGTCGAGTTCGGACTGGTAGAGAATATTGCCATTCTTATCTTTGACGCGTCGAATGCTGACCACAGGCTTGTATGCGCCCTTATCAGCGAAAGAAGCGTACGCGTTGGTCATCTCAATCAGCGGCGTTTCCGCAGCGCCGAGCGCGAGAGGCCACCCGTAGTCAAACCCGCCCTCACGCCCCTGTGCAAATTCCAGTTTCTTCGTGAGGGGCGTCGGTGCACCGAGACTGGATGCCAGGCGCAGAATGGGATCCTCTCCGCCGGCAAGGAAGAACCCTTTCGCAGCAGGAATATTGCGGGAAGCGCCAAGAGCCTGCCGAATAGTGAGCGGTCCCCAGAAATCGCCATCGAAGTTCTGCGGCTCGTCCTCGCCCAGCTTCGTCCTCACGTCAAAGAGCACTGTTGCCGGGTTGTACCCCTTCTCGAAAGCAGCCGCATAGACGAAGGGTTTGAAACTGGAACCGGGCTGGCGGGGAGCCTGGGCCATGTCAATCTTCCCGCCGAATTCTTCATCGCTGTAATCGGTATTCCCCACGTACGTGAGAATCTCCCTCGTTGCAGGATCCAATGTCACCAGCGCGATATTATGCGCGCCGAACCGTTGGAGAATATCCTCGCGATGGAATGCCAGAACGCCTTCGGCAATTTCCTGCATATCCCAGTTGAGCGTTGTCTCTATGGTAAGTCCGCCACGTTCCAGCAGACCCTCCTCCGCCGTACCGGCGAAGAGCGCATTCACCTGGTCGCGCACCTGCAGCACAAAATGCGGCGCGCGGATATTCTCACGGGACGGCTGGAAAACGATGCGTTCTGCTTCACTGAGTGCAGCCAAGCGTTCCTGTTCAGTAATCAAACCCTGTTCCTGCATATTCTTGAGGACCTGATCAGTCCTTCCTCCGACATACAATGTGGTAGCGCCGGTACCGGCGTAGGAACCAAGCAGACCGATGACCACGCCGCTATCGGGGATATCCGCAGCACGCGTAATCTTTCCGCGCAGAATATCCTGCTCCGTTTCCGAAGTCACCCGGGTATTGCGATGCGCACCGTACGGGCTGAAGTACGAAGGCGCCTGCGGCAGTGCCGCCAACACAGCAGACTGCGCGAGAGAAAGCTCCGAAACAGACAAGCCGAAGTATCGATGGCTGGCTTGCTCAACGCCATACGCGTTCTGCCCGAAGGGAATCCAGTTCAGATAGAGCCCGAGCAGTTCATCCTTTGTGTACTGTGACTCAAGCTGACACCCGAGGATGAGCTCCTTCGCCTTCCTATTGATGATATTCTCGTGGAGGAGATCCATCGCATTGCGTGCGAGTTGGCGCGTGAGCGTGGAAGCGCCGCCTGAACGCCCCATGCCGATCACCATACGAATGAGCGCACGAACATCCAAACATCCGCGTTCATAGAACCGCTCGTCTTCGATGGCAATAATGGCATTCTTGAGAGACTGCGGGATCGCATCGGTCTCCACGTACGTCCTATCCTCCTCCTGGAAGAAACGGTAGAGCTCGATGCCGTTGCGATCCAGAACAACCGTACTCTGCGAAGCTAAAAAACTGCGCGGATCGTCTATGTCGGGCAATGTAATCCAGAGGAAAGCTCCATAGAGGAGCACGAACCCCGCGAAGAGGAGTACCAATCGTACGAAAATTCTGCGCATACTCTGACGCTCTCGCGAACGGAGCATGGAGGAAAACAGCCGTGGTACAGTGGAGGAAAGATCGCGCAGAAACCGGAAGAATACAGAGGAACTTCTGGGTTTCGGTCGCTGTGGCAACCTGCCTCTCCCCTCAGTAATACTGTAACTCTGAAAGCCGTTTGGCATCATGGAACGTGAGTCGAAAGTGTACGACTGATGGGAGGGATTAGCAACGAGGAACGTGCATCAAAAGGCAGAATCTGGTATACTGGCACGATGAATCAGATGTACAGACTCGCGACAATCGGCACCTTCCTCGCCTATGCGATCCAGGCCTCTGCAGTAGCTTCGCTCAATGTAGGCGGACCAGACCTCAGGCCAGGCGATATCGTGGGGAATATCGCAAATCTGCTCACCGGATCAATCATCGCGGTGGGGACCGCCATGTTCCTGGTCGGAGCGCTGCTCTACACAATCTCCGGCGAGAAGGAAGACAGGAAGAATCAGGGAAAAGACTTCATGATCGGCGCACTGATCGGCGTCGGTATCGTGGTGTCTGCAAGAGCCATCTTAAATTTGGTCTTGTATTTCATTTACGGGTAACGATTGGAGGTTACAATAACCACCAATGCAGGACCCCACGACTGAGGACACACTCAGGCGCCTAGAAGAAGCAGAGCAACTCAAACTCATGGGAAAACACGCACAAGCTCTTGAGATGCTCGAAGAACTGCTTGTGGAAGATCCCACAAACATCTCCGCTCTGGAAGAGATTGCAGATAATGAGCTGCACCTGGATCATTTGCATCGTGCAGAAGTAGCGTCAAAACAGGCGGTTGCACTGGACTCAAAAAGCTACATGGGGCACTACATTCTGGGCTTCACGTACTCTAAGCAGGGCAGATGGGTACCAGCCCTCTCTCACCTGCAACGGGCAAATTTGCTGCAGCCGAACAATTCGGAAATCCTCCGATGCCTCGGATGGGCGCTGCTCCAGAACGGCCAGCGCACGCAGGGAATCGTGACGCTCGAGCGCGCACTGAATTTGGACGAGGAAAACCCGCTGACGCTGTGCGATCTTGGCTTTGCGTACCTCCAGGCAAAAAACGTCCCAAAGGCGAAGTCACTCTTCCTCCGAACGCTGGATATCGACCCGGAAAACCCGCGCGCGATCAAGTGCGTACAGGCAATAGAAAAAATTGAGCAGACATTCAAGCCGCAGCGCCTCACAAGGAAAGAGGTTCCTCAGGCATAGCACTGGAGCGCAGCCTCTCGTATACTGCGTGCAATGAAAGAAGGATTCCGATCTACGCTTGCGCTTTGGAAACGCAGCATACGCAGGGGATACGACAATATGCTGCGGGAACGAAATAGACTCGCAACATGGAGCGCTCTCACGGGTATTTTCCTGCTTCTGCAGGGAAGCATACTTGTGTTCTTGGGAATAGTAGGCGCCGAATCATTCCTCAAATCCAGAACGAACCTGCACCTGGAACTGCTGGATGCAGCCAACGACCAGGAAGTGCAGACATTCCTGAGCGCTGTCCAGAATCTGCCCTACGTGGAGCAGGTGAACTACATCACGAAGGAACAGGCGTACGCCAAAATGAAAGAGCATGACCCGGAACTCATCGCGTTCATCGAAGAACTGAAACTGGAAAATCCCTTCCCGGAAACGGCGGCAGTGACTCTGGGCAGGCTGGACCAGTATGAGAGTTTCGCCGGGTTCCTGCGTGAGGAACGGTGGCGCAGCATCGTTGATCCGTCCTTCCTCTCGCAGAAAACAAATCAGGAAGCATACGTCTACGAATTGCTGCAATTCACCGGCACGGGGAGAATCGCCGCAATCTTCTTCGTGGTGCTGACCGCAGGAATTTTGCTGTTCATTACGACGGAACTGGTGCGCGAGCGCGTACTCCGTCGGAAGGAAGAGATACTGGTGGAACAACTCTCCGGAGCATTCTCATTCAACATACTGCTGCCCTATGCGATGGAAGCAATAATCGTGCTGGCCATTGCCGCAGCAATGAGCATCGCCCTCTGTGCAGGCATAGGCATGCTCCTGCTCCAGATCGCTCCTCTGCCAGAAGGAGAAAGTGCGATCGGACAATTGTGGGAGAGCATCTATCCGCTCATCGGCGCATACGCCCCAATAATCCTCCTCCTCGAAATCATCGCCATTCCTCTCATCGGATGGCTTGGCACATGGTTGGGCATGCTGCCGAAAATCCACGCTCGTGCACTGGTTCTCCTTCGGCAATGACATGGCACACAGCAGAACATACGAGGCAATCGTGCTGCGAACGTACGATATCGGCGAAGCGGATCGCTTCTGTATCCTGTTGACGCGCGAACGCGGCAAGCTGGCAGCGCGTGCACAGGGGGCACGGAAACTCACGAGCAGAATCGGGGGAAATATCCTGCCTCTGTGCAGGATAAAAGTGGACCTGCATGAAGGGGGCAATGGATTCCTGATCACAGGCGCGCACGATGTTGGCGTTTCTGCGACGCAGACGATTGAAGAATTTCTCCGGGCGCAACAGGGCATAGAACTGCTCATGCAGTTGCTGGAAGACGATGACCCGCTGCCAGAACTGTTCGACCTGACAGAAGAATTTTTAGGAACATGCGCCGGAGGAACCTCCTCCGCAATCCTTCCGTTCACAATCAGGCTCCTCTTTCTGCTGGGGCTGCTCCCGCGCGTGCCAACCACGACCCTGGCAGAGACGGATGCGCAACAGATACACGCATACATAAGAAGGTGCACTACGAAAGAATGGCTCATGCAACCCGTTCTCTCAAGAGAGAACGAACGATGCATACGGAACGCATGCAACGCAATCATTGTGCAACATGCGCGCAGCGAACTGCGGGTTGCATCGGTGGCCGGAGCAATCGCACATGCAGAAAGAGCCTCTTAGTCGGCAACGGGTATCCAGGACGGCACATCCACGAGTGCAGCATCCGGAGGCGCATCTCCCGATTCTACGCCGATCTGAAAGTACAGTGGTCGGGCTTCATAGGAGGAATAGTATCCCTCCTGCACGGGCTCCTCTGCATCAGGATGCAGGATGACGCGGAACCAGGCCGCTTTGAGCCCGGGAACGGGACTGCCTACCTTGCGCGTAGTGCCGGGCGGGATATCGGTGGTGTACTCCGTCCTGTCCGGCGGAGCCGAAACCCTCCCCCAGGTGTACGGGCCGATCAGCTCAGTGGAACGCCCGTCGTTGGTTCCGTAGTAAATGAAATAAGCATAATCACCTTCCATGTAGGTCTGAATGAGTAAATCGCCTGGTCCATCATTGACGAACTGCATATCGGTATGCGGCGGGTAGATCGTCGCATCGGTCCCCTGCGGACTGTAGTACTGCACGGCAAAACTATGGTTGCGCCTCTGCGCGATGGGGAATCCCTGTTCCCAGACGCCGCGATACGCCGTTGTACTGACCTGACAGAGTCCGCCTCCGTAATCCGGCAGGGTTTTGTCTCCCAGAATAACGAGTTCCTGCCGAAATCCCATTGCCCTGTTCACCGGTCCAAGAACCTCATTGAAAGAGAATGTTTCACCCTTCGGAATGAGATGGCCGTTGAACTTGGAAAGACCAACGTCAATATTGTGCCGCCGATTGAGCGTGGAACCCGCAAAGTTGGATTCACCGATCGCAACCACCTCCTGAATGCCGCTCTCGGACAATTCCTTCGATACGACAGTGATGGTTGGTTGTAATTCCTCAACCGGCAACAGAATATCGCTGATGCCTTGCGTGAGGGCGTCTACAGTAAGCGCCACCGCCTCTTCTATAGAAAGCGACCTTCCGAGCATCCCTACGCCATCGAATCGTATGGCTCCGGTTTCCGTGAGGAGAATGGCAACCGAGCCCGGTGCGCGGTTAACCCGGCTGCCGATGTGCTGCATGAGCGTTGCCGCAATCGCATCACGATTCCAAGTCGGTCGCTCTCCGCGCTGTACTCCCACTGGCAGAGACGGAACTGCATCGCCATCCACCCTCCATGCAGGCATCGGTTGGATCTCCGCTCCACCATAGAGCCAGAATTCCTCAGCGCCACGCCAATCCGGGTACGCGTTCGGATTCACATCGAAGAGGAAGTGCCGATACCGATACGTGAGAACGGGGTAGGCCGCCAGCGCATCCAGAGGGAAACATGCGGCAAAAACCACAGTGAGACCGCATGCCCAGAGAACCCCGGAGCAACGCGTACTGCACATGAAAAGGAATGTGTTTTTACGCTGGCTTCTCATAATGCGGCGGCGGGAGCGTATCGAGAGCACGGTTCACCAGTGCATCTGCACGATGATTGTCGGCGCGCGGAATATGGACGAATAAGATGTGAGGGAACTCCGAAGCGAGTTCCTGTATTTCCTCCACCAGAGGCTGCAGGCTCGGCACGCGCACGCGATACTCGCCATTGAGCTGGCGAACCACAAGCTCAGAATCAAGGTGGCACACGAGCCGATTGGGGCGATAGTGTTTTGCGAGCCTGAGCCCCACGATGAGCGCCTGGTACTCAGCGACATTATTGGTGCCAATTCCAATGCGTTCGCAGTGCTCGCGCAGGACCTTGCCGGCGGCAGGATCCTCAAGCACGCATCCGACGGCCGCCTGGCCTGGATTCCCCCGCGAGCCTCCATCGGTAAAGAGGTGAAGCGTGCCGCCAACCGCTTCCGGCGACGTCTCCTCCAATCCCAAATCCTCCTGCGTAAGCGCCTGTTCAATTAATTGGGCGACGAAGCGTTCCCGTTCTCGCACACGCGGGAAGAGGTCTTGGAGTTTCCGCTCAAGGGACGCAGGCAAACGAACCATATGCCAAGTCTACTATGAAGCGCGGAAAATGCGTACCCCTGCTTTGCAGCCAGCACAACTTACAAATCCAACTTGAACCGTCCATCCCGAAAATCAATGGTTGCACCGCCGATCCGCCACAACGTCTCAGGTGAAGCGAACACACGCACCTTCGGCTCAGAATCACAGAGAAAAATATTGTCGTCTTTCTCCGGCTCCTCAGAGAATTCCATGCAGAACCCGCCCTCCATATCCGTCACGACAGAGAGCCCGCACTCTCGACGCCCCTCGGCCTCTGCAATACGCCGTATGGCGGAAGCTGCGCCCGAAGTCACTGTGAGTGTCGCTGGTCGCGCAGGAACGCTGCGAATGGCTTCATTCAGATCCTCTACGAGGGCATCGATCGCATCATCGGAGAAACCGTGCATCGCACATCCCTCCTGAATCGATTCAATGCCGCCAAGGGAGCAGGAAAAACAGTGTAACCCGTACGCAGCCATAATATCCGGAGCCTGCGGGCAGAGCGCAATAATTTCATACACGCGCATATCCCGTTGAATGCACGGGATCGCAGCAAAAGGCGCACTCTGCCTGGCGCGCATAGGTGACGGGGGTGCAACTGACACGGTTCCATGCTACTCTTTCCTCCCTGGAACTCAATCAAAGGATGAAGCGAATCACCCACGCCCTCACCATCATACTGCTGCCGCTGGCCACGCTCCTTCTGGGGCTGCAGCTCGGCATACGCCTGGAGCAGAATCAATTGCAAAACCAATTCCAGGAACTGGAATTCTTGTACAAGGGAGGAGCTGGGAGCGGCCAGACCATCATGAACCCCGCGGAAGAGGTGGACCCGGCAATCCTCTGGTCGATTTGGCGATTGCTCCTGGCGCACTACATTCATCCGGAAGAACTGAAGGTGGAATCCATGCTCTACGGCGCCGTCGCAGGAATGGTGCAATCCATAGGAGACCCGTACAGCATGTTCATGACGCCATCGGAGAATAAGGAATTCCATGAATCACTCAATGGCACGCTGCAGGGAATCGGCGCCGAGCTGACATCCCGGGATGGCATGATTGTCATCGTAGCCCCGATCAAAGGGTCTCCTGCTGCACGGGCGGGGCTGCTGCCGGAGGACATCATCGTGGCAGTAGACGGAGAAGAAACCCAAGGACAAACTCTGCAGCAGGTCGTCGGGCGCATTCGCGGACCGAAAGGAACGAGGGTGCGCCTGGCAATCCAGCGCGAGGGGGAGTGGGCGACGCAGGAAATGGAAATTCTACGAGCGGAAATCAATGTCCCGAGCGTGGAGCACGAACGCAAGGAAACCGGCAGCGGCGCAATCGGCTACATTGCAATCAACCAGTTTGCAGAACACACGAATAAGGAGGTGGAACGCGTCCTGAAGGAATTAAAAGAAGAACCGCTGAAAGGAATAATCCTGGATGTTCGTTTCAACGGCGGGGGATATCTGGACCGGGCGGTCGACCTCGCCTCCATGTTCCTGCAACAGGGAAAAGTGGTGAGCGTGGCCCGCAGGGAAGGCGAACCGGAAACGCACTACGTGTACGGACGCCCCATTGATACGGATACGCCGCTCGTCATCCTGATCAACCAGGGATCGGCAAGCGCATCGGAAATCCTGGCAGGTGCGCTGCAGGACCATAAACGCGCAACGGTAATAGGGGAACAGAGTTTCGGCAAAGGGACCGTACAGGAAATATTCGAACTCCCCGGCGGCTCAAGCCTGCGCGTGACAGTTGCAAAATGGCTCACGCCGAATGGCAGAGATCTGAGCAAAGAGGGTGTGGAGCCGGATATCGTGGTCGTACGCACTCCGCAAGACATGGAAGAAGAACGCGACCCGCAACTGGACAGAGCAATAGAATGGCTGCTTGCGAGAGAACCGCTGCAACCAGCGCGCGCAGAAATCACAGATTAATACGCGAAGAGCTCGTCTTCGTTGAAGAACCGCCACACTTCTTTCTCTGCAGTTTCTTCGCTGTCGGAAGCATGAACGATGTTACGCATCTTGCTGTCGCCGCCCTTGCTGCCGTACTCGGCGCGGATGGTGCCGGGAGCGGCCGCGAGACAATCTGTGACGCCGAGCATATCGCGCATCTTTGCAATGATGCCATCGGCCTCCAGCACCATGGCAATAACGGGCGTCGATTGCATGAATGCCTCCACCTCGGGATAGAAGGGCTTATCAGCAATGTGCGCATAGTGCTCCGCAAGACGCTCTCTGGAGAGCTTGATCATTTTGCAGCCGATAACCCTGAATCCCGCTTCCTCAAAGCGAGAGATGACTTTGCCGCAGATCTTCTTGGATACCGTATCGGGCTTGAGAAGAATGAGAGTTCGTTCCATGAAAAGTAATCGGAAAAAGCAGCGACATACTAAACGGCGCGTGCTCTGTCGCAAAGCAAAAGCGCATTATTCCGGCTGATTCTGGTAGGAGCGGAGCGTTCCGCGCTGCGCCTTCATCTCTGCGCGGACACGATTGCGCGCCTCATCGAGGCAGATGGCGCGGGTACGCGCGGTGGTCTGAGACATGCAGCGAAGAGTTTCCTGCCTGTACTGCTGCAGGTAACTCACGCGGCTTGTATTGACATCGCTGCTCTCGCTGAGACTCTGCAATGTCGGTCTCAATGCAGCCTGAAGCTCGTTCTTCTCCGCCCTGCGCTGGCGTTCCGCAGCGCGCAGGCGTATGAGCCCTGCACGGCTGGAGGAAGAATCGAGGGAACGCATGGCGCGCACCGCATCTGCGCTATCGCGTATCTCCTGCTGGCGCGCCTCGCATCGCAGTCGCTCGCGACCGGTCTGCCGGGAACAAGGGTCATAGGAACGCTCGCCGGTGAGAATGCGCGGACCATCTTCCGCAAAGGCGGGAGATGCGAAAAGGAGCAATACCAGGAGAAAGGACCATGTGGAAAAATGTTTCATGGAATGAAGTATAAACATCAACGCAGAGAAAAGACTTGCAGGAATAGCGAAACCAGATGGAATTACCGAAGCAACTTCTCCAGTTTCGCCTTGTCACCTTCTGGACCTATCACCACGAGCCGCAGCTCTGCCGGCTGGAGCAACCTGGCTGCCAGCGCATCCACGCGCTCCTTCGTTACTGCATCAATCTCAGCGAAGTACTCATTCACATCGCGCGTTTTGGGATAGAGCAACTCCTGCCGCCCGTAGTAGTGGGCGCGCTCTTCACTGTCCTCAAGCGAGAGAATTGTTTTTCCCTTGAAGTAGTCCTTTGCCCGCTGCAACTCTTCCTCCATGATCCCATCCTTCGCGCAGACGAGGTACTCGTGCCTGATTGCCTCAATCGCCTCCTGTAAACGCGACTGGTCTACCCCTGCACGCGTAGTGAGCGCTCCTGCATCGAGGTAGCTGTCTGTCTCGGTCGCAATGTAGTAGCAGAGCCCGCGCGCCTCGCGGATATTCAGGAACATGCGCGAACTCATGCTCCCGCCAAGAATAATAGCGAGCAGTTTCTGCACGAAATGGTCTTCGTGCTGGGAGCTGACGCCCGGAACGCCAAGAACGATATGTGACTGCTCCGTCTTCTTGGTTTGGAGATGCACCCGGCTATCGCCAAATTCCTTGAATGCGGGAAATTCACGGGATTTCTTCCCGTTGATTCCTCCAAAAAACTGCTCGGAAAGAGCGACTGCCTGATCTGCCTGGACCCTTCCCGCAAAAACAACGACGAGATTATCCGGCGTGTAGAGGAGTGATTTATACGCCTGAAAATCCTTCTGTTGCACGCTCTGA
>JAQVVD010000018.1 GCA_028699155.1 Candidatus Peribacteraceae bacterium | reverse complement strand
GAGCAACACTGCCTATGTTTCTTTCGGAATTCATGTTTCGGTACAATATTCGCGACTACAAGACTCGTGTCTCTGTTCTTTCCGCCCTCCTCACAAGAAAAACCAACTCACTTCTGGTCTAGTTCCGCAGGAGCAAAGCATTGCATGACGACGGGATTTTTGGTATACTCATAAGATTTCATGAAGCCAAAACAGACCGCAACGGCAAAAGCGCAGTCGGATCGTTCCATGCTGCTCGTTGCAGCGATCGACGATCTGCTCGGATTGCACAAGCAAACGACCGCGACGCTCGAGAATATTCAGCCGGGCGATGAACTCTCCACAGATGAACGCAGCATCCTCCGGCGCTACGAGGAGGGGCTGCAGAAAACCATGGACCTGATTGCGCCGGCGGGAATGGAGATCCGCAACGACCAGATCGTTCTCAATGAGCGGCATGCCAGAACGCTCTACGTGCACAACTGGCCAAACTACCTGTACCCCAACTGGCTCTCCTCCGTCATTAACTTTGATGCGGAGATGGAAATCGCCCAGTACATCTACCCGTCGAGCAACAAGATCATCATGAAGATGCTGCGCAAGAAAGTGACGGAAATGCGCTCATCGATACGCATGCTGGAGCAGCGCGGCATCGTGCGCGATCCCGTGCTGGAAGCGGCGCTGCAGGACGCCGAGGAACTGCGCGACCTCCTGGCGCGCGGGCGGGAGAAGCTCTTCCAATTCGGCATGTACATCACGCTGTATGCGGACGACCCCCAGTCGCTCAAGAAACTGGAAACGGACATCGAATCGCTGCTCGGCGGAAAGCTGGTGCTCACGAAACCCGCGATGTTCCAGATGGAACACGCGTGGATCTCCACGCTCCCCCTGTGCCAGGACGAGCTGGTCATCAACAGAAACATGAATACGTCGCCGCTCGCAACGAGTTTTCCGTTCTCAAGCTCGGACCTCACCGATGACCACGGCATCCTGTACGGCATCAACCGCCACAATGACAGCCTCGTGATCTTCGACCGGTTCGACCTGCCGAACGCGAACGCGACGGTCTTCGCCACATCGGGAGCAGGAAAATCGTTCACCGTGAAACTGGAAATCCTGCGCTCCCTCATGTTCCAGACGGACGTGTTCGTGGTGGACCCGGAGAACGAGTACGTGGAACTGAGCCAGGCGGTAGGCGGAACGCACATTCCCGTCTCACTCCAGAGCTCGTATCGCATCAATCCGTTCGACCTGCCCAAAGCCGTGCGCGGGGAAGAGGCGGAGAAGGGCGAAACCCTCCGTGCCGCCGTCATCACGCTCCATGGGCTCTTTAAGCTCATGCTCGGAACCCTTACCCCCGCGGAAGACGGCATTCTGGATAAAGCGATCCTCGACACCTACGCCCTCAAGAACATCAAGATGGATTCGGAGAATCCGCAGGACCTGGAGCCGCCGACCATGCATGAGCTTGTCGACGTGCTCTCCACCACGGACGGAGGAGAGCATATGGCACAGACTCTCAAGAAGTACACGGAAGGAAGCTTCTCAGGCATCTTCGACCAGCAGACGAACATCGAGCTCAACAACCAGATGATCGTCTTCCAGATCCGCGACTTAGAAGACCAGCTGCGCCCGATTGCCATGTACGTGATCCTGAACTTCCTGTGGAACAGGATCCGCGCAGACTTCAAGCGGCGACTCCTCGTGATCGATGAAGCGTGGAACCTGATGCAGCATGAAGATTCCGCACGCTTCCTGTACGGGCTCATCAAGCGCGCACGCAAGTACTACCTGGGCATCACGACCATCACGCAGGACATCGAGGACTTCGTGAACTCGCCCTACGGAAAGCCAATCATCACAAATGCATCGCTCCAGATACTCCTGAAGCAATCTGCTTCCGCGATAGATAACCTCCAGAAACTCTTCTACCTCACCGATGGCGAGAAGTACCTGCTCCTCAACTCCGACGTTGGACAGGGACTCTTCTTCGCAGGGAACAAGCACGTCGCAATCCAGATCGTGGCAAGCCCGCAGGAGGAGAAACTCATCACGACCAAGCCGGAAGAAGTGTTGGAGAAGCGCAAGGAGAAGGAACTGCTCAGCCAGGAGCAGAAAATGCAGAACCCAACCGAGGAAGACGTCCAGGAACAAGCACGGGTGACACAAGCGGTCGCAGAGAAAGAGCAGAAGGAAAACACGGCGGCAGAGGTTGGAAAAATGGTGACGGAGAAAGCAGGGCGTCAGAAACAACCGGCAAATACCGCAAGGCAGCCCGCACCCGGGAAACCACCAGACAAAGAACAAAAAGAACAAAACGAAGAACCGACTGCGATACCGGCAGACGAGAGTGACAACCCGGTAGAGCAGAAGGAGGAAGGCGCCTCGCCCCCGCCGGAACCTGCGCGAAAGGAAGGCAGAGTGCCGCTCCTCGAAATGGTGCAGTCACTCAAGCAGTCAACGGAAGAGAGCACCAAACGCCAGACGCAATTAGAAAAAGAGGAGGAGAAGAGCAGAGAGATATTCGACGCGTACGAATCTACGCAGGAGGAACCAACCGACACAGGAACGGCAAAGGCGCCACAGACAGCAGTACAAACTCCTCCGCCGACAGAAACGGCAGAAGCAGGGAATCCGGAGAAGAACCCCTACCTTGCCATGCAGAAGAAGCCGGCGACAGAGGAGAAACCGCCTGAAGAAGAACGTGCTGCCTAGCGCGCCTCTTCCTCCACGACTTTCCAGCGTACCTCCGGTTTTAGCTTGCCCGTGAGCGCGAATCCGGCAGCTTTCTTGTGCCCCCCGCCGTGGAACCTGCCCGCCATAGCAGCGACATCCACATCGTCGCGCAACGTACGCAGCGATCCCTTCACTTTCCCATCACGCTCGGAGAGAATGAGGGAGAAACGCATGCCGGGAACGGCATTCACGTAATCAATCGCGCCGGTGAGCTCAGAATAATCCGCGCCGGTGGCGCGGAAATCCCCCTCCGTGACGGCCGAGATCGCGGCGCCTTCCTCGGTAAGCGA
Source organism: Candidatus Peribacteraceae bacterium (assembly GCA_028699155.1). Lineage (GTDB taxonomy): Bacteria > Patescibacteriota > Gracilibacteria > Peribacterales > Peribacteraceae > STF1-71. Next base: position 26,246 of record JAQVVD010000018.1, on the reverse strand, counting down.
TATTTTCTCCAGAACGCGCCCCCATAATTTAAGCGTACTGATCTTCGCCGTGCGGAACACGGCGTTCACGACCGCCTGCTGGCGCGCGCCGGCGCGCAGCAGGCGCGCGACGGTCCTGTAGACATCTGCAGTCGTATTGCTGTGGAGCAAACCGCCCGTATCCGTATAGACGCCTGTGAGCAGGCACGTCGCACAGTCGGAATCTACCTTCCAGGAGAGCGCGTCCGCCAGTTGCAGCACAATCTCGCAGGAAGAGGATGCCTGGGGAACGATGATATTCACCGCCCCATAGCAACTGTTGGTAGGGTGGTGGTCGATGTTGAGAGCGGGGTAGGTACCGTCAAACAGCTGCGGATGAGATTCGTGGAACTCCGTGAGTTTCGGCTCGGCGGAATCAACGAAGACGATGGCATCGCCCTGCTGCAGCGTAGGAGGCCCCTGCACGCGGCCGGACGATGGCAAGAACTGGAACGTTTCCGGAACAGAATCTCTGCAGTGCAACTGCACTGGCTTTTCCGGGGAAACCTGTTCAAGGAGAAGACCAACGCCAAGGAGAGCACCGATAGCATCGCCATCCGGATTCCTATGGCAGATACAGAGAATACGCTGTGCCCGCTGTAGGAGCTCTTGGGCCTGGCGTGCTTCTTCCAAAGAAACCATAAGGGCGAGAGGGTACCGCCGCCGTGAAACACCAGCAACAGAAGGGGGCTTGCGCAAGAGTGCAAGCTCACGCGTGGATGCAAAAAGTGAAGTTCCACGACCTTACGGACGTGGACTCCTGCTTCAGTCGGGCAAAGAGGAAGTAATTTCCTTGGCTACTCCAGGCTCTTGAGCAACGTATCAATACGATCGCCGCGCTCAGCAGTGCGGTCAAGCCGGAAACGCAAGCGGGGTATATGCCTGCGCCGAAGCGCGCCAAGCTTCTTCTGCAATTCCCCCACCCTTCCCTCCAGGAACTTGAGCGCGGATTCAGGGGATTGGAGCGCGCTCACAGAAACAGTTGCGTAAGAGAAATCTTCAGACACGACCACATCGGTAATCGTAACGACGCCGCATTCCGGCGGGCACTCGCGCAGCACGGGCGCGATGATCCCCCGTATGACCGAACCGAGCATCGCAGAACGTTTAGACATCAGCCAGAGTGTACTACACTAGCGGGGATGCACCCTCCTTTTTCCGTCATCTTCTGCGGGACGCCGGAATTCGCAATCCCCGCTCTCAGGGCGCTGTCCGCTGCGCCGGAATTCTCGGTGGACCTCGTCATCACGCAGCCGGATAAGCCGGTAGGAAGGAAACAGCAACTAACGCCTCCGCCCGTCAAGGCGGCAGCCCGGGAGCTCGGGCTGCCTGTAGAGCAACCGGAAGATATTAATTCTTTTCAATTTCCCATTCCTCATTTTCAATTTCTCGTGACGGTTGCCTACGGACAGATCATCGGGGAACGCCTCCTCGCACTTCCCTCGATCGCACCGGTGAACGTGCATCCGTCGCTGCTGCCGCGCTGGCGCGGCGCAGCGCCGATCCAGAACGCGCTCCTGGCAGACGATGCCGAAACCGGCGTGACGATACAGCGCATGGTACGAGAGCTGGATGCAGGCGACATCCTGGGGCAGGAAAGCGTGAGAATTGCACCGAGGGAAACTGCAGAGTCGCTCCATGAACAACTCGCCGAAATGGCGGCATCCCTGCTCGTAGAAACACTGAAGAAACCGCTCCGCCCAGAACCGCAAGACAATGCGAAAATCACACTCTGCAGGAAGCTCTCCCGCAGGGACGGCATCGTGAATTCTGCGACGATGACGGCGCAGGAGATTGACCGCCGCGTACGTGCGCTCATGCCGTGGCCAGGCGTGACCTGCGTAATCGGAACGGAGGAAGCGAAGTTGCACCAGACATCGCTCGAGCCTTCGGATGATGCGTTCCCAGTACCATGCAGGGGCGGCACCACACTCTTCGTGCAGAGAATCCAGTCTCCGGGAAAGAACGTGCTGCGGGGAAACGAGTGGATGCGCGGGCACGGCATCAGTTGAGCAAAGCAGTAGGAGACATGGAACGTATTTCGCTGCATACTGTGAGAGTGCGACAGCTTTCCCTCATGATAGGAGCGATCCTCCTGTGTGCCCCGCTCCCGGCACTGGCAGAGTTGGATAGCGATGGTGACGGCCTGAGTGATGCCATGGAAGACACGAACGGGAACGGGATCGTCGATACGGGAGAAACCGATCCATGGAACGCGGATACGGATGGCGGAGGTGAAGCGGACGGGGCAGAGATCGCAGGCGGGCGTGACCCGCTGACGAGAGAAGATGACCTCACGTTCGACCGGGATGGCGACGGGCTCCCGAACGGGAAGGAATTGGAACTGGGAACAGATCCCGAAAATCCGGATACGGACGGGGACGGCGTGGATGATGCCGAAGATGTCTTCCCTCTTGAGAAAGAGTACCAGACAGATAACGATCAGGACGGCATGCCGGACCAGTACGAAGAAGCGCATGGATTCTCACCGGAACTGCGCTCCGACGGAGAGGAGGATACCGATGGCGACGGGCTCAGTAACCGCGATGAATTCATCTATGGCACAGACCCGCTCGATCCCGATACGGACCGCGACGGCATCACGGACGGAGCGGAAGTGCAGCAGGGTACGGAGCCGCTGGAGAACGCCTGCCTGCAGTACGGCGCGCCCGTGGAACTGCTGGGGGACATGCAGAGTCATTGGGCCGGCTTGTACGTCTCGCGCTTACAGCGCATCAAGACGCTCCCCGATAAGACGCAACTCGTGCGCGGGTACGGTGAAGAGAACAACCGCTCCTTTGCACCGGACCAGCCGATCACACGCTTCGAACTGCTCAAGCTCGCGCTCCTGAGCGGGTGTATTCCGTTGATGGAAGATGATGATGCTGTTTCCTCCGATTTCTCGGATATTCCCCGCACCGTTCGCAAGTTCGAATCCGCAGACAGGACCCAACGGCGGCGCGTCATCTCTACGGCAGTTCGGTATGGCATCGTGCAAGGCTACGAAGACGGAACCTTCCGCCCGGATGCCCCGGTCAATCGCGTAGAAGCGCTCAAGATGCTTATGGAGGTTTCCAATCTGCCAGCAGTGGAAGACGAATACTCGCTCCCCTCATTCGCCGACGTGCCGGAAGACGCATGGTTCTCCCCGTACGTGAGGAGAGCACTGGCGTACGTACTGGTGAGCGGATACCCGGACGCATCTGCGCAGACAGTGCTCTTTAAGCCGGAGCAACCGATCACGCGCGCAGAAGCCGCGAAAGTTATCTACCTGCTCATGCTGGTCAACCCGCACGTGAACGGATACGTCCTGCCGGCGGAAGGAATCGGGGAATGAAAAAATCGGGGCGCTCGGCCCCGATTTTTCCTGTCTCTTACAGAGACAATTACGCAACGTACTGCTTCATCTCCGTGAGAGCGTCGATGAACTGCTGCAGGTCCTCCGAATCGAACATGATGGTGGTCTTCTGGCCGCCGCGGGATTTCTCGGACACCTTGAAGAACTTGCCGTTGCTCGACTCCTTGAGGTCGATGTAGAACGTGCGCTGCCGCCCGTGGATGGTCACGGAGTGGATTTCATCCGCGAACTTGCGATCTCCTCCGCCGCCGCGCGGCGCGGGCGCGGAACCGCGGTCATCCGCAGGAGCGCTATCGCCCTGCAATTCGGACATTGGATCAAACATACCTTTAGGTGGGTAGAAAGTAATCTTGCTCCCTTCGCCGTGAACCTCGCAGCAATGAAAAGCTGGAATGGCTGAGCTTTGTGAGAGCAGTTTTAGGATAGAACATCCTACCCCCAATGCAAGAAATGCCTCGAGGAGTTGGCACCGCCGCGATGAGGAAATTATTCTACTTTCGGGAACAGAATCTCCGGCTCCCCTACCTTCTTCCACTTCTTCTGGCTGCCCCACTGCTTCATCTCGTCGGTGATGACGAAGTCCTTCTCCAGCATCTTCTCCACGTACGGTACATTGAGCTGCCTGGAAATTCTCTGCGCCGTCTCCGGGATGAAGGGAAGGAGCATGAGAGAAATATGACGCAATAACTCTGCGAAGGCACTTAACATCTTAATTTTGTCAGGACCCGAAAGTGACCAAGGCTTCAAATCATCTATACGACCATTCCCTATGACCATCAGATTTACTGCTATCTCCAATGCAGAATTCAATTTGAACTCGCTAAATGCTTCTGAATATACCTTCCAATAGCTTGTGCTGTTATCTGCCCATTCTTTTCCTGGATTCCAATACATATCATCAGATCCATATTTGAACTTTTCTATATTAATAATCTCTCCACCCTCTTTTTGAATTAATATGAGAACACGATTAAGCAAATTCCCCAACTTATTCCTAAGCGCAGAATCATAGAGTTCCTCAAACCGCTCCCATGAGAAATCTCCGTCACGCCCGACTGGCACCTCATGTGAAAGATAGAAACGAAGTGGATCCACTCCATACTTCTCAATGACATCCTGCGGCACCACGACGTTGCCGAGCGACTTGCTCATCTTCTCCCCTTCGCTCGTGAGAAACCCGTGAATGAGGAGACGATCAGGCGTGCGCACTCCTGCAGCCTTAAGCATTGCCGGCCAGATGAGCGCATGAAAACGGGAGATATCCTTGCCGATCACATGCGTGACCTCTGCATCATCCCACCATTCGACTCCCAGGCGACTTACGTCGCCTGTCCGCTCATGGCGAGCCACCTCACTGATTCCACCAGCGCCAAAGTAATCCAGACCGGAAATATAGTTCGTGAGCGCATCGCACCACACATACATCACATGGTCTTCATCGCCCGGCACGGGAATCCCCCACGCCAGGCTGCTCTTGGGACGCGAGAAGGAAACATCCTCCAATCCCTGCTCGATGAGCGAGAGCGTTTCATTCGCGCGGAAGTCCGGCACGATCTGATACCCCCCTTTCTTCATCCCTTCCGTGAGGAGCGTTTTCAGCCACGCGGCATCTTTGCTAAGCGTGAAGAAGTAGTTCTCCTCCGTCACTTCCTCCGGTGCGGCTTTGTGGATGGCGCACTTGCCGTCCTCCAGATCCTTCTTGGTCATGAACCGTTCGCAGCCGCTGCAGTAGAGCCCGGTGTAGCTGCGCTTCTCGAGCTTGCCAGCCGCGTTGAGCTTCTCCCAGAGCGCCTGCACCGTGGGCCAGTGCTTCTTCTTGTCCGTCGTGCGAACGAACGCATCGTACGAGATCTGCAGTCGCCCGTAGAGATCCTGGAAGAGCGGAACATTGCGGTCGACGAGTTCCTTCGGTGTCACGCCTTCCTTCTCCGCCGTGCGCTGGATCTTCACGCCGTGCTCATCGGTGCCGATCTGAAAGCGCACCGCATCTTCCGCCTTTGGAAATTTCTTGGCATCGCGGCTCAGCCTCTTCCATCGGGTCACGACATCCGCCAGGACCTTCTCCAGCACATGCCCCATGTGCGGAGCGGCGTTGGGATAGTCGATAGCAGTGGTGATGTACTGGCGTTGCGGCATACCCAAAGACTACCGCCAGAAAGCACTCACTGGAAGCGAAGATGCATACCTCCTTACAATACGCTCTCCAGGAACGTCTGTACGAATTCAACCAGACCGGCGCCCAGCACCGCAAGCGCCACGCCGACGAGCGATGCGATGATCATGCTCTTTCCCTTATTCTTCCCTTCGTCATTCCCTCCGGAAGTCACGATCTTTATGGCGCCCAGCAGCACGCCGATCGTCGCCATCCCACCGATGAACAACGTCGCCATCGCGGCAACGCGCACTGCGAGGGCAACCAGGAGATTGCCGCCGCCGGCTCCGGGACCGAAGATGGACCAGTACTCATCGTACTGCTGCAATGCGCCCGCAGCAGAGGCTGAAGGAATACGAAGCAGCGCGATGATGGCATGGAGAAAAACTTCCATCAGATGCCGAGGTTAAGGACGGACTGGACGAGACTGCTCGCAACGTTGATCACGATACCGCCAAAAATAGCATACATGAGCATGCTCTTCACCTTATCTGTCTCTTCTGCTTTGCCCCGGCCCCATACGAGACGGAACCCCGCATAGAGCGTCATGCCGAGGAAGACCGTATTGAAGAGCCCGAGCATGGCATCAACGGCAACACCAATGGTTGCGAGGACCGGCTCCGAGGAACCTGCGCCGGCATTGGCACGCGTCACCGCGAAGGAGACCAGTACCTGGGAACCGAGCGCGATGGCGAAACCGGTGAGAGCATAGAGAATAGACATTCTCCCCTGGTTGATCTTGCTGTCGTCCCCACCAGCGATAATCATCTGCGCCCCGCCCCATACGACGAACAGAACAGAGAGCGCCGCAATAAGCGCAACGAGGAAGGAGGCGACTGCAGTCTGGATTGCCACCACATTCTGCTCAGGACCGCAATCCCCGCCAACAAACTGGCATACCGTGTCTGCTCCTGCCGCAAGCGCAGGCGACGCAACGAGCTGATGGATGAAGGGTATGAGATCCATTATGTGAAGAACATGTCATTGAGGAATCGCAGAATCGGACCGGCGAAGATGAATACGATTAACCCGGTGATGGATGCCTTCATCTTCGTAATGCCGGACTGGCGCTTATCTGCCTGATCGCTGGAAGTCATAACCTGTATGCCGCCAATCAGCATCCAGATAATGCAGATGCCGACTGCGACTTCGTAAATCCAGGCATACGCAGACTCGAAGTAGGCAAGCCACGTGCCGATCCCCGGTTCGACATTCAGCATCTCTCCGCCGGATATCGGTTCCAGCAACTGGATCTGCGTGCGCCTCACCTCTTCCCCCTGCGCAGAGGCAAGAAGAACAGGTATGCCGCTCGCCACGAGCAGGAGCAACGTGGAGAGGAGCACTGTGCGAACGTATCTGAATCGTGAATACATCAAAGTATTGTAGCACAAATCCTGCGTATTGGCGAGGGCGTTCCCACGAAACGAAGTACCGCTTCTTACTTGCGAAGGACTGCCTGTATACGTAGGATTTCCGTGCTGCCACAAGCGGATGTAGCTCAGTTGGCTAGAGCGTCGCCTTGCCATGGCGAAGGTCGCGGGTTCGACCCCCGTCATCCGCTCCATCCGGCTTCGTTCCCTTCGGGAACTACGCCGCGATGTTCGCTCGTTGTTATTTCCAAGCCGGATGCCACGGCGAAGTCGAGTGAGACGAGACGAAGACGGGCAGTTCTAACCAACGGACACAGTTCTGACTTCCTCCAGTGCAGAGCTCCACGTCGAAGGGCACAGCTCCTTCTCAAACGACTCCATCACAATAATAAGCGGGATTAGTACAGTGGTAGTACGCAGGCTTCCCAAGCCTGAGAGGCGGGTTCGATTCCCGTATCCCGCTCCACCCGTCTCCGTCTCGGCACCCTGTGCCGGACTACGCCGAGATTGGTGCAATTTTTCATGCACAAAGCCACGCTGGTACGGCTTTTCATGCATTCGTGTTTGTTCCTCTCATTGTGCAGAGAATGTCTCTAATCGAATCCTGCACGATAGTCTCAATTGGAGTTTGCTCTAATTGAAGGCATCCAATTCTAGAGAGAATGAGTTGCATCAGCCGATGGCCAAAATGTGTTTCTGCATCTGCAATACACATCTCCCCCACTCTTGATTGAGCAGAGAGTGTAGCAGCACCCCTATACATCCCGTGAAGCTCTTGTGGAAGTGCGAAATGCTGACCATCAATCATGAGTGAACCCATAGGAAGATTATCCTGTCATCACAACAACCGAGAAGCAAGAGTAGAAGATAGGCAACCAATCGTCTTGATTCCTCATACGATCCAATCTCCCGCTCCAAATATTGACTAAAACAGAGAAGGAATTAAAGTATACGTATGAGTATAGAACGGAACGACCTGCAGGAAATTGCTGAACGAGATAGACAGAGATTCATTGAGCAATTGCAACGTCTTGACGTGAGGATTGTTCAAGATGCCTCTTGGGATGAAGTGCATAACGTACTCGATGATCGTACATTGTTAAAACGTACTGCAAGACGGATGAAGGCAAATCCAGAAAAAACTAGTTGGAATGATCTATTCGCAATGCAACAGACGCGGGAAAGATGTTCTCTGGAATAAACTCCCGTATCCCTCTCCAAACAATGCCGCGAAGAGTAGAGTGATGCACATACTTTTCCCCATCGCACGCACCGGCATCATAAGCCTCGGAACCTTTTGGCTCCTCTCCATGCCATACGCGGCACAGGGGCAAGAGGCGGCAAAGCCGATCGACCCAACGACACTGACGCAGCTATACGAACAGCTGCAGGCGCAACCGGAGAACGCCTACATTCAGCAACGCATCGACAACGAGAGACAGAACATCCGCACGCAGATCGAAGAAGAACTCATCGGCAGCATCGCTCCGACGGATGACGCCCTGAGTGAAACCGATCTGCCGCAAGCTGTTGAGAAACAGAAACGAGTCGTAGAGGGCCTGGCAGGCAAGCTTGCGGAACGCAAGGCTGATCTGGAACTGCTGAATACCGAAGAGCAACAGTTCTACCTTTCGCCGCAAGCCGCAACCGGCGCACTGGATACGCAGTTCCGCCTCACGCAATCGCACCCCGAACTGCTCGCCAGGAAAGCGGTGCTCGAAGACCGCATCGCGATTCTGGATTCGCTGCTCTCCCTCCATCAGAGCAAATTGCAGAAACTCATGCTCGACCAGCGGCTGCAGCAGTTCTCCTTCCTGCGCAGCGTAGGGCTCTATGCACTCATCCTCCTGTTCATCTGGCTCCTGGAACGATTCGTGCGTACGACAATCCTCATTCGCATTCCGCGGCTGGAAGTGAGGTACGCAGCCGTGAAAATTTTCACGGCGAGCGTGTACGCAATCGCGGGACTGTGGATCGTGAGCATCACGCTTGCGAAGCAACCGAGCATCGTGACGTCATTCGCCATCGTGGGCGCAGGAATCGCGATCGCCCTGCAGGACGTCGTGAAAGATATTCTGGGATGGTTCATGATCCGGCAGAATCAGCTCTTCACGCAGGGGCAGCGAGTCACGATCAGCCGGTTTACCGGCGAAGTGATTGATATCGGCATCCTGCGGACGAAGCTGCTGGAAGTAGGCGCGGAGGGGTCGCCTGTCCTGGAACGAACCGGCAAAACGCTTTCCGTTCCGAATTCGCTGGTACTCACACAGGAAACCATCAACCACAATGCGACCTCCGATTTCCTCCGCGCAGAGATGCCCGTGACCGTCACGTACGAGAGCAACTGGGAACGCGCGGAAACCATCCTCAAACGCATCCTGGAAGAGGAGACGAGTACCTTCGGCGAAGTGGACCAGCGCCAGTATGCCATGCGAACGCTCCTCTACTACATTCCGCGCCAGAGCAGGGGTCCGGCGGTGCATGTGAAGCTCGGCGCAGACGGCATCGAATTCACCCTGCGCTACTTTGCCCCCATCGGCGAGCAGCGACCGGTTGCAACGGTCATTGCAAAGCGCATCCTCAGGGCATTCAAAGAAGCGGGAGACATCGAGCTCGCTTACAAGACGACGCGGAGTTACAGCACGCTCCTGCCGGCAAAAGAAGAGCCCCCCGCAGAGCAGGAAGAGAAATAGCCCCTACAATACGTTCGCATCGTCGCGCGGGAACGCGATCCGCACGGCATCTTCTATGCCGTACCGCGTGAATACTGGAACGCCGGCATCTGTATTGAGCAGGTACGTCTCCTCCAGAATATCCATCATGGAGGAACGAACGATCACGCATCCCATGCTCTGGAACCTGCTCTCGCGATCGAACATCACATCCTCCGCGGCGTGCTCATGGAACCCGTACGCCGTATGCTCTTCGCCGTCTTTGTACAAACGCAGAAACCTGCCGGAAGGTCCGAAGGTGATGCGGTCGCCCTTGATGTCCTGAGACTGCACGACCCAATCCCATGCGGGCGTGGCGGCATTGTAGCTGCGGCCGATGTAGTACACCCGCCTGCGCTGTCCCGTGATCACGGGGAAACGCACGTACCGACCATCCGTATGAATGAGGTACCCTTCATTCTCTTTCGTATCGACGACAACGCGGTCACCAACCCCCGGTTCCCATGTAGCGAGAGACACCTGGTAGGCGGCAGGCATGGGCGCGAAGAGCGCGGCAGCCACGAAGAAAGAGCCGATGAGCGGCGTGGTGAAGAATGACAAAAGTGTGCAATTCTAATCTAAAAACAATATTTGTCAATAGTCTAGACTTCTATTTTGGGAGCCAAAAACTGACCGGAGTGCTGGACTCGACCTCCGTTCCTGTGGCTTGGCAACCGCAGCGAAACGGCTGTGTAGAGGGATAGTTTTTCAGGAGCAGGAGTTACGGCAAAGAGATCGTTGCCACGTGGCACGTACAGTCGCTGGTTCATTTCTGGCGGCGCCACGTGGTCGCTCGTGACAAAGTCACGAAACGACTTTACGTGGTGCCCCAGACAGGAATTGAACCTGTATCTCCAGCTTCGGAGGCTGGCGGTCTATCCGTTAGCCTACTGGGACACAGGAGCATCTTACGAAGAGAGACCGAAGAACGCCACTGCATTCTCAGTCGTCTTGCGATCGAGCTCTTTGAGCGGCATGCCGAGGAGTTCGGCGATGAACGCGGCAACATCCCGCACGAATGCAGGTTCGTTGCGCTTCCCGCGATGCGGCACGGGCGCCAGATACGGCGCATCCGTCTCCAGGAGCATCTGCGAGAGAGGGCAGAGCGTAGCAGTGCGGCGAATCTCCTGCGCATTCGCGTACGTAACAATCCCCGTGAAACCGAGCAGGTATCCGTTCTCCACGAGCGGCTGGACATCTTCCCACCGCTCCGTGCAGCAGTGCAGGACGAGTTTCTGCGGCTGCACTTCCTGAATGATTGCCCGCAAGTCTTCAATCGCTTCCCTGCAGTGGACCACGGCGGGGAGGCTCAATTCTTTCGCCAGAGCGAGCTGCGCGAGAAATACCTCTCGCTGCACATCACGTGGAGAGAAATCATAGTGGTAATCCAGGCCGATCTCCCCGATGGCGCGCACCTTCTGTGAAGAGGCACTCAGAGCCCGCAATCGCGCCGTATCATCCTTCCGCCAATCTTTGGCGTGGTGCGGATGAACCCCGACCGCACAGAAAACCTGCGGATACTCCTCGGACAGGAGGATGCACGCCTGTGCCTCTATGAGGGAATCTGCGATTGTCACCATCTGCGTGATCCCCTGCGCCTCAGCGCGTGCAATGACCTGCGGAAGATCCGCAGAAAACTTGCGATCCGCCAGATGGCAATGCGTATCAATCATGAATCCCCCCTAGCGTAGAGAAACAGGGGAACGAAAGCCATGCGCCCTTCAATCGACCTTCTGAGAAGCAGTAAGGACGGAGCGCACATGTTCCTGCGCACACCGGATCACAAGAGCCGACAAATCACCGCCCTGCTCAGTGCTACAACGCTCGCAAAGCTGAGAACCTTTCTTCACAAGACAGGAATCGCAATTGCAGGACACCGCGGGTGGTTTGGGAGAATTTCTCTGTTCCATAAATAAAATATATCTACAAAATTACATTCTGTCAATACACCGAGCATTCACAGTGAATGCCCCCTGGAGATTTACTAAAATACTTTTTTATTGTATAATTATACTGTGAACAGTCTCGTCATCACAAAAATATACCAACGCATCTGGCGTCGCACATTCCTGCAACGAATGCATGCATCCATGCGGAAAATCATGCGCAGGCACCACTTGTTCCACGCCATAATTATCGTCTTCTGCATGGTGCTGGTGTGGCGCGGCATCTGGGGAACAATGGACATGTACTTGCTGCCGGAAACACCGCTGCTGAGCCACATCCTCTCCATCATCATTGGGGTAAGCATCCTGCTCATTGTCGATAACTTCGACCTGCAGAAGCCGGAATGAGCAACGCCGGAACGGCTGCCGATGCGTACGATGGCAACGATGTTTACTTGCCCTCAAAATCCTTCACGAGGTCCGGCAGATCACCGGCACCATCGTGATCGGTGACATCTGATTCGGTATCGCCGAGACAGCCGAGCGTGCGTGCAATCTCCCATCCATTTTCATCGACAGCAGCCTGCATCGCCGGAGACAGGCGATGTACGTCGCCTGCGGCGATCGCTGCCTGGACATTCTCTGGGGTTTCTAATGGGTGCATGGAACGAAAGTTGGAAGAAATTCAAATATAGTAAACACTACTAATCTATTAAATGTCAACAATTCACCTAGACCAGTACATGCGCCTGCAGGAGAATAGGTTCTCATGCCCGAACATCTCCCTCATAAGTGTGCTGTCGTGGCGGTCTCCTCGCTTCGCGAAGGAACCGATGACGCAGCGAGCAGAACGGGAGAAATGATGCATGCTCTCCGGCACCGCGGCGGAGCGGGCTGGGGCATTGCCACGCACACGCGCAAGCAGGCGCTGGAAGTCGTGGCGGGAACGTTCGAGGCGGATCTGGGGAACCCGGGCACCTTCGAGCACTGGGAAGCGACGGATGCTATCGGCCATAACCGGTACATCACTTCCGGAGGCAACCACCCGGATATGAGCCAGCCGTTCCGATTTACAGCCGGAGGCATGAAGTACGCATTCGCCTTCAATGGGAACATTGCGAACTTCGATGATCTGCAGGCGCAGCACGGTCCGCTCCGAGTGGAAGTCGATACGGAGGTGATCCGTCTGCTCCTCATCGAGGCGATTGAGGAACACACGCGCGAAAACATGGCAGCAGTCTTCCAATCGCTGGAAGCAGCGCTCGACGGCGCATTCAATATCGTCATGATGGATGAGGAAGGGAATGTCTACGCCTACCGCGACAGCCGGGGGTTCCACCCGATCGTGTACATGCGGCGTAACGATCATTTTGCCGTCGCATCCGAAGATCATGGAATCAAGGAGACATTCCCGGGGACGGCAGATGAAGAAATCCATCCACTCCTGCCGGGGCAGCTCATCCGGGAACAGGGCGGACAAGTGACGATCGAACAAGTGGTTGAATCCAGGCAGCATGCGCACTGCTTCTTCGAATGGGTGTACTTCGCGCAGTACCTCTCCAAGCTCGACGGCGTGAGCGTAGAACGAATCCGGGAACGGTTGGGAGAACTGCTGGCAGAGAATGATCCCGAAATTCCCGGCGATCCGGAGTCGGTACGAATAGAACCCGTCCCCCACTCCGCGGTCTGCGCAGGCAGGGGATACGCGCGGCAGAAGGACCTACCCGTTTCAGAAGATATTGAACGACGGATTGAAGCGCGCTCATTCACAAAGAGCAGTGAACGATTCGAGATCGCCAAGCGGAAACTGCATGTGCGCGACGATGCGGACTTGGCGGGGAAAACTGTTGTCCTTGTGGAGGACAGTCTCGTGCGCGGCACGACGATGCGGGCACTCATCGAGAACGTACGGGCAAAGAACCCGGCAGCGATTCACCTGCGGCTCAGCTGTCCGCCGGTGGTGGCGCTCTGCTTCTACGGCATTGATATTTCCAACCTCTCTGAATTGATCGTCCGCAAATACTTGGATACACAGGGGAACCTCACAGTGGAAGGGCACCGATTGCTCGCCGGGGAACTGGGCGTAGAGAGCATTCGTTTCCTCCAACCGGAAAAGATGCTCCAGGCATTCAAGGAGTTCGGCATGCAACGGGAGAACCTCTGCACCGCGTGCATCACGGGCAAATATCCCACGCCGAAAGGACAGGAGCTGTATGACAGTGCGGTGCAGGAGGAGAAGAAGAAACCGTAGGATGCGGGGAAAAAGGGAAAGAGCGCGCTAAGTATCATACGACCTCAGATATCATATTTTTTGTGGTGTGGGCAAATTTGGAAAAAGAGTAACAGACCAATCAGTGAAATCTGGTGTTATCTTCACTATAAACGTAGTTGAAGTATTTTCCTCAAGCTCCGTGACCGAGTATTCCCATTCAGTCGCATTGTGGTCTGTAACAAGACCAATAAGAAAAATTTGTTCGAAGTGATGCTTGCCATTAATCGCCTCTCTGACTTTATTTCTGTGCCATTGATGAGCGCCATCAAAAAAAACTGTCAGGATCTTTCCTTTGGCATATTCATGACCTTTTTGAATCTTACTCATAATGGCTGCAATGATGCGTTTTTCTCCTCTCGGGAAATTGGTTGAAGGAAAATCCATCGTTGCGACGTTTTCAGTTTTTATAAATTCCATAGTTCTTTTGTCTAACAGGATTCCATCGCTACTGCTCTCATCATCTTCCCCAAATGTTAAATCCAGACCGCGCATGCGGTTCAGTGCAGCGCAAAGTAACCAAAGTGTCCAAGCTTCACGTACCCTAAGTGAAAAATTTGGAAACGGAGGACTATTCCATAATGGCTTCACGGCTCGTATAAACGGCTCAAGATCCTTCAAAATGATCTTCAAATTATTTACAAATTTCTTACCCTTCAATTCTGAAAATTGAACCATGATATATAAGGATATACGTGGTGGGTCAGGTGGGGCCGTCTCCGTTCCTACGGAACTTCGCCGTGCCCTGGATCGAACCACCAATCGTGGCGTAGTCAGCCGCAGCTGACGAAGCCGGATGGTGGGTCAGGTGGGGATCGAACCCACGGCCAATAGGTTAAAAGCCTACTGCTCTACCACTGAGCTACTGACCCTACCCCCCTATTGTACGCAAGAAAGTAGGGAGATAAACAGGAAAGCGTTACAATCTCTCCGTGAAAATCGCCCTCGTCCACCCTTCGACTCGTCCGCCCGAGGCGGACTCGCTCAGGGCAAGTGAACTTTCTCTTTATGCTCCCGTATGAAAATAGCCTTAGTCCATGAACTGCTCACTATGAAAGGAGGCGCAGAGCGCGTGCTGCGCATTGTGGCAAACATGTTCCCGGATGCGCCTATCTATACTTTGCTCTACGACGAAAGGAAGTTGGGCGACTGGTTCCCGGCAAGCCGAGTGATTTCCGCCAGGCTCCCTACTCCCTACAACCTACTCCCTACTCCCTACCGTTATAATCACCATCTCCTCCTCTCCGCATTCCCCGAAGCAGCGGAGCAGTGGGATTTCTCGCAGTTCGACCTCGTGCTCTCCTTCTCCTCTGCATTCGTCCACGGCATCATTACCAATAACGAACCGCGCCACTTCTGCTACGTGCACTCCCCCGCGCGCTACCTGTGGGATAGGACCCACGATGTACTGGAGCAAGCGGGCAAGGGACCGCTCGGATTCGCAAAACGCTGGCACCTGGAACGGCAGTTCCACAAGCTGCGCATCTGGGATGCAGAGAGCGCAGCGCGCCCGGATGCGCTGCTCGCAGCTTCCAAGGAAGTGCAACGCCGCATCGAACTCTACTGGCGCCGCGAGAGCGACGTTCTCTACCCGCCGGTTGATGACTTCTGGTTGGAGCACGAGTTCCGCCCGGGAGCGATGGAGCACTCCGACTACTACCTTATCGTCTCCAGCCTCGTGCGGTACAAGAGGATTGACCTGGCGATCGAGGCATGTGAGAAAGCCGGAAAACACTTAAAGATTGTAGGGACGGGACCGGATATGAACCGTTTAAAGAAACTCGCCGGACCGCAGACGGAGTTCTACGGGTACCGGGAGAATGACGAGCTTAGGGACCTCTACGCCGGCGCGCGTGCCACGCTCTTCCCGGGGGAGGAAGATTTCGGGCTCGTCCCGCTGGAATCATTCGCGTGCGGCACGCCGGTGATCGCCTACAGAGCAGGAGGCGCACTGGAGACGATGATCGAGGGAGAAACCGGCGAATTCTTTACAGAAGCAACTCATGATTCTCTGCTGCAAGCAATGCAAAAACACGAACAAAAAACTTATTCAAAAGAGAAGCTGCACGCACGGGCAAAGGAATTTTCGCAGGAGAAATTTGAGAGGAGTCTGCGAGAGATAATAGAAACTATGGGGGGACCCATCCGCCACGGTCGTGAATCCAATGGCTCACCAGCTGCAAAAAGATAATTCTTTTTGTACTGTCCGTGAGGGAAAGATTATGCTCCCCCGCTATGCCAGAGTATTGGGAAACCTGCCCGGCAGAAGAGATAGTCGATGGATTCATTAAGAATCTCTATGAACCACAGTATCCATCGGCAGGAATATATATGCACATCACGAAAGAGGAGACGTTGGCACGAGTGAGAGCAATCATTCTGCATGCGGAAGTGGCAGACAAGGACACGCTTCAGACACTCAACTGGATAGCTTGCAGGCCATATCAGTACCATCACCTGTGTATGCCCCATGCGGCACTGAAAGAATTCCATGCCATTTATGCATCAGTCATGCGTCAGCTCATTGCTTTAGGCGTCGTTGTGGATATCAAAGCGAATTATGGCCATTAAACGGTAGAACGAAAAACACGCCGCCAAGAACCATCAACTACATCCCAAACAGATTCTTCTGCACGCCCTCCGGCACCATGAGCCCGAGCAGATCGAACGCGAGCCGCGTCGCGATCCGCCCCTTCGGCGTGCGCTGCAGGTAGCCCTGCTGCAGCAGGTACGGTTCGTACACGTCCTCGAGCGTCTCCTCTTCTTCCGCCGTTGCAGCGGCAAGCGTGGAGAGGCCCACCGGTCCGCCGCCGAACTTCTCGATGATCGCATGGAGTATGGCGCGGTCCGTCCGGTCGAGGCCGACATCATCGATGCCGAGCGCGTGCAGCGTATCGCAGGCGCGCGTGAGGCTGATCGTCTCCTCGTTGCGCACCTGCGCAAAGTCGCGGATCGAGCGCACTAATCGGTTCGCGATGCGCGGCGTCGCGCGGCAGCAGCCCGCAATGTGGTGCGCGACCCCGTCTTCCAGCATAACCTGGAGAATCTTTGCGGTGCGTTCGACGATGTGGCGCATTTCCGACTGGGAGTAGAACGCCAATTTAAACACATGCGGGAAACGGTCGCGGAGCGGCGCGCTGATGGAACCCGTCTTCGTCGTTGCTCCCACGAGCGTGAACGGCTTGAGCTCCAGGCGCATGGAGCGCGCAGAGGGACCCTTGCCGAGCATCAGATCCAGCGCGAAGTCTTCCATCGCACTGTAGAGGACCTCCTCGATGGCGGGACGCAGCCGGTGGATTTCATCGATGAAGAGCACATCCCCCGCCTGCAAGTTGGTGAGAAGAGAAGCTAAGTCTCCCGGCTTCTCGATGGCGGGCCCGCTCGTAACGCGCACCTGCGCATCCATCTCATGCCCGATGATGAGGGCGAGCGTCGTCTTCCCAAGGCCTGGAGGACCGTGGAGCAGCGTATGCCCCAGCGGCTCCCCGCGCTTCCTGGCCGCTTCCATGTAGACGAGGAGGTGCTCTTTTACATTCCCCTGCCCGACGTACTCCGTGAGGGCGCGGGGACGCAACGACTGCTCGAACGAATCGTTCTCACGTACCGTCTTCACGGGAGTGACCGTCTGTTCCTTCCGTGCAGTGCGTATAATCGCCATGGGGTGCCAGCATAGCAAGAAGAGAGTTCGCGGTCACGTAGGGAGCGATTTGGCTTTCCTATGCGCGCATCTGGAGTACAATCTCAGCATAGGGGAACCCATGAAGAACTCTGTCTTCGTAAGCGGCTTCACTCTCGTGCTCATCGCGCTGGGCGCGGCAGATGCCGCGCTCACTGTGAAAGAGCACCCCTTCGCAGCACTGTTCCAGGGCAACGGCGAAACCGCAGAAAGCCCGAGCCAGAGCGATCCTCTGCCTGAAGGCGCAACGCCGCCTGCGGCGGACGATACGGAGCCCCCCGCTGCAGGAGGCACGCCCAAGCAGGAGGGCGCGAACGTCGGAAAGATTCTCGCCGAGCAGAAGTTCGAGATCGAACCGCTCGCAGAATCGATCTTCCTGGCAAGGATCATCCCGCCGGAAGACGGCGTGAAAGTGACGGGAGCGATTCTCCTGGAAAACAGAGACCGTGCCGGCGTGCTGGCGTGGACGGATTCGCCGCACGTGAAACTCTACTTCATGGCGCTCAAGGAAGCGCTGCACCAGTCTTTCAGTCCGGCAGTGCAGGACCTGGTCGATGAAACGCAGAGGCAGGAAGGCAAACCTGTGAGGAATTTCCTCTCATTCCTGGATACCGGCATCAGTGAGGAACGTGTCGTCTTCGTACGCGTACGCGAACGGCTGTACGAGATGCACATTGCACCGGGGAAGGATGAACGCATGTTCGGCTTGCTCGATAGAGTGACGGAGTAGCAAGAAAAAGCGCAAAGAACGTTGACGGTTGCACGGGTGGATGCGTAGACTGCGCGGGCTCACGCACTATGGCGAAATCCGTCACCAAGGTTATCAAGGCGCAAGCGAAAGGAGGACAGGCGAATCCTGCACCTCCGCTGGGACCTGTTCTCGGACAGGCAGGAATCGACATCAACGGCTTCTGCACGCAGTTCAATGAGAAGACCAAGGACAGGATGGGACAGGTGGTTCCCGTCGTCATTACCGTGTACAGCGACCGTTCCTTCACCTTCGAACTCAAGCAGCCGCCCGCAGCATCCCTGATTATGGAGAAGGCGAAGTTGAGCAAGGGAAGCGGCGAACCCAACAAGAATAAAATCGGCAAACTCACCAGGCAGCAGGTGAAGGAAATCGCAACGATCAAAATGCCCGACCTCAATACGAAAGACCTCGACATGGCATGCAACATCATCGCCGGAACGGCGCGGTCCATGGGAGTCACAGTGGAATGAAGCTCCTGGTCCCCGCGAAGCCGGGTAAACCGCATCGCAATCCGAATCTCCCAGATGCGCAACTGCTTTCACGTGCCAGAAGAAACGCGAACATCTAGGCTGTGAGAAGCCTTTCCCCCATCTTCCATGGAAGCGAACCAGTTTCTCTTCGACATCTTCACATTCATGCAGACGGTGTTCGGTCTCATTCTCGGCGTAGTCGCCCTGCAACTCATCGCATTCTTCCTGCTGGCGCGCCTGCTTGAGAGTTCCCCGAAACCACGCGAGACGGGACGGGCGATCTTTGGATACATCATGCTCGCCATCGGCGCGCTCCTCATGTGCGTAAGCGCAATCACGGCATTGATGGGCGTCCTTGGGCAGACGAACTTCAACACGGAGGTCTACCTGGGTCTCGTGCTCATCTTCACAGTCGGAGGCCTGCTGTACCTGTGGCATGACTATCGCCTGCGCGAGGTCCCGCAGGAGTGCAGGCGCATACCGGAAATCATCTACTTCTTCGCAATGAAAGCGATCGGGCAACTCTCGCTGGTGCTCTCCGTCCTGTACCTCTCGCTCTCCATCACGCTCGCAGGCAACCAGGCGGAACGCTGGTGGAGCATGCCGCTCGCCATCTTCCTCTTCGGATTCTTCCTCACATGGCTCACGGGAGAGAGCGCACCGCGCAAGACCGCAGTAGCTGCGGCAACCTCCGCGAAGACTGCCCGTGGGAAGAAGCGGGGAAAGAAGTAGCGTTTTTCTTTGCGTAACGGCACGCCGTCCGTAACAATACCGCCACTCGTGGGAGTCCTGAGATTGTCGAAGGACGCCACTACCACGTTCCCCCCTCTTAGTATGGCAGACACCAAAGCCACCAAGCTCTCCCGCAAACGCGGAAAGAAGTACGCGGAGAAGACGGCGCTTCTCACGAAACCGTCCTACCCGATCGAAGAAGCGGCAGAACTGCTCACGCAACTGAGCACGGTATCGTTCGATGCGACGGCAGAAGCGCACATTCGCATCAGCGCAGACACGACGCAGGCGGATCAGCTCGTGCGAACGACCGTCGCGCTCCCCCACGGCACGGGCAAGTCCGTGCGGATCGCCGCGTTCGTGCCCGATGACCTGATTGACGAAGCCAGGAAGGCGGGCGCGGAGAAAGCGGGAAACGATGCGCTCGTGAAGGAAATCGAAGGAGGGACAATCGATTTCGATGTGGCAGTCGCGGTCCCGGAGGTGATGAAATCACTGGGAAAGATCGCAAAGACGCTCGGGCAGAAAGGGCTGATGCCGAATCCGAAAGCGGGAACGGTCACGCAGGATATCAAGCGGACCATCGGCGAGCTCAAGAAAGGGCGCATTGAGTGCAAGATGGACAAAGCCGGCATCATTCATGTGCCGTTCGGCAAGATTTCCTTCGGCGGCAAGAAGCTGCAGGAGAATCTGGAGGCGCTCCTGAACGCGATCAAAGAAGCGAAACCCTCAGGCATCAAAGGAATCTACATCGCTTCAGTGACTATCACGCCGACAATGGGTCCCGGCATCCGCGTTCAGCTCTAAGGAGAACGTCCGCTCACATCCAATCTTTGAGGATCATTCTCACCTCGCTGAGTTTCTCTACGCGCACGAGCTTTGCGCGCAGTTCCCGTGCTCCCTCCAGACCCCGCACGTAACTCGCAAGGTGCTTGCGCATTTCCATCATGCCCCGCTGTTCCCCCTTGAGCCGCACGGAGAGTTCGCAGTGCTCGAGTATGACGGGAATCTTCTCCGGGAAAGAGAGGCTGTCGACCGTGAGTTTCGCGGGGATGTTCCCACGCAGCAATGCATCGCAGATGTCGCGCATGAGCCACGGATTCCCCCACGTCGCCCGCCCGACCATCACTCCGTCTAAATTCCCGAGTTTCTGTGCGGCATCCTGCGGCGTGCAGACGTCGCCGTTGCCGATCACCGGCACGGATACGCGCTTCTTCAGTTCATAGATCGGCGCCCAATCCGCCCTGCCATCGAACTTCTGGCTGTATGTCCTGCCGTGGATCGCAAGCGCATCCGCACCAGCCTCCACCAATGTGGCGCAGAACGGAATGAGCGTCTCGGGCGTATCCCACCCCAGCCGCGTCTTCACGCTCACGGGGATACTGACCGTTCTCTTCGCCGCATGCACGAGTTCCGCAGCGAGTTCCGGATTCTTGATGAGCGCGGAACCGTGGCAGGAACTCACTACTTTCGCAGCGGGACACCCCATGTTGATGTCGATCCCATCCGCACCCATCTGCTCAATCACCTTGGCGGCAGAGAGGAAACATTCTGGTTTCTTGCCGAAGACCTGCACGATGAACGGACGCTCTCTTTCCGCATCAAAATGGAGCATGCCCATTGTCTTCTTCGCTCCGTAATGGATGGCATCGGTACTCAGGAGCTCCGTGTACACGACCGTCTCGGGAGCAAGGCGTTTGACGAGCTGCCGGAACGCCGCATCCGTCACGCCCGCCATGGGTGCGAGGGCGACAATGGGGCGTGCCGCCTCTTGCCAGAGGAAGGGAGAAACAGGTGACGGCATGGCGCAGAGAGATATAGTTCCCAGCGATCAGGCATCGCTGTCAACGAAACTGTATCGCACAGTTGCATTCTCTTCATCACAATACGAAAAGAAATGTACAGAATTCATGCTGGCATCATCGGCATAGTGCTCCTGCTCCCAGGCAAGATAGCTGCACAGGACTCGCTGATCTCCGATGGGGCGGGCGGATGCGATTTCACATCGGGACAAGTGCATGCGGACTGCATCCCGGGGTACATCGCGTATCTCATACAGATCCTCTTCGGCTTCACGGGCGGCATCTGCCTCATCGTCATCCTCGTAGGAGGATTCCAGTATGCGCTCGGCACCGTCGCCGGAGGAAAAGATAAAGCAATGGCTACCATTCGGTACGGCATCATTGGTATGATTCTCTCCGCACTCTCCTACGTGATCGTGAACTTCATCGTTACCGCCATCGGCGGATAAGCATATGGCACAGAAGAAAGAGCAACATGTGGCATTCGAATCCATCCGCGTCATCGGAAAGAAGGCGCAGGATATGATCAGCCATGCCCGCACCGCATTGGCAAAAGAGGAGAGGCACATCGAAACACTGCCTCCGAAATCCAAGAAAGACCTGACAGTGGTGCACCTGTCCACCAAGAGCGTAGCGCAGGCGACCTGCGCGATCATCGGAATACTCATCGGGCTATGGCTGCTCTTCCATCTGCGCCACAGTATCATGCTGCTCCTGCTGGCGGTGTTCGTCGCAACCGTCATCGATCCGGGGGTGCAGGCAATGCGCCGATGGGGCATTCCCCGCGGCGTTGCCGTCATCCTGCACTACATCATCGCACTGGCGCTCATCATCTTCCTGATCGTCTCGTTCATCCCGATCATCGCGACGCAGATCCAGGACATCGCACGCAACATCAGCGATGAACTGGCGCCCTTCATGGTAAACCCCCAGATTGATATCCCGCTGCTCTCGCCGGAAGCGAATATCCAAATCAGCCGGCTGGCAGAAACCATGCTCCAGAATCTCTCCCTCGATCGGTTCGTGCTGAACCTGCAGCAAACAGGCCAGCAATTATCGGATGTAGCGCAGGAATCCGTTCGATTCGCTGCGCGGCTCGCCGGTTCCGTGGTGAACTTCGTTGTCAGTTTCATCGTCGTGCTGGTGTTCGCATTTTTCATGCAGCTGGAAAAAGAGCGCATCATTTCCTGGCTGCGCGGCTTCCTGCCTCCCAAGTACCGCACGTATGCAGAGCTGAAATCAGAGGCAATCCACACGAAGATCGGCCAGTGGATGCGCGGCGAATTGCTGCTGATGTTCAGCATCTTCCTCCTGACCTTCATTGCGCTCTCTATCCTGGGCATCGACTATGCATTGACACTTGCAGTGCTCGCAGGATTCTGCGAACTCGTCCCTGCAGTCGGACCGATTATCGCTTCCATTCCCGCCATCCTCATCGGAGGCACGCAGGAAGGGCTGGTCTGGATTCCCATCCTCGGCGGCGTGTACTACGCAATACAATGGACAGAGAACAACTTGCTCGTACCCATCATTATGAAACGGGCAGTCGGGCTCTCGCCGATCGCGATTCTGTTTGCCATGCTCGTCGGTATCAGTTTCCCCAATACGATCCACCCCGTACTGGGCGTGATGCTCTCCGTCCCGGTCACGACCGTCCTGGTACTCTTTCTGGAAGACTGGCGGGCGGCACGATCGAGGGAAGCGGGATGTGAATGAGAGTAGACAGAACGTTACAAGACCACTTTTTGTGTATCCTGACCGCTCCCGAGGCGCCACGAAGTTTGCTATACTTGTACGATCTTCTGGACGGTTTATCACTCAATTTGTTAGAGTGATAACTCTCTGGGGACGCCCCATTCTCCCACTCCTCTCCCATGCACCCCTTCGACCGTTTTACGCCCAATGCGAAACTCGCTCTGCAAATTGCAGAGCAGGAAGCGAAGAATATGAAGAGCCCGTACATCGGCACGGAGCACTTGCTCCTTGGGCTCCTCAGCATCCCAAAATCGCTGGGCTTCTCCATTTTCACGGGCGCAGGAATCACGCTGGAGAACGTGCGCATCGTAATGAAAGCGATGAAAACGCAGAACATCGAGGGGAAACAGGTGAAGCACGGACTGTCGGCCTTCCTGCACAACGTCATAGAACAGAGCGTAATCACGGCGCACAAGTTCCGCCATGCGAATGTAGGCACGGAACACCTGCTCCATGCGCTCGTCTCCACGGAGAAGAACGCGGCAACGGCAATCATGGAGCAAATGCAGGTGGACCCTATGGACCTGTGCGCGCACATCGAGGAAATGTTCGGACAAATCAACCAGTTCAAGAAACAGAACAGAGACTTAGAGCAATCCCTCGAATCATTCTTCCAGGGGCTACAGGGAGCGATTGTCGGCATGCAGGGCTCAATGGCGAACGATCCGGAGGGGCTCAAACGCCGCAAGACCGAAGGGAAGAGCAAGACGCCGGTGCTGGACTACTTTACGGAAAATCTCGTTCTGAAGGCGAAGGAAGGCAAGATCGGCCCGATCATCGGGCGCGACCAAGAAATTCAGCGCACCATTCACATCCTCAGCCGCAAAACGAAGAACAACCCCGTCCTCATTGGAGAACCCGGGGTCGGGAAAACGGCGATTGTGGAAGGGCTGGCGCAGCGGATTGCGGACGGGAATGTCCCGGCCCCTCTCCGCTCCAAGCAGGTACTACTGCTCAATATGGGATCACTGGTCGCAGGGACGAAGTACCGCGGCGAATTCGAGCAACGGTTCGACGACATCATCAAGGAAGCAACGCAGAGCAAGCAGGATATTTTGCTCTTCATAGATGAGTTGCATACGGTTGTGGGAACCGGTTCCGCAGAAGGATCCCTCGATGCGGCGAACATCCTCAAACCGGCGCTCAGCCGGGGCACGATCCAGGTCATCGGCGCCACCACGACGGATGAGTACCGTACAATCGAGAAGGACCGCGCACTGGAACGCAGGTTCCAGTCGATCATGATTGAGGAAACCGGCATCGAAGACACCGTGCAAATCCTGTCCGGAATCAAGCGGGGCTTCGAGGAGTACCACAAACTCAACATCACAGAAGATGCCGTAGAAGCAGCCGTAAACCTGAGCAAGCGGTACCTGACGGAACGCTTCCTGCCGGATAAGGCGATCGACGTACTCGACGAAGCCGCTGCAGGCAAGAGTCTGCTCAACCAGGGCGTATCCCCGGAAATTAAAAAAGCAGAGGAGAAGCTGGAAAAACTCATCGTACGGCAGCAGGAAGCCGTCAAGGAACAGAAGTACCACATCGCACTCAAGCTCAAACAGGAACATCAGGAGCTCCAGGAACAGATAGATGCGATGCGCAGCGCGGAAGACGGCGACCGCCGAACCCCGGTGCAAATTACGGAAGACGACATCGCGGAAGTCATAGGCCGCATGACCGGCATCCCAGTGACGCGCCTGCTCAAAGACGAGCGCAGAAAACTCAAGAATCTGGAGCAAGTCATGCGCAAACGCGTCGTGGGGCAGGATCAGGCGATCCAGAAAGTCGCACGCGCCATCCGGCGAAGCCGCGTGGGCATCAGCGACGCGCGCCGCCCCATCGGCTCCTTCCTCTTCCTCGGTCCCACGGGCGTGGGGAAGACGGAACTGGTGCGCACGATTGCAGAAGAAGTATTCAGCCGGGAGGATGCGCTGATCAAAATCGACATGTCCGAATTCATGGAACGACACAACGTCTCCCGGCTCACGGGAACAACCGCCGGCTACGTCGGGTATGAGGAAGGAGGCCAGCTGACAGAAGCAGTCCGCCGAAAGCCGTACTCTGTCATACTCTTCGACGAAATCGAGAAAGCCCACCCCGACTTCTTCAATATCCTGCTGCAAATCCTGGAAGACGGAAAACTGACCGACGGTCAGGGGAAAACCGTGGACTTTACGAATACGATCATCGTGATGACGAGCAATATCGGAGCGGCAAAACTCACGAAACAAGCTGCAAAGATCGGCTTCCAGCTGGCGGAAGAGGCGCAGGCCGCGGAGACGGAGTACGAGCAGAAGTGCCAGGAAGTCCTGGGAGAACTCAAGGAGCACATGCGCCCGGAATTCTTAAACCGCATCGACCACATCATCATCTTCAACGCACTCAAGCAGGAAGAAATCCGCAAGATCGTGAAGCTGCACCTGCAACTCCTGGAAGAACGACTCCGGGAACAGGGCTACGCGCTCGATATCGACCAGAAAGCGGTGAACTTCCTCGCGGAACGCGGATTCGATCCGGAATACGGGGCCAGGCCGGTCCGCCGCGTCATCCAGGAGAAAGTTGAAGACGAGATCGCCGAACACATCCTCAAGGGAATCTTCTCAGAAGGAGACGTTATTCGTATCGTACGCAAGGGCAAAGACAGCCTGGAATTCCTCCCGGGGAACGCGACAGAAGCACCGGAAAAAGAGCGCGCGAAAGCCGCAGCGGAAGCCTAAGAAGCAGTGGAAACAACAGGGGGACGCTGTCTGCCGTCCCGAAACGATCAGGGGGTGGCGGAAAAGCGGAAAAACTGCTACAATAGAGAGATTCTATGGCTATAGACCCCGTCAAAATCCCAACAGATATCCAGATTGAGGAGAAGATCGTCGGGCCCATCGGGCTACGCCAGATCTTCATTCTCATGATCACAGGAGGAACAAGCTACGGACTCTGGAGCTCTATTGGGGCACAACCGACATCGGGCGCAGTCATCAAGATCCTCTGCTGGCTGCCGCTCATTCTGGGCGCCGCGTTCTCATTCGTGAAAATTCAGGATGTGACGCTGCTGCGATTGCTGCTGCTGCAGATAGAAAAATTGAAGAAACCAACCGTGAGAACATTCGGCCCGCGGGAAGGCATCAGCATCAACATACAGCTAGACCCTACGCGCCAGGAGAAGAAACGAGCGGTGAAAGAAGGGGCGGCGGACCACCAGCTGCACGAACTCAGCACGGTGCTCGACACGGGGCTGGGAGGATTGGAACAGGAAATGGAAACGCCGCAGGGAGCTGCGCCCGAACCGAAGCAGAATCCCG